>RGZR01000049.1 GCA_010031465.1 Flavobacteriia bacterium
GTGGGTCTGTCAATGTTTTTTTATTGTCCTGAAAACTAAAACTAAGACCGTACGATTTTTTTCCTTTAGGTAAGTTTTTCCCTTGATATACATCAAAAAGGTGAACTTCTTTAAGGATTTTCTGTTCAGTTTGTAGGGCTGTTTTTTGGAGCTCTTCAAAGGGTGTGGCTTCGTCAACTAAAAGCGCAAAATCACGTCTCATAATGGGGTATTTTGAAATTTCTTCAAAAGTTACTCCCTCACTAAATGATTTTTTGAGGAGCGCTTGCCAATCTAATTCTGCGTAGTATACTTCTTGATCAATTTCAAAATGCGCAACAACTTTTTTAGAAAGTAGCCCCATAACACCGAAGGATTTTTTGCGATAGACAAGGTTGAACGCTTGGTCAAAATGGTCGTGTTTAGTCGATTCAAACTGAAGCGACGGAAGCCCTAAACCGGAAAAAATGTCGGTAAGGACACCCTTGCAATAGAAAAAGGGCTGGGGTGATTGCGCCGTATCCCAATGGGCTTCAAAGGTTGAGCCCACCATGGCTATTCCTAATCGTTTTGATTCAATATACTCGGTATCTTTTTGCCCGTAAACAGATCCAAATTCAAAAAGTTTGATTTGTTTTTGTTGTCGATTACTGTTAAAAGCAATATTTTCTAACAAAGGATGCATCAAACTTTGACGCATCATTGACAGTTCTTTTCCCAGAGGATTAACTAATGTCACAGGATCGTGAAAATCGGAATGGTGCTCAGGGGAGGTTAGTGAATTATTGAGCGCTTCATAAAACCCAAAATTGGTTAATTTGTCTGCTACAGCCTCAGTCAACTTATGGGCATCTTTCCAGCTGTAAGGAGGATTTGCTATAAATTGGAGGGGTTTGCTTGACAGGTTATTGTAACCGTATACTCGTAAAATTTCTTCAATCACATCTGCTGGACGAGTCACATCAACACGATAATGAGGAACGATCAATCCAATTCCTGTTTCTGAGACAGAATTGATGTTGATTTCAAGAGCATTTACTATTGTATTTAAATCTTTTTTTGAAAGGGGTTCACCGATTGTTTTTTCTATCTGTTCATAACTTAAAAAAAGCGGTGAAGGCTCAGCAAGGGGTTTGGCATGTTCCTGGATTTCACTAGAAATAACTCCACCTGCTATTTTTTTAATGAGCAATGAAGCTCTCTTTAATGCGTAAATTCCGATTTCAGGATCAATCCCCCGTTCAAAGCGAAAAGAAGCATCGGTTGATAACCCGTGAAGTTTAGCTGTTTTGCGAATACTAACAGGGTCAAAATAGGCACTTTCTAAAAAAACAGTTGTGGATTGTTCTGTAACACCGGAATCCATACCTCCAAATACTCCTGCAATACAATGGGGTGTGGATGCATCACTGATCATCAAGTCTTCATCACTCAAGGTGCGCTCAACCCCATCAAGAGTGGTAAACTTTGTCCCCTTGGGAAAGGTTTGAACTTTAATTTTAGAATCGATTTTTGAAGCATCAAAAGCATGTAAGGGCTGCCCCAATTCATGAAGGACATAATTGGTAACGTCTACGACATTGTTTTTAGGACTTATGCCTATCGCTTTTAAACGATTTTGGAGCCATGAAGGTGAAGGCGCTACTTTTACATTAGTTAGTGTCACTCCAAAGTATTGAGTGCATCGATCGGTGTCAACGACTTCTACTTGTACTATTGAATTTGTGTTTTCTACATGAAAGGATGATGTTTCGGGAATGCTCCACTCAAAAGGGATTTCACGTAACATGCATAAGGCTTTTAGATCTCGGGCGACACCCATATGACTCATAGCATCAGCTCTATTAGGAGTAAGACCAATTTCAAATACAGTATCGTTTTCAATTGAAAAGACTTCTGCCGCTGGTGTTCCGGTTAAAATGGTGTTGTCTAGGATAAGTATTCCGTCATGATCAGACCCTAACCCCAATTCATCTTCCGCACATATCATTCCCATGCTGACTTCTCCTCGAATTTTACTTTTTCCAATTTTTAATTCCGTACCATCATGCATATAGAGAGTGGTTCCTACTGTAGCTACGGCCACTTTCTGTCCTTTTGCTACATTTGGTGCACCACAAACTATGGGAACTTTTCTGTCTTCTCCTAGATCTACTTCTGTGATTCGCAACCGATCTGCGTTGGGGTGAGGTTCACATTGTAATACTTCACCGACAACCACTCCTTCTAACCCGCCTTTTACACTTTGAAAGGGATAGGTACCTTCTACTTCGAGGCCAAGATCGGTAAGCAGCCTTGCGATTTCGTCAATCGGCAGATTGACCTTGATAAATTGTTGCAGCCAATTATGGGAAATTTTCAATGGAAGAGAATTTTAAAAATACGATACAAATATAGGAATCTATATGGCCATTTTAGCTAATGAAGTTCCAAATATTGGCATCTAAACGCATGGAAGATAAGGTGCGTTTGACGCACTGATGATGTGAATTGATCAATTCAGGATCATTCTTTAGCATTTGTTTTGCAGAATTTCGTGCAGCTTTGAGAAGGGTAACGTCCTTGGCCAAATCGGCAATCTTAAGTTGAAGAATACCGCTTTGTTGGGTTCCCATAACATTACCTGGCCCTCTTAACCGTAAATCGACTTCCGCAATTTCAAACCCATCGTTTGTTTTTACCATAGTTTCCAATCTAATTTTTCCGTCATCACTTAGCGCATGACTGCTCATTAAGATACAGTAACTTTGATCTGCACCGCGCCCAACACGACCCCTGAGCTGGTGCAATTGGGATAAACCGAAGCGTTCTGCACTTTCTACGATCATAACACTTGCATTGGGAACATTTACTCCCACTTCAATTACCGTTGTAGCCACCATAATGTTTGTTTCCCCTCGAACAAATCGGTCCATTTCATAGGCTTTGTCATCGGCTTTCATTTGGCCGTGTAGAATACTTATTTGATACTGGGGAGTAGGAAAACTGCGTGAAATACTTTCATAACCGTCCATCAAATCTTTGTAATCTAATTTTTCAGATTCTTGTATTAAGGGATAGACTATATAAGCCTGTCGCCCTAAGTCGATTTGCTCTTTGATAAAAGCAAAAACTTTCAATCGGTTTTGATCAAACCGATGCAGCGTTTTTACAGGTTTTCTACCCGGGGGGAGTTCATCAATTACGGAGTAATCTAAATCGCCATAAATGCTCATCGCTAAGGTTCGGGGTATGGGTGTGGCCGTCATAACCAAAACATGAGGAGGGACAGCATTTTTGTGCCAAAGTTTGGCCCGTTGTGCCACTCCAAAACGATGCTGTTCGTCTATAACCGCTAGTCCGAGGTTTTTAAATTGAACGGTTTCTTCAAAAATAGCATGAGTTCCCACTAAGAGATGAAGGGTGCCATTTTGTAGTCCCTCGTGAATAAATACACGTTCCTTTTTTGAAGAACTGCCCGTTAATAATTCACAGCCTACCTCCGTTTTAGAGAGTAATTCTGTTAAGGTTTGGTAATGCTGTTGAGCCAAAATTTCAGTAGGGGCTACAATGCAACCTTGAAATTGATTATCAATTGCAAGTAAAGAAGCAAATAGGGCTACAATAGTTTTTCCAGAGCCCACATCTCCTTGAAGAAGTCGATTCATTTGTCGACCTGAACCCATATCGTTCCGTATTTCTTTTATTACTTTTTTCTGGGCCTTAGTAAGTGAAAAGGGGAGGTGCTGTTCATAAAATTCACGAAAAACGGGACCCACGGTCTTGAAGGTATGTCCTTTGATTTTTTGTTTTCTTTGTTGATTTTTCAATAGTAACTGAACCTGTAAAAAGAAAAACTCTTCAAACTTGAGACGTTGTTGTGCGCGAATTAATTTATGTTGATTGGTAGGGAAGTGAATATGCCATAACGCTTCTTTTTTTGAGCAAAATCTATAATGATCCAAAAGATATTCGGGAAGTGTTTCGGCGAATGATGCGGCATGTTCTTGAAGCAAAAAGGCAACAAGTTTTTGGATTACACGCTGTGAAACCCCTTTTTGAGTTAATTTTTCTGTGGTAGGGTAAATGGGGTAAAAGGCGGCTTTAACTCCTTGTTCATAGTGTTCTTTCAGTTCCATTTCAGGATGAGGCATACTTGCCTTTCCTTTAAACCAATTTAATCGACCAAAGATTACATAGGGGGTGTGCAATTTTAAAGATTCTCGAATCCATTTATGCCCTCTAAACCAAACCAATTCAATGCTTCCTGTATCGTCAGAAAAAGTGGCAACCATGCGTTTTCCTCTCTTTTGTTCAACATATTCAATCGACGTAATCACCCCTTTTAACTGAATTTCAGAGTTGTTTTGGGAAAGCTTACCAAGGGAGTGAAATTGAGTTCGATCAATGTAACGGTTTGGAAAAAAATGCAATAGATCTTGATAGGTGTGAATTTGTAATTCTGTTTTCAGCAAGCGGGCTCGTTCAGGACCTACCCCTTTTAGGTATTCTATCGCCGTTTGCATAACATTCATCTATCCGTTTTTTTATCTGGTGGAAAGCATGTAAATTTAAAAAAGGAAACCCAAATTAAGAATTTATGCGTGCACTAGTTATTTCAGGTGGGGGAAGTAAAGGTGCTTTTGCCGGAGGCGTTGCCCAATATTTAATGGAAGAGGAAAGAAAATCCTATGATATGTTTTTAGGAACGTCTACGGGAAGTTTGTTAATCACCCATTTGGCAGCAAATAAAATTGAGACAATAAAACAAGCGTTTACTCATGTCACCCAATCCAGTATATTTGACAACAATCCCTTTTTGATACGGAAAAAGAAGGGAACCCACCATATAAAAATCAATCACCTTAATGTCCTTAAAAACTTTATTAAAGGACGAAAAACATTTGGCGAAAGCTTTAATCTTCGGCGCTTGTTGGCCAATGAAATTTCAGCCTCTTTTTTTGAAAAAGTAAAAGCCAGTGAAAAAGAAGTCATTGTTTGTGTGTCCAATTTATCTACAAATAGTGTAGAGTATAAAAGCATTCATGATTTTGATTATCACGATTTTTTAGATTGGATTTGGATTTCGTGTAACTATGTTCCCTTCATGAGTTTGGTTTCCAAAGAAGGTTGCGAATATGCAGACGGTGGATTGGGTTGTATCATTCCTATTGAAAAGGCCATAATTTTAGGAGCTACCCACATTGACGCGATTATGTTAGACACTGAATTTCAGCAAACCAACCGCGTGCATTCTTCAAATCCCTTTGATGCGCTAGGCATTGTTTTTGATTTTATTTCCGACAGAATCTCATCCCAAAACATTCATATAGGAAATTTACTTGCAAAAGACTACAATGTGGATTTACGGATTTTCTACACACCAAAGGTCTTGACCACACAATCGTTAGTTTTTGACCAAGAACAATTGAAAACGTGGTGGCAATTGGGTTGGGATTATGCTAAAAGCCGGTAATTATTTTTTAGCTAAATAATCTAATGTCAATTGCGTCAACGCTTTAACCCCTAATTTCATACTGGCGTCATCAACAAAAAAGGCAGGGGTGTGATGTGAAGGAGCGTCTTTTTCATCCATAGAAAGGGGTGTACCTCCCAAAAAGAAGAAAAAACCGGGGACTTCCTTTTGAAAATAGGAAAAATCTTCCGCTCCGGTTATGGCGTCAATTTCAATAACATTTTCTTTTCCAGCGACCCGTTGTAAACTTGGTAAAATTTGTGTTGTCAATGCTGTATCATTAAACGTAATGTCAGTACCGTCTTGAATTTCAACAGTGGCTTCTGCGCGGTAGGCTTGCGCTATGGCAGGAACCATTTCATTCATTCTTTTTCTGATGTGCTCTTTCATGTCCAGATCTAAAGTGCGAATTGTACCGATCATTTCTAAAGATTCCGGAATGATGTTAAAACGAATTCCGGAATGAATAGAGCCCACAGAAATTACAGCCGCTTCTTTGGTGAGTTGTGACTCTCTACTTACCAAGGTTTGTAATCCATTTATAATGTGAGCACTGGCAACTATCGGATCAACACTTTGCCATGGAGCTGAACCGTGAGCTTGTTTTCCTTTGACATTAATCACAAATCGTTGTGAGGCGGCCATCATGCCTCCGGGTTTATAGGTAATTTTACCTACGTGGGTTCCAGAGTTGATGTGTAGTCCAAAAATGACGTCCACTTTTGGATTTTCTAATACTCCCTCTTTAACCATGAGTTTAGCTCCTCCTTCTTCTCCAGGAGGGGCTCCTTCTTCAGCAGGTTGAAAAATAAATTTCACTGTCCCTGGAAAATTTTTGTTTTTGGCAAGAACTTCAGCTACTCCCATTAAAATAGCAACATGTGTGTCATGTCCACAAGCGTGCATAACGCCTGTTTCTTGTCCATTAAAAGTGGTGATAACATTCGATTTGTAGGGAAGTTCATTACGTTCCACAACAGGTAAGGCATCCATATCGGCTCTTAACGCAACAACTTTTCCGGGTCTATTCCCCTTTAACACCCCTACTACACCTGTATGTGCAACGCCCGTTTGTACTTCGATTCCCAAGCTTTGCAGATGCGCAGCAATATAAGCTGAGGTGGCAAACTCACGATTGGAGAGTTCGGGATTCTGATGTATGTGGTGCCGCCATTCAATTACTTTGGGCTCTACTTGGTTGTAAGCCTCTTCTTTGATTTGGGCTTGTAAATAGAATATTCCAAAAAATAAAAAAGTAAAGAGGATTCGTTTTTGCATTTTAATATTTTTTTTAAATATAGATGTTTATAACTAATTCTTTTTGATTGAAGTGAAAAATAGATAATCCCTACTTTTAAGGACGTTATGGAAACACCAAATTCTTCTTTTTTAGCAACACTTAATGAGGCCCAACTAGAGCCCGTTTTACATAAAGAAGGTCCCCTAATTGTTATTGCCGGTGCAGGTTCTGGTAAAACGCGTGTATTGACTTACCGCATCGCCCATTTAATGGCTTCAGGAGTGGATAGTTTCTCAATATTAGCCCTCACGTTTACGAATAAGGCTGCACGTGAAATGAAAAGTAGAATCGCTGAGTTGGTAGGAGAGTCTGAAGCAAAAAACCTATGGATGGGAACCTTTCACTCTATTTTTGCTCGTTTACTGCGTCAAGAAGCTGACAAACTAGGGTTTCCTCAAAACTTTACTATATACGACACCCAAGATTCAGATCGATTAATCGCTTCCATTATCAAAGAAATGGGTTTGGATAAAGACATTTACAAATACAAGCAAATTCGAAATCGAATCTCGGCCTTTAAAAACAGTTTAATCACCGTTAAAGCCTATTATAATGATCCTGATCTACAAGAAGCCGATGCCGCTGCTCGACGTCCTCAAATGGGGTCCATTTACAATGAATATGTGGAGCGCTGCTTTAAGGCCGGGGCCATGGATTTTGATGATTTATTATTGCGTACAAATGAATTGCTAAATCGTTTTCCAGAGGTATTGGCAAAATATCAAGACCGATTCCGCTACCTTTTGGTTGATGAGTATCAAGATACTAATCATTCTCAATACCTTATTGTAAGGGCCTTGTCTGATCGGTATCAAAACATTTGTGTCGTAGGAGATGATGCGCAAAGTATTTATGCCTTCCGCGGAGCGAACATCAACAATATTCTAAATTTTCAAAAGGATTACCAAGACGTCAGTTTGTATCGATTAGAACAAAACTACAGATCCACCAAAACAATTGTAAATGCTGCCAATTCGATTATAAACCACAACAAAAGTAAAATTGATAAGATAGTGTGGACCGCCAATAAAGAGGGACATAAAATTCGAGTGAATCGACTAGCCACTGATGCAGAAGAAGGAAGACATGTTGCCTCTAGCATATTTGAATACAAAATGCAAGAGCAACGAAAAAATTCAGATTTTGCCATATTGTACCGAACAAATGCTCAGTCTAGAGCCATGGAGGATGCATTGCGTAAGCGGGATATTCCTTATCGCATCTATGGAGGACTTTCGTTTTATCAACGAAAAGAAATAAAGGACGTTTTGGCGTATTTGCGTTTAATCGTCAATCCTAAAGATGAGGAAAGCCTAAAGCGGATCATTAACTACCCCCCCCGAGGAATAGGACAAACTACAGTTGATAAGCTTGTTGTCGCCTCCAAAAAGCACAACTTACCCCTGTTTGAAACCCTTTGCAAAGCAAAAGAATTGGAGGTGGGAATTAATGCGGGAACCTTGGGTAAGCTAACGGATTTCACCCTTTTAATTCAACGTTTTCAAATTGAAAATGAAACCTTAGATGCTTTTGAAATCACTGATCTCGTGACCAAGAAAATAGGGTTAGTACAAGAATTAAAGAAGGAAGCAACCCCTGAGGGCATCGCCCGAATAGAAAATGTGGAGGAATTGTTAAACGGGTTACGCGATTTTGTTGAAGGCCAACAAGAACTTGCTGACGTTTCAGGAAACTTATCCGAGTTTTTAGAAGACGTGGCCTTGGTAACAGACTTAGATCAAGAAGAGGGGTCAGACAGCGATCGGGTAGCCTTAATGACCATTCATTTGGCAAAAGGATTAGAATTCCCCTATGTCTTTATTGTAGGGATGGAAGAAGATTTATTTCCTTCGGCATTAAGTTTGAATTCGAGAACAGAGTTGGAGGAAGAACGCCGTTTATTCTATGTCGCCTTAACGCGCGCCGAAGAACGTGTGTTCTTATCCTACACCTTATCCCGCTATCGTTGGGGAAAGTTAATTGATGCGGAACCCAGCCGATTTATAGAAGAGATTGATGAAGCCCATGTAGAATCCATACTCCCCGAAACTTCTTATTCATATAAACCTTTAATTGACAACTCTATATTTGGAACTGCTGTAACCAAAAAAACAGGTAAAATCACTCCCAAAATTGAGGAAACAAGCATTACCAAACCTACAGCCTCACAATTGCAACGATTAAAAAAGATTGACACAGCCGCTTCACCCTCACCACAAGGCGAAGTCCTTCTTTTACAAGAAGGGATGGAGGTTGAGCATGCCCGTTTTGGTTCGGGTAGGGTAAAGACCATAGAAGGCAAAGGAAATGATCAAAAAGCGGTAATTGATTTTAAAGGCTTTGGTGAAAAGAATTTGCTATTGCGTTTTGCTAAACTTAAAATTAAGTAAGTCATGGCAGTCTATGAAGAATGTTATTCAGATCAACCGAATCCTTCATTATTAAAACAAACAGCAACAATTTTATCAAAAGGAGGACTTGTAATTTTTCCCACCGATACAGTGTATGGACTAGGGTGCTTAAGTACTCAAAAGGAACCCTTACAACGTCTTGCCAAAATAAAAGGGGTCAAACTTGAACAAGCACCCCTGAGTTTTTTGTTTTCCGATATTCGCTCAATGGCAAATTACGTGGCCCCTATGAATACGCCCATTTTCAAAATGGTAAAACGACTACTTCCCGGTCCCTATGCCTTGATAATGGAAGCGTCAGTAAAACTTCCCAAACCCTTTCAAAAGCGAAAAACTATTGGGGTAAGAATTTCTAACCATCCCTTATTACAAAACTTACTCCCTTTATTAGAGGCGCCTTTAGTTACCACGTCACTCCATGATCCTGACAAAATCATCGACTATACCACCGATCCTGAATTGCTTTTTGAGCGCTGGGAATCTCAAATTGAAATGATGATTTCAGACGGGTATGGGAGTAATGTTCCTTCCACAGTGATCGATTTGACACAACCTGAGTTTGTTGTTATACGCGAAGGCGCAGGTGAAAATCCTTTTTAATTCAGAGAGGCCCTTCAAGGGAATTGTTTCATTTTTTCAATGATTTGATGGGCTAAATCAAGTGCTTTTACACCATCCTGAAGCGATACGCGTGGGGTTTTATTCTGTTGGATACAAGTGGCAAAATGTTCCAGTTCTTTTTGAATTGCGTTTGAATCTTCAATAGTAGGATTTTCAAAATACAATTGTTTTTTAACCCCTTCAGCATTGGTCAGTAATAAGGCTGTATCATCGGTTGTGTTCGTTACCTCCTTTATTTTAACAACTTCCACCTTTTTGGTTAAATAGTCTACAGCGATGTAGGAATTTTTTTGAAAAAACCGACTCTTCCGCATTTTTTTTAGGGAAATACGACTTGCAGTAAAATTGGCTACGCTGCCGTTTTCAAACTCAATTCTAGCGTTGCTAATATCTGGAGTTTCACTGATAACAGCAACTCCCGAAGCATCTATCCGTTTTACTGGTGAATCGATCAAACTTAGTACTATGTCTAAATCGTGAATCATCAAATCGAGAACAACAGAGACATCTGTTCCTCTGGGATTGAATTCAGAAAGGCGATGGGCTTCAATAAACCGAGGCGATGTTAAGGACTTCACAACAGACTCAAAAGCAGGATTAAAACGTTCAACATGTCCTACTTGCCCAAAAACCCCATGCTTTGCGGCTAATAATTCTATTTTTTTGGCTTCATCAAGAGAAGCAGCAATGGGTTTTTCAATGAATACATGTTTTTTTAAGGAAATGGCCTGCTGAGCCATGTCAAAATGGGATAGCGTAGGGGTGACTATAGCGACAATATCCGAGGCTTCCATTAGCGCTTGAGGCGATTCAAATGAAGTGTATTTGTATTCGCTTGTTACCTGTTCTGAAACGACTGGATTAGGGTCAAAAAAGCCAACCAACTTCAATTCTTTGGAGGCTTTTGCCATGCGAAGATGAATTTTTCCCAAGTGTCCAGCTCCTAAAACACCAATTTTTAACATGTTTTCACGCTTTATTCAAAAGTACATCTTATTATCAATTTTAATTGTAAAGTCTCTTATTTTTGTACCCCATGAATGACACGATAAAACACAAGGGATTGCGACGTCAACTTATTCAGCTTTTACGTGATAAGGGGATACAAAGCGAAACTGTTTTAGAGGCCATGGAACTCATCCCTAGGCACCTATTCATGGACCCCAGCTTGGTTAATTTTGCCTATGAAGATCAAGCCTATCCCATAGCAGCAGATCAAACGATTTCCCAGCCTTTTACAGTGGCTTTTCAAACGGAATTGCTTGATGTACAACCCGGTCATAAAGTGTTAGAAATCGGAACAGGATCGGGGTATCAAACCGCACTTTTGTTAGAACTAGGTGCACAAGTTTATTCCATTGAGCGTCAACAACTTTTATTTAAAAAAACACAACGGTTATTTTCCAAAATGGGGCTGCGTCCGAAAAAAATGATTTTTGGTGATGGCTATCTAGGCATGCCTACTGAAGAGCCTTTTGACCGAATAATTGTTACTGCTGGAGCGCCCGTTGTACCCAAACCCTTATTAAATCAATTGATTGTTGGGGGAAAGTTGGTTATTCCTGTTGGAGTAAAAAAACAAGAAATGATTCGATTTACACGAACTGGCGCAACCACCTTTGATCAAGAAAAGTTTGGGGAATTTCGATTTGTTCCCCTTTTAGAAAATAAAACAGGCCCCATAAATTGATAAAGAATGACATGTAAATCTATAGAATATGGTGCAATTTGATAATACAGAAAAAGCCTACGGGCTAAAATCAAATTCAGATTTATACAAATCCTATTTGATATACCGTTTAATTGCAAATAAGTATTTGGTCGCTTTTAGTACCCAAGTGGCATGGCTGATTTTAAAATTAAGGCTGCCCTTTATTTTTGTATTTAAAAAAACCATTTACAAACAATTTTGTGCCGGAGAACAACAAGAAGACTCATTAAAAATTGTCAATTTATTGGCCTCTCAACGTGTTAAATCCTATATGCATTTTGCTGCCGAAGCAGAGTGGACAGAAGAGGGGATGGAAGATCACCTTCAAAAATCATTGGACACACTTTCCTTTTCAAAGGGAAATACAGATGTTCCTTTTACTGTTTTTAAACCTACAGGATTAGGTTCGTTAGCATTGTTTAAAATGAAAACTGCATCAATTGCACTTTCTGAAGAAGAAGAGCAGGCATGGGAAAGAATGTTAAAACGGATTGAGCGCTTTTGTGAAAAAGCCATTGAACTCAATGTAAAAGTGCTTATTGATGCAGAAGAGACTTGGATTCAAGGAGCCATTGATGAAGTTGCTGAGCGCCTTATGACAACCTATAATAAAAAAACGCCATACATTTTCACCACGCTCCAAATGTATCGAAAAGACCGAATGGAATACTTGAAATCGCTTTATGAAAAAGCTGAACAGGGAAATTTTTATTTGGGAGTTAAGTTGGTTCGAGGGGCTTACATTGAAAAAGAAAACGATCGGGCTGAAGCAAAAGGGTATCCTTCACCCCTTTGTGAATCCAAGGCCAAAACGGATGAGGAGTTTTCTCAAGCATTACATTTTATTTTACCCCGTGTAGATCGGTGTCATCTTTTTTTAGGAAGTCACAATGAAGCCAATGTTTTGCAGGTAGTTGATTATATGAAAAACAACACTATTTCCCCTTCTGATCAACGCATTTGGTTTTCCCAATTGTATGGTATGGCTGATCACATCACTTTTAACTTGGCAGATGTTGGATATCAGGTGATTAAATATGTACCCTACGGTCCTGTTCGAAAAGTTATTCCGTATTTAATTCGCCGAGCGGATGAAAATACATCAGTAAGTGGCCAAACGCCAAGGGAACTTGATTTATTGCGAAAAGAATTGAAAAGAAGAAGTGATAGCCTATGCGCAAGCAAGAATTCATGACGGTGGTAGTGGCGCAGTTATTGTCTTATTGACTGCTCACTAAGCTTCTCCTAAGAATCCACCACTTTGATGTTTCCAAAGCCTCGCATATAAACCTTTCTTTTTAATAAGTTCGTTATGACTGCCCTCTTCAATAATCTTACCTTTATCAATGACAATGAGTCTATCCATTGCCGCAATAGTCGACAAACGATGAGCTATGGCGATAACCGTTTTGCCTTCCATAAGCTGATAGAGACTCTGCTGAATCACGACTTCAATTTCTGAGTCTAGTGCACTTGTTGCCTCATCTAATAATAATATTGGGGCATCTTTTAACATGACCCTCGCAATTGATATACGCTGCCGCTGCCCGCCTGATAATTTAACACCTCTTTCACCGACATGTGCTTCATAACCTTTTCTATAAAAATTATCTTCTAATTGCATTATAAAATCGTGTGCTTTAGCTCTTTTTGCTGCATGTATGATTTCTTTTTGAGTCGCATTAGGTCTGCCATAAACAATATTATCTTTAACAGAACGATG
>RGZR01000050.1 GCA_010031465.1 Flavobacteriia bacterium
ACAAATGGGTTTAAATCCGTTGAAAAGGGATGAGGTTCCGGGACTTACATTTTTTAAATTCTTAGGTACAGGAGGGGGAAAGGGATTTAGCCTTTGGCCTGATTTTTCTACTTATGCTTTTTTAGGGGTATGGGAAAATCAGGAAAAGTTTGAAAATTGTATGAATCAACATCCTGTTTTTATGTTGTATAAGTCGAAATCCGTTAGGGAAAGAACACTAATTTTAGACTCCGTAAAAAGTCATGGAAAATGGAATGGAATTAACCCATTTCAATCACAAGAGGGAAATGTAGAAAGTCAGAATCCAGTTGTTGTAATAACACGAGCGACCTTACGCTGGAATAAACTTTTTTCCTTTTGGCGTGCAGTTCCTAAAGCCAGTAAAGCCATTGAAAAAGCAAAAGGGGTTCTGTTTTATAAAGGAATTGGAGAATGGCCCTTAGTTCAACAGGCCACAGTAAGTATTTGGGACCACTTTGATTCGGTACATCAATTTGCTTATCGAAATACAGATCACAGTTCAATAGTGAAAACAACTAAACATAAAAAATGGTATCAAGAAGATCTATTTTCGAGGTTTGTATTACTTTCAGATGAAATAACAGAAAGGTAAATGAATAAAGCAGCTGTAATAGGTGCAGGTATCGCTGGAATTGCTACTGCCATTCGCTTGGCATTAAAAGGATATCGGGTTGATGTATTTGAAAAAAACAGCTATCCCGGGGGTAAATTATCCGCCTTTGAGAAGAAGGGTTTTCGTTTTGATGCAGGCCCATCTCTTTTTACGATGCCACACTTTGTTACTGAATTATTTGAAAAAGCGGGAGAAAATCCAAAACATCATTTTCAATACTCAAAAAAAGAAATTGCCTGCCAATATTTTTGGGAAGACGGCACCCGGTTTACAGCCTATAGTGATCAAGATCGATTTTTGAATGAAGTAGAAACAGTTTTTGGGGAACCTGCATCGCGGGTAAAAAAATATTTGCAAAGGGCCAAAAAAAAATACGACCTCACCGCCCCGATTTTTTTGAATCAGTCCCTTCACAAATCAAAAACATTTGTCTCTTTCGATACGCTTAAAGCCCTAATTCAACTTCCTGTTTTTGAATTAGAAAGAAGTTTACATAGTGCCAATAAAAAGGCTTTTTCATCGCCTCACTTAATTCAACTTTTTGATCGATACGCAACCTATAATGGCTCTGATCCTTTCCAAACGTCGGGAATGATGACCTTAATACAACATTTAGAAGGAAATTATGGCACCTACATTCCTCAAGGAGGAATGGTTTCCATTACAAATGCTTTAGTAAAATTGGCAGAACGTAATGGGGTCACTTTTCATTATGAAAAAACAGTAGAGGAAATCAAAGTGGACCAAGAAACTGTAACGGGTATAAAAGTGGAGAATAAAGAGCTACCCTATTCACATGTTGTTTCTAATATGGACGTTTACTATACCTTTTCAAAATTACTTCCTACTCAAAAACGCCCCGAGAAAATTTTAAGTCAAGAACGCTCTAGCTCGGCGGTTATTTTTTATTGGGGTATGTCCCATTCATTTCAAGAGTTAGACTTGCATAATATCTTTTTTTCAAAAGATTACAAAAAAGAATTTGAGGCTATTTTCAATTCAAAATCCATTGATGACGACCCTACAATTTACATAAACATTACGTCAAAAGATGTGCCTGCTGACGCCCCTAAGAACTCAGAAAATTGGTTTGTAATGGTCAACACACCAGCAGATCACAGTCAAAATTGGGAGGAAGAGCTAACCCGACTAAGAAAAATTGTTATCGCAAAATTATCAAAGCAATTAAATAAAAACATAACGCCGCTTATAGTGTGTGAAGAGGTTTTAACCCCACCGATGATACAAGCCAAAACGACTTCTTATATGGGCGCCTTATATGGGGCTTCTAGTAATAAAGCCATGGCTGCTTTTTTACGACATCCTAATTTTTCAAAGCGGTTAAAAAACCTTTATTTTTGTGGAGGAAGCGTTCATCCAGGTGGAGGAATACCGCTTTGTTTGCTTTCAGCCAAAATAATAGATGACATGATTCCTGTATACAGCCCATGACAACACAACTCCCCCTTGGTAAATTACAACTATCAATCGGCTTGATATGGCTGTTCCATTTGTCAGGAATTATTGGAATTATTTATAGTGATAGTGAATGGTTTATTCGCGCTACACCCCTTAATCTGTTACTCAGTTTTTCACTTCTCTTAGTAAACACAAAGCTCAATTTAAAAACCTCTTTTCTCGTTCTATTGTGTTTTATGGTGGGTATGGGAGCAGAAATTTTGGGGGTTCAGTACGGCTGGTTTTTTGGTCAATATTCCTATGGTGCAGTTTTAGGGATAAAGTTTTTGGGAGTTCCTTTGCTGATAGGAATTAATTGGTGTGTATTGGTATTTATCACCGGACAAATTGCGGCCTTTTTCACAACCAATTTTTGGTTTAAAAGTCTCTTGGGTGTTGGATTGATGGTTTTTTTAGATTTGGTTATGGAACCTATAGCTCCACAACTAGATTTTTGGACGTTTGAAGGAGGTGTTGCTCCCATTCAAAATTATTTGGGCTGGGTATTTGTGGCTATGCCATTACAAATCATATTTCACATCACACGCCCTGCTGTAAAAACGATTTTTGCCTTCCACCTTTACATCCTTCAATTTTTATTTTTTACCCTTCTGCTTATGCGCTTGAATTCCTTGTAACTTTGGTAAATGAAAATGAAGAACTATATCTTTCTTGTATTTTGTTTTGTTGTATTCGTTGGATGTAGGCAAGGGGATACTTCCCAAGCGAATTCCTCATCAACAACCTCAGTGAGTTCAACCTTTGAGTTGCCCACAGTTGAATTGGCGACTTATCCGGAAAGCTTTTTAAAGGATAAGGGGTTAGAAGAATGGGAAGAATTCTCTAAGTTACACGAATCTATGGAGCGTTTAAAAGAGTTGAATTTTAAAGATGTGGAAGTGGATTTAATTGCATTGTCTGCGCGGCTGAACAAAATACTTTTAGCAGATTTACCTCCAACCTTAGAAGTTCCCCAAATTAGAAGTCGCTTTAAGGTAGTTCAAATGCAAGTGCTTAAGTCCAGGTACTTTACACAACACTATAAAGCAGATTCTTTAATTCCTTCAATTGTCCTAGTTTATGACTATTACAATGCATTACTTTCTCGCATGAATACACTTGATGAAGGAGAAGGGGAAGTGGAATTGGATACTCTTGAACTAAAAAATCGAGTCTATTCCCCGTTTTGAGAAAAAATTAGTTACAAGCGCTTTATTTTTTTCAAGTGCATTTTGAAGCGTTTCAAAGGCCGATAAGAGGTCCAATTCTGAATCAAATCCCTCTTGAATTTCGTTGTATTTTTTAAGTAAATAGGTATCCGACTGAATGCATTTTTCAATTGCTGAGGCCTGAAGCATATCAATGGAAGATATCAACAATTGATCAAAATTAAATCGGCTAATTACTAGGTTGTCTAAAGTCATTCCATGGCGACGAAGTTCCTCAAGTATTTCCTGAAAAAGACGATTTCGTAGAGTAGCTTGCTGATTGAGATACCGCTTGTGTTCAGCGTTATTGAGTTGGTCTGCGGCCTTTAAATACTCTAGCTTAGCGTTTTTTAAATGGGTTAATAGCCCCTCTAACTTCCCGATATATTGGTTCTTTTTTGTCATGCCAATTTCGTATCAGTAAAGTATAAAAAGCAGTTGTGGTATTTTCTGTAGGCTTCAAATTTATATTAACAGATTATTGACAGTATATTGAAAAGAAGTGAAATGGGTAATTTTTTCACCCTTTACAATTTTCTTTACCCCCTCTTCTTCAGAAAATTTTGGAGGTATATAGCCCCATTTTTGGGCTGCAAAAGTATAGTAATCTTTTCGAGTTGGATGGTGAGGAGTAACCAAGTTGAATACTCCCTGGGCATCTGAAATAAGAAGGGCACGTAAACCTTCCACAGCATCTTTTTGTGAAATAAAATTGATATTCCCATTAGGGTTGGTTATGCGTTTGTTATAGAGTGAATTTATCGGATTTCGGTCATCACCTATCAATCCCCCTAACCGAATCACAACACTATTTTTTGAAGAATCAAGTATTAATTTCTCACTGGCCACCAATACTTTTGCGTTTTCTGTTTCGGGTTGAAGTTTACGCTCTTCTGTAAGCACACCCGGTTGGTTTCCATAAACCGATATGCTGCTTGTAAAAAGAATTTTGGTCTTTAAAAGAGCGGGAATCTGATTAAATAAATGGTGTAAACTTTGGTTTAGCGAAAAAGTTTTATCTCCTCGTTTTGGAGGAATACAAATAAAAAGTGCCTCAATTGAATCAAAAAAAGTAAGGTCACCACTAATTTTATACGATTGTAAATCAATTACATAACCCTTAATGCCCGCGTATTTTAAAGAGGTTGCTTTTGCTACAGAAGTACACGACCCCTTAACGTGAACACCTTGTTCAATCAAGTTTTGAGCAAGTGCTTTACCTAGCCAACCACAACCTAAAATACCTACGGATTTCAAAATCAAATTTCCGACAATTATAATGATATATTTATAAAAATCAACCCCAACTAATTATGCCAGTAAAAAGTTTTCAAGGAGAGCGTGCCGCCATCGGGAAGGAAAGACCGAGTACGTTGACTGTAGCCGAAATAATGACGCATCAACTCGTAGTATTTGACCCTAAGCAAAGCATTTACGAAGTGATGAAGGCCTTTATAAAATATCGAATCTCTGGAGGTCCAGTGGTAAACAAAGAAGGTAACCTAGTAGGGGTAATCTCTGAGGCCGATTGTATGAAACAAATTTCAGACAGCCGTTATTTTAACATGCCCATATTAGATAAAACTGTAGATCATTTTATGACTACCCCTGTGGACACTATCGAGTCTAATTTAAGCGTTTTTGATGCAGCGTCTAAATTTTCAAAATCAAGTAGAAGACGCTATCCCGTAATGGAACATGGCAGACTCGTTGGTCAAGTAAGTAGAAAAGATATTGTAGTTGCTGCCATTAATATGAAAAGTCAAACTTGGCATAAAGGTTAAGTAAAAATACGTTTCGCTTCTCGGTAGGTATTGGCATGGGCTTCAATTATAATTTTAAGGTCTTTAGAATATCCTCCACCCATACTACATTGTAATGGAATTCCCTTATTATGAACGAATTCAAAGACAATACGATCACGCATTTTACACCCCTCTAAACTCAGTCCTAATCTTCCCAATTTATCAGTTGACAATACGTCAACTCCACTCAAGTAAAATATAAAGTCGGGTTTAACCTTATCTACTAATTCGGGGAGTAATTTTTTTATGTGGGCTAAGTAAATAGCGTCTTCAGTTTGATCTTCTAAAGCCAGATCAAAATCACTTACCTCCTTTTGGAAGGGATAATTTTTTGCACCGTGAACTGAACAGGTATAAATCGAATCGGCAGTTCTGCAAATTTCTGCTGTTCCATTTCCTTGATGCACATCAAGATCAAAAATGAGAATTTTTTTAGCTTTCTTTTTCAATATCATGTAATGTGCTGCAATGGCCTGATCATTTAACAGACAAAAGGCTTCTCCTTTTGATCGAAAGGCATGGTGAGTGCCACCTGCAATATTAAATGCAACACCTGTTGATAAAGCTTGTTCCGCCCCTGAAATTGTTCCTCCAGCAATTAAAAATTCACGCGATATTAATTCGGGTGATAACGGAAAACCAATACTTCGAATTTCTTTAGGGGTAAGGTCAAGATTGAGTAATCGTTGAATGTAGGATGAATCATGGGCAAGTTCTACAACTTTTATTGGAGCAGGAATAGGTTCAAAAAAATCGGAAGGTTCACAAGTGCCCTCTCGTAAAAGTTGCTGTGGAAGCAACTCATATTTATCCATTGGGAACCGATGGTTTTCGGGAAGAGCAAGCTTATACGAAGAGTGGTATGCTATAGGAAATGAGCGTATCAAAACAATTAATGAATCTCTAATCCAGGGGTTGCATCGGAATCGTCAGGAGAAACAAAAACCAATTTTCCTTCTACATCTTCACCTAATAAAATCATCCCTTTACTTTCAATTCCTTTTAATGTTCTAGGGGCTAAATTGGAAAGCCATGTCACTTTTTTTCCAATGAGTGATTCAGGCTCAAAATCTTGGGCTATTCCAGAAACCACGGTATGAATTTCTTGACCAACTTCAAGCGAAATTTTCATCAGTTTTTTGGTTTTAGGCACCCTTTCAGCCGCTACTATTTGACCCACTTTGAGTTGTAGTTCATTAAAAAGGTTAGGGTCAACCTGTGGTTTTTCTGGAGCAATGGAAGCCGCAATCGAATGCCCCTCTTTTTCTGTGTTTTTTAATTTTTCTCTTTGAAAATCCATTTGGGCATCCTCAATTTTTTCAAATAATAAGGAAGCCGATTCAATTTGATGCTGAGGAGTAAGGAGTGCTTTACCTGAAGTTAGTAAGGCCCACAAATCGACATTTGAAGTTAATTTGAGCATTTTTTGAAGCTTTTCACTTGTAAAAGGAAGAATGTGAGCGCTTAAAATACTCAAGCCAGTAGTTAATTGCAACGCAACGTAGAGGATGGTAGCTACGCGATCAGGATCGGTTTTAATAAGTTTCCACGGTTCGGCATCAGCTAAATATTTATTTCCCACACGGGCCAATTGTATCAGGTGATGGCTGGCCTCTCGGAAACGAAATTTCTCTAAAGACTCACAGTATTGTGAAGGGATAGTCTGAAGAGCGGCTAAAGCGTCGTGGTCTTCAGGATGTAGGGAATTTGGATTTGGAACAATCCCTTCAAAATATTTATGTGTTAGTACAATTACCCGATTTACAAAGTTTCCGAAAATTGCAACCAATTCATTGTTATTGCGAGCTTGAAATTCTTCCCAAGTAAAATCATTGTCTTTCGTTTCGGGGGCATTAGCAGTCAATACATATCGCAAAACGTCCTGTTGTTGCGGGAATACCTCTAAATACTCATGAAGCCAAACCGCCCAATTTTTAGATGTTGAAATTTTTTGTCCCTCCAAGTTCAGAAATTCATTGGCAGGAACATTTTCAGGAAGTATATAGTGCCCCGAGGCATGAAGCATTACGGGGAAAATAATACAATGAAATACGATGTTGTCTTTTCCAATAAAATGGATCAGTTGGGTTTCAGGATCACACCAATACGGTTTCCAATCTTTTCCTGTTTTTTCTGCCCATTCTTTAGTCGAGGAAATGTATCCAATTGGCGCATCAAACCAAACGTACAAAACTTTACCTTTGGCATTTTGTAAAGGGACGGGAATTCCCCAATCTAAATCTCGCGTTACCGCTCTCGGTTGTAACCCAGAATCAACCCACGATTTAACTTGACCGTAAACATTGGGCTTCCAGTCCTTTTTGTGGTCTTCCAAAATCCATTTTGTGATAAATTCGGTATAGCGATCAAGCGGGAGATACCAATGTTTTGTTTCTCTAAATTCGGGTTGAGCTCCACTTAGGGTAGACTGTGGATTGATCAACTCCGTTGCATTTAAGCTACTCCCACAGCTTTCACATTGATCTCCGTAAGCTTCTGAATTTTGGCAAATAGGACAGGTACCGGTAACAAAACGATCAGCTAAAAACTGTTTAGCCTCAGGATCATAAAGTTGAGCTGAAGTTTTTTCTTCAAACACCCCTTTTTCATGTAAAACCTCAAAAATTTCTTGCGCTGTTTTATGGTGAATGGCTCTTGAAGTCCGCGAATAGTTATCAAACGATATACCAAATGCCTCAAATGAAGTGCGGATTATGCCATCGTAATGATCAATAATTTCTTGAGGTGTTTTCCCTTCTTTTTTGGCTTTGAGTGAAATTGCTACACCATGCTCATCACTACCACAGATAAAAGCAACATCGTGACCCTGACTACGCAAATAGCGCGAGTAGATATCTGCAGGGACATAAACCCCAGCTAAATGACCTATATGTATGGGACCGTTAGTGTAAGGTAAAGCTGCGGTGATTGTGTAGCGTTTGGACATGGATTGAATTCAATTTTTGTCAAAAATAAACAAATCTACACCTTTTCTAAGTGGAGATACTATCTTTAATATGCCCTATCTCAAGAACAATGGCCGAACACAACCTTTTTGGAAAACTTGCCGAACAGAAAGCTTGCCAATTTTTGGAACAAAAAGGATACTGCTGTATTGGAAAAAATTACCGCGTGGGAAGAGTCGAAATAGACTTAATTATGCAAAGAGGCAAAATCCTTATTTGTGTAGAAGTAAAAACAATTAAAACCCAATTTTTTGGAACATTAGCTTCTTTTATTTCTTCAGCTAATATAAAACGCCTGTGTGCTGCTATGGATCATTACATAATCCAAAAGGAGCTGAATTTAGAGGTTCGATTTGATGCTATTGAATATATTGTTCAACAAAATCAATGGATAATCATCCACATTCCCAATGCCTTTTACCCTTGGGAATAGACCGCTACTGACAAATTCATGTAATTTGTTATAAATTATGTATTTTTGTTACAAATTAAACAACTTTGTTAAAATACTCTTTATGACAGTCACTGCTGCGGTATCTCAATACATTAAAAAGAAGCCCTATCTGTCTTCAGCGCTTTCAGACGGAATCATTAATTTGACCTCTTTAGCGCGTCATATTCAGGTTGATATTGAAAAAAACTTAAGGAAACCTGTAAACAAAGGAGCAATCATAATGGCCTTAAAGCGCATTCAATTTGAAACGGAAATGAACACTTCCCGAAAAATCGTTAAGGTTTTACGTGCCATAGGCGATATTACAGTTCGCTCAAATTTAACAGACTACAGTTTTAAAATTTCGGATACATTGCTGGATGCCCAAGCCCGTTTTTTAGAAGAGGTGAAAAACGACCCCAATATTTTTTATACTTCTTCACGAGGGGTAACAGAATCCAATATTATTGTAAGCAGTGATTTAACAGCAAAGATTGAAACGTATTTTAAAAAAGAAATTTTAATTGAAAAAACAGACAATTTATCGTCTATTTCTATGAAATTACCCATCGAAAATGTTACCGTTCCGGGGATTTATTATTTTATTTTTCAACGCTTATCTTGGGAGGGAGTGAATATTTTTGAGGTCATATCAACGTCAAATGAATTTACCATATTAGTTGGTGAAGATTATGTTAATGTTGCTTTTAAAGCGATAAAGGAGCTTAAATCACTCTAAATCAGGCAGTACGGAAAGGGCTTCTGAAACTGAATTTATATTTGTAAAAGACAACTGTAATCGGAGCCCTTGAGGGGTCTTTTTTTCCTTTAATATCACCTTGCCTTGTTGTTTTTGAACCCATTGAAGAAGCGCTGAAAATAGGGGACTTTGAAAATACGGACTTTCAGGATTTGAAATAAAATAAGCGACCATTCGCCCTTTTTTAAGTAGAATGCGTTCCCAGCCTAAAGACTGTCCTTTCCATTTCAATCGAACACTATTCAGTAAATCCACCGCTTGGTGGGGTAAAGGACCAAATCGGTCTTCTAAATCGTTTTCAAATTGGATTAATTCGGCTTCTTTTTCGATACTACTCAGGCGATTGTACAATGAAAGGCGTTCTTTAACAATATTAATATAATCGTCGGGGAGGACCACTTCTAAGTCTGTATCAATTTGAACTTCCCTGACATATGAGGAAGGGAGTTCACCTTCTCCAAAAAGCGATTTAAATTCATTTTCTTTGAGTTCAGCCAAGGCTTCTTGTAAAATCTTTTGATAGGCGTCGAATCCAATTTCATTGATAAAACCACTTTGTTCGCCCCCCAAAATATCACCAGCACCCCTAATCTCGAGGTCTTTCATGGCAATTTTAATTCCAGAGCCCAATTCTGCATAATGTTCAATAGCTTGAATCCGTTTTTGAGCATCGCTTGAAAGCGTGCTTAAAGGGGGGGTAATAAAAAAGCAAAAGGCCTTTTTGTTACTTCGTCCCACGCGTCCCCGCATTTGGTGTAAATCACTTAGTCCAAAACGATGGGCATCATTGATAAAAATTGTGTTGGCGTTAGGAACATCTAGGCCATTTTCAATTATGGTTGTTGCCACTAAAATATCAAACTTGCCTTCCATAAAATCCAACAAGTTTTTCTCCAATTGCTTTCCCTCCATTTGACCATGACCAATTCGAATTCTTGCATCGGGTACCAAACGTTGAAGCATTCCAGTTACTTCTAAAATATTTTCTACCCGATTATGAATAAAAAAGACTTGACCACCGCGTTGCATTTCATATAAAATACTATCTCGAAGGGTAACTTCATTGAATCGAATCACCTCACTTTCAATGGGGTAGCGGTTAGGAGGAGGTGTGGCAATAACAGAAAGGTCTCGAGCCGCCATCAAACTGAACTGTAACGTTCGTGGAATTGGAGTGGCAGTTAGTGTTAGTACATCCACATTGGTTTTTAAGTCTCTGAGTTTTTCTTTAACCGCAACACCAAATTTTTGTTCTTCGTCAACAATCAATAGGCCCAGATCTTTGAATTTCACCCCTTTTCCTACCAATTGATGTGTGCCCACAAGAATGTCAATTTTACCTTCTTTCAGATCTTCTAAGATCTCATTTTTTTCTTTTGTTGTTCGAAAACGATTTAAATAATCAACTCGAACGGGCAATTCTTCTAAGCGTTTGGAGAAGGTTTTAAAATGCTGAAAGGCTAAAATGGTGGTGGGAACCAAAACCGCCACTTGGTGGCCATTGTCAACTGCCTTAAACGCTGCACGAAGGGCTACTTCAGTTTTACCAAAGCCCACATCTCCACAAATGAGTCGGTCCATTGGGCGCTCACTTTCCATATCCTTTTTTACTTCTTCTGTTGCCTTAAATTGGTCTGGAGTATCTTCAAATAAAAAAGAGGCTTCTAGTTCGTGCTGTAAATAGGAATCCGGAGCACAAGCCGTTCCAATTTTCTCCCTGCGTTTGGCATACAAGTCAATTAAATTAAACGCAATTTCTTTTACTCTTTTTTTAGTTTTCTGCTTTAACACCTTCCAAGCGTTCGAGCCCAGTTTATAAACTTTAGGGGGTTTTCCATCTTTTCCTGAAAACTTTGAAATTTTATGCAGAGAATGTATGCTTAAATACAAAATATCCCGTTCAGCATAGATCAATTTAATGGCTTCTTGTTGTATTCCTTCTACTTCAATTTTTTGGAGCCCACCAAACTTTCCAATCCCATGATCAATATGGGTTACATAATCGCCAATTTCTAAATGGGTAAGTTCTTTTAAGGTTAGCGCTTGTTTTTTGGTGTATCTGGATTTGAGATGGTATTTATGAAATCGTTCAAACAACTGATGGTCAGTAAAAATCGCAATTTGAGCTTCTATATCTTCAAATCCTTCAAATAACGGTAGTACTTCAGTATTGTAATTGGCGTCTTTTTCGAGTTCCTGAAAAATGGTTTTTAATCGTTGTACTTGTTCGACCGAAGCACAACAAATATAATTGGCATACCCTTTGTCATGATTTTGATGTAAATACTCAAGTAAACGATCAAATTTTCGGTGAAAAGCAGGTTGAGGGCTTTGTTTTAAGGATACTTGTAATTGTGTTTTTATTTTTTCAGAAGGGAGTAAAGTAATCCACGACAGTGCCTTTATATGTGAAAAAAATTCGGATTGGCTTAGAAATAAAGATTCAGGAGATAAGGGTTTAAGTTCACCGGTTAATGCCGCATAATTTTTCTTTGCCGTTTCAAATAGGGTTGCCAAATCGCGTGCACTTCCATCAATATTTTGAAGAATAACAATGCCCTCAGGGGCAATGCTTTCAAGAATACTTTTTCGAGTAGCACGTTTGAACCCTTCAGAGGTATTTGGAAGCAATTGGATTTGTTCTAAAGGGGCAATAGAAAGTTGAGTAGCAACATCAAAACTGCGTAGACTTTCAACTTCATCGTCAAAAAATTCTATTCGATAAGGGTGTTGATTGGCAAAAGAAAAGACATCAATAATTCCTCCTCGAACCGAAAATTCACCGGGTTGTGCTACAAAATCAACACGTTCAAATTGGTATTCAAATAGTGTTTCATTAATAAAATCCAAAGACAATCGATCTCCCTTTTTAATTTCTAAAGTATGCTTGCGCAAAGTAGACTGAGAAACTACTTTTTCAAAAATAGCTTCTGGATAACTCACAATAACCTTTGGTTTTTTGGAAGAACTAAGGGCGTTGAGTACCGCTGAACGCAGCAATACGTTTGCGTTATCAGTAGTTTCCGTTTGATAGGGTTTTCGATAACTCGAAGGGAAAAAAAGTACCGTTTCATCACCGAGTAGTTGCTCTAAATCGTTGAGGTGATAGGCAGCTTTTTCTCGGTCTTCACAAACTAATAAAATGGGTTTTGGATGGTGGTAAAATCCAGTAGCAATTCGAAGTGTAAGCCCTGAACCCACAGCTCCTTTGAGATACAAAGACACGCGTTCACCTGAAAAAACCTGATTTAGGACTTTTTGAGAAGGGGTTGAAGCAATGGAATTAAATAGTGGTTCGATTCCTTTTTTCGCAAAAGTAAGGGTTTCCTAGTTTTTTCTCTCAATTTCTACTACAGCATTTTCCGTTAAGGCATATACTTGATCTTCCCTTTTAGGAGACAGCAGATGAAGCCCTGTAAATGAACCAAATGCAGGTAAGATAAGTTGTTTTGGAGTACGATAAAAACAAGGTAGTGTAAGCCGCTGCTGTCCATTTCCCATAAGTTTTATCCCCGGGTGAAGGTGCCCACAAAACACAAAATAGGATTCTTTTTCTGTAGGATAATGTGTAAAGAAAAACCCTGCTTCTTCTAAGGAATCCAAAACGGTAAGCCCCAATAGGGTAAACTTTTGAGCAGGGATAATGTCGTGATTTCCCTGAATTAAAATTAATTCTGCTTTTTGTTGCTTAACCCAAGCTTCAAACAAAAACCATTCATTGTTTTGATAACTATGAAATAAATCGCCTAAAAAAAGGATACGATAGGAAGGGTATTCTTTTAAAAGTCCTTCCATTTTTTGATAAAAAGCCCCCTCTGCCTTTCGGGGTACTGCAATACCATGTTTTCGAAAATGAGCAACTTTCCCTAAATGGACATCGGCTAACAACCATGTTTGGGTTTCTTT
>RGZR01000006.1 GCA_010031465.1 Flavobacteriia bacterium
TGCCATAAAAGCTTTGAAGGAGAAAAATTGGAAATCATTTTTGATGCAAACGTCCATTATGGTAGTTGCTTCGATTTTAGGGGTTATAACTGCCGTAGGCAAAATTTACGATACCATGGAATACTCCAAAGCAACCATGCGTGGAGGTTCTGAGGTGACCAGTGAAATTCCTGAAAAAGGTCAAAAAACCGTTGGAGCAAATGGCCTAGATATTGATTATGCTTTTAGTTGGAGTTATGGTATAAGTGAAACTTTCACGCTTTTTGTACCAAGATTCAAAGGGGGAAGCTCAAACGAGGCCGTTCCCGAGAATGATTTCGGTGCAGAACGCTTACCTATGTATTTTGGAGAAATGCAGTTCACGAGTGGACCTGTTTACATGGGTGCAATCTTAATGTTTTTCTTTATTCTCGGGGAAGTTTTCGCGAGGAATTGGAGAAAATGGAGACCAGATGATGCCGCTCAACGTGAATTCACCTATGTTACATGGTTCTCCTTAATAACATTTGGTATTTCAGTACTTTTGGCTTGGGGTAAATACAAAGGATTTTCACCTTCGATGTCGCGAGCACTCATATCGTTCCCAATGGTATATCCAATCAATTTTTGAGAACGGGTAAGAACAATAGTGAGCTCAGGTTCGGGCACGGACCACGTACTGTCTTGTCGTATTCTGACAGATTGAAAAGGCCCCCTTACCCGTTCAGCCGCACTTTTGAAAAATAATTCTGGCCGTTCAGCGTCATAAACTTTATCGTAGAAAGTACTTCCTCCGCTTTCTTTAGATTCTTCCATTCGGGCGGTTTTACTTCTGAAATAGGTTACTCCTGCTGCCCAAACCTCTTGGCTTTTTATGGGTGGGTGTGCACTATTGTTAAGCTCTTCTTCTGAAAAGGGAAGCCGGTTGTCTGCTGTACATTGCTTGAGCAATTCTGTGTAGAGTTGTTCATTGTTAAGCAGGGTGTCCCAGTCCGTTTCTCTCAGGCTATAGGAATGTCCATTATAAAAAACAATATTTCCTTCTGAGGTCTTAAATAGTTTCATGGTGTTGTGATTTTCACTTATGTGTTTAGGTAAAAAAGCTCATTCCGAATTGAATTAAAAGCAGTACAATTAATGCAGTACTTCCAAGAAGTAAGGTGGCCATACTGTGTAACCTGTAGCCTTGTGGAACGGTCATGTTACTGAACTGAGTAACCACCCAAAAAAAACTATCATTTGCATGTGATATCACTGTTGACCCTGCCCCAATTGCAATGACTACTAATGCTTTATCAATAGTTGTGACAAGATCTAAGCCTCCAAGCATTGGACCCACAATTGAGGCTGTAGTTACAATGGCTACAGTTGAAGACCCCTGTGCTGTTTTAATTACGGCAGCTAGCACAAAAGGGAGTGCAAGGCCCAAGGGAAGTGATTTTAATAACGGCTCTACACTAAGATGAAGTTCTGAGGCTTGAATTAATTTTCCAAAAGCCCCTCCAGCGGCTGTGATTAATAAAATTGTAGCTGATCCTTTAATGGCTTTTCCAACCCATCCGTTTTCAGAAAGGTGTTTTCTTTCCCTTTTTTTTGGAATGCGTACTGCAAAAAATACCCCGATTAAAAGGGCGATTACAGGGTGCCCTATAAAAACAATGATTGACCGTAAACCGCCTTCATCTAATGGAAAACCTGGGTATTGAACTATGGCTTTGCTTACGATTAAAAAAATAGGGATAAGGATCGGGAGTAAGGTTCGCGTTAAAGAGGGTAATTCCTCTTCAAGCTGTTGAGGTGATGGTGAAGTTAACGAATCGGCTTCAATCCAGATTTTTTTTCCCATCCGTTTTGCAAATTGAATCCCAACAAATAAACCGAGGCTACTGGTAAAAAGGCCTATTAAAATAACCCATCCGAGGTCTGCTCCAATAATTGCCGCAGCGGCTAAAGGCCCTGGTGTGGGAGGTACCATTGTATGCGCTGCAGTTAATCCGATGCCTAAGGCTATAGCCGTTCCTGCGAGGGATACCCCCGCCTTTCGGGTTAAGGCCTTGTTTAAGGGTGTTAAAATGACAAATCCTGAATCAGCAAAAACTGGAATAGAAATTAAATACCCCATCCACCCTATGGCTGCATGAAGCCGTTTTTGCCCCATCATGTTGATAAAGTAGTTTGCAATAACTTGTGCTCCCCCCGATTCTTCAATAAAGGTTCCAATAATTAGCCCAGCAACAATAATCATCCCAATGGAGCCTAGAGTACTTCCAAATCCATCTCGTAAGATATTTACTACTTGATCTGCAGAAAGGCCAACTGCTAACCCAAAGCCAATACTAACGAGCACTAAAGCAATAAAAGGATGCCACTGTAATTTGCTAGTCAACAGTATGATTAAAAGAATGGCGCAAAATAAAAGAATAAAAGAAAGCATCCGTTAGTGTAAATCACGATTAACTTCCGCTCCTGACCCTCCTTTTAAAAAGTCCAAATCACACCCTTCATCAGCTTGGTTGACATTCTCAATGTACATTTTAGTATATCCTCTGTCGGCTTGAGGCTGTGGTGGTATCCATTCTTTTTTCCGTTGGGCAAGTTCTTCTTCCGATACTTCCAAATGAAGGCTGCGTTTGGCAACATCAAGCGCGATGATATCTCCGTTACGAACCAGGGCAAGTGTTCCCCCAATAGCTGACTCTGGAGCCACATGTAAAACTACCGTTCCGTAAGCTGTCCCGCTCATTCTACCATCTGAAATACGGACCATGTCTGTTACGCCTTGGTCTAACAGTTTTTTCGGTAGTGTCATGTTCCCTACCTCAGGCATTCCTGGATAGCCCACAGGGCCTACCCCTTGTAATACCATGACACAGTCTTTGTCAATAGCTAAGTCCGGATCATTAATCCGGTTGTGGTAGTCTTCAATCGATTCAAAAACGACTGCTCTACCGCTGTGTTTCATCAAATGTGGGCTTGCTGCACAGGGCTTTATTACCGCTCCTTTTTCACATAGATTCCCATGTAAAACGGCTATACCCGCTTCTTTAATAAAGGGGTTGTCCAGATCGCCAATAACATTCGTGTTTCTGTTTACTGTGTTTTTTGCATTTTCAACTAAAGTAGTTCCGCTCACGGTAATTGCGGCACTTAAATGTTGCTGCATTGCATCAATAACGGCACTTAACCCTCCCGCATAAAAAAGATCCTCCATAAGATGTTCTCCAGCAGGCATAAGATTGACAATCATGGGAAGTCGGCTAGCCAAGGCATCAAAATCGTCTAACGATAGGGATACCCCTAATCGACGTGCAATTGCCAATAGATGGAGCACAACGTTAGTAGACCCTCCAATAGCGGCATTAATTTTTATGGCATTTTCGAACGCCTCCCGAGTAAGTACTTTTGATATTTTAAGGTCTTCTCGAACCATTTCCACAATTCGATTGCCTGCTAAATGAGCCATGACCTTCTTTCGTGAATCTACTGCGGGTATTGCAGCAGCATTTGGAAGGGTTAACCCAAGGGCTTCTACTGTACATGCCATTGAAGAGGCCGTTCCCATGGTCATACAATGTCCCGCACTTCTACTCATACAAGATTCAGCTTCACGCACTTCCTCTCCTGTCACCTCCCCTTTAACTAATGCTTCTGAGAGTTGCCAAGTTAATGTTCCTGATCCTACTTTTTTTCCTTGCCAATATCCGTTTAGCATGGGGCCCCCAGGAACTACAATTGTGGGCAAGTCCACACTACAAGCGCCCATTATGGTTGAAGGAGTCGTTTTATCGCAGCCCGTAAGAAGCACAACACCGTCAATGGGATTGGCTCGTATGCTTTCCTCTGTGTCCATACTCGCCAAATTTCTCCACAACATTGTCGTGGGCTTCATCAAGGTTTCGCCTAAAGACATCACGGGAAATTCAAGAGGAAAGCCTCCGGCTTCATATACTCCCCGTTTTACAATTTCAGCAAAATCTCTTAGGTGTGCATTACAAGGCGTTAAGTCTGACCAAGTATTGCATATGCCGATAACGGGCTTTCCATCAAACATATGGTCAGGATGGCCTTGATTTCGCATCCACGAGCGGTGTACAAAACCCATCTTGTCATTATGTCCAAACCATTCGCTGCTGCGGAGTTTTTTGTCTTTCATTTTATACTTTCAATATTTTCTGTGACGATCAAATGTACCCATAATTTTAGCGTATTGTTCACTGTTTTACTATCCATTGCCTCCCTTTTTGGGTTTTTTTTGTTGAAATTGAAAAAGAACGAGACCCACGACTACTAGAGTACAGGTGCTCAGAACTATAGCAAGATAAGGATGCAGCTTTATTCCCAATGAATATGCTGGAAAAGAAGCTGAAAGGGTGGCCCAAAGTAACGTTAACACCCCAAGGACCGTAGCTAGTATGGGAATGTTTTTCCCTTCTTTGGTGGTGGATATTCCCAAAATAAAAAGGCCTAACATTCCTCCGCTAAAAATGGACGCAAACTTCCACCAAGTATCCAAAACTCCTTTCACATCAATCATGGCTAATGCAATTAGGATTCCTAAGCCGCCAATAACAAATGAGACGCCATACAACGCCTTTATTGCTTTGGATTCGTTTACGTCCGCATTTCGTTTTTGATAAAAGTCAATGTAAAAAACCGTGGCCATACTATTAAAACTCGTTGAAATGGTGCTCATTCCCGCAGCAAAAATGGCAGCCACCAAAAGCCCTGATAAACCCACAGGTAATGCGTTAGCAATAAAATAGGGAAAGACCTGATCCGCTGGAAAATCTGAAGGTAGAATATGTGCTGTGTTTTGATAATACACAAACAATGCAGTTCCTATAAACAAGAAAACGGCTGAAACGGGAAGGTAGAGTAAGCCTCCAAAAAAAGCGGCTTTTTTAGCTTCCTTTTCTGTGGGAAGTACCATATAGCGTTGAATGTAATTTTGATCAATACCAAAATTTTGAAGGTTGATAAAAACCCCGTAAACCAATACTACCCAAAAAGTGGGAAGGGTTATGTCGGTTGTATAGGGCCCTAAACTAAACTTTTCTTGTTCAGTACCTATTGAAACAATTTCTGCTATTCCACCGGGAATTGAATTTGCCATAAAATATACACACGCAATTGCTCCTAAAATAAGTATAATGCCCTGAATAGCATCAGCCCACATCACCGCTTCTATACCTCCCAAAACCGCATATAGTGCAACAAAAATTCCCGTTAAGACAATCACCCAAAAAAGATCCCATCCCAAAATAGCATTTAGAGCAAGAGCCAATAAAAAAAGAATGGTGCCAATGCGCATCAGTTGAGTTAACAAATAACAGGCCGCTGTATAGGTCCTCGCCCATGGGCCAAAGCGATGGGCCATATAGGTATAGGCAGAGGGGCTGTTCATTTTTCGGTATACTGGAATAAAATACTTAACGGCAATAACAGCCGCTATGGGAAGAGACAAGCTGAACACAAAGGGATTCCAGTTTCCTGAAAATGCACTGCCCGGAAGGGCTAAATAACTTATACTGCTTACAAACGTTGCAAAAATGGAAAAAGTGACTACCCAAGAAGGGGTGTTTCCCGATCCTAAAGTAAACCGCGTTACGGATTTGTTTTTTTTGAAAAAGGCCCCTCCAAGAAAAAGTAGGGTTACCAGGTAAAGAAGTATGATGATACTGTCAATTGTTTTCATAGAAGCGTATCTAATTCTTCTTCAATGGATTGGATACTCTGCCAAATCGTTTTTAAAAAGTTGTCGTCTCCGGGGAGTAAGGGGGGGGCTAAAACATTTTCGCAAATGCCCATTGCCGTCGCTGCTGCTTTAATTCCTTTTAAGTAGCTATAAGCTCCGCCCTCTAAAGCATAAATCTCTTTTGAAATTCGCATTACCATTTGGTGTAACGTGTTTACTCTGTCTAAATCGTTTTGTTTAAGGGCTATAGACAATTGATGAAATAATTTAGGGAAGAGGTTACTTCCTCCATTTACCCCGCCGTGAAACCCTTTTAAAACCCATTCCGTCAATAATTCTTCCGGTCCAATAAGAAAATTAAGTTCTGTTTTTTTCGCAATTCCCGTTAACGCTTCTAAATAGTCTGGATTTCCTGAACTGTCTTTACAGCCAATTATATTGGGGTGTTGGTGTAACGCCAGAATTACATCTGGAGGGATGTTAAAGTGGGTGGTTTTGGGATAATTGTATAAAAACAAGGGCAGTGGGCATTGGTTGGCTAATGCAGTAAAATACGACTCAATTTCTGAAGCGTTCAATTCAAAATAATAGGGCGGTAAGGCAACAACTGCATCAGCACCTTGTTCTTTTGCGTAGCTACAAAGTGAAACGCTTTGTTCTATAGCTGTATCCCCAATTCCTACTAAAAGCGGGATTTGAGTGGATTGTAATTTTTGAGCACACAAACGAATTAATTCTTTTTTTGTTTGAAGGCTTAGGCTACTTGCTTCTCCAGTGGTTCCTAAAATAAATACACCCTCAATCTGGCCTTCTATAAGATGGTCTACAAGCCGTAATGTAGCACTATGGTCTAATGAAAAGTCGGGTTTTAAAGGGGTAATCATGGGACATACAATGCCTTCAAAAAATAACTTTTTTGCCATGTTATAGGATGTTAAACGTAAGGTGTTTTATGTTTTTTCTTTCATAAGTATAGGTTACATGGATTTTGTTTTCGCTGTCTTGTATTATGGCCGGATAACTATATTCCCCCCTTTTGTGTGATTCCAATACATACACATCTTCCCATGCAATACCGTCTTCAGAGTAAGCTATATGAAGTTTAGAGCGGTCGTTTTTTCCGTTGATTAAGGGGTTGTAAACTAAAAGGTGTTTTCCATTCGATAGTGTTAAAGCATCCGTTCCTGAGTTGGGGTTGGGTAAACGGGTTTTTGTAATAGAGCTCCAAGTATTGCCTCCGTCATAAGAAAACGCCTGCATAAGGGCATCATTTCGACTGCGGCAAAGAATTTGAAGGGTGTCTTGAGTATGAACGAGTATGCTTGGTTGTATTACATCATAAGGGGTGTTTGGATCGATCGGTATTTTTTCCCAATGTTTCCCCCCGTCTACACTTTTCTCAATGTGTGCTTTCCAAGAGAGTCCATCTGTAGTTCTAGTTTCTGTGCTAGAAGGCGCCAATAAGGTTCCGTTTACTAGGGTGATGGGTTTGTTTTTTATTGGTCCTAAAATTCCGTCAGGAAGACGTTGAGCAGGTCCCCATGTTTTTCCTTCATCAGTAGATACTTTGTACATCCCCCACCATTCTCTAGGAGAGGGGCCTGTTTTATAAAAAAGCGTAAGGGTTTCAGGAGTAATTTTATACAACACAGGATTCCAGTTGGGGTACACGTTGCCATCGGCAGAGGCGCCTGTTGCTACCTTTTCAGGGGCTTGCCATTTTCCCTTTTCATAACGTGACAGCCAAATAGACACATCCGTATTGCCTTCTTGTGTGCCTCCGAAAGCGGCTGCTAGAAATGTTCCGTTAGAAAGTTGCACTAAGGTTGACGCGTGGCATTGTTTAAATGGAGGGGTTTGATAAAGCTCACTTTCCGTTACTTTTTTAAGTGTTACCTGGGCAAAAACAGAGCCTGTAAATAAAACGACAAAAAGAAAAGCCAATTGTGATTTCATGATCAATACGGATTGTTGTAAGAGTTTATAATAAATAGTATCTCTTAACAATGTACTACTTTTTGAGCTTTTTTGAAGTTCGATTTTTAAACAAAATAAATTTGAATGGTTATCTTCAACCTTTAAAAAAATCATTTATGAAGTTCAAATCCCTTGGTATTTCGCTAATGCTGTTCTTGATAACCGGATGCTCCTTTCCGGTTGAAAAAGAAAAAGATTCAGAAAATCGGCCGACTTCCTTGTTCAATTTCGTTGTCATTTTTGCCGATGATTTGGGCTATGGCGATTTGGGTGTTTATGGTCATCCCACCATACGTACCCCTCATCTTGATCAAATGGCTCAAGAAGGGCAAAAATGGACGCAATTTTATGTAGGGGCAAGTGTATGTACTCCTTCACGGGCTGCTCTTCTTACGGGCAGATTAGCTGTTCGGAGTGGTATGACCAGTAAAAAGAATAGGGTGTTGTTTCCCGACTCACATCACGGTTTACCCCAAACTGAAATTACCCTTGCAGAACAACTCAAGGCTGCTGGTTATGTGTCAGGAATAATAGGAAAGTGGCATTTGGGTCACAAAAAAGAATATTTACCTACGCAACACGGCTTTGATTCCTATTTTGGCATTCCGTACAGCAACGACATGGATAATGTTTCTTCGTTAGCCCAGCAGGATTATTCGTCGTTCTGGACTTCTGAAGCCCGCAAAAAAACTGAAAGTTTTAATGTGCCTTTAATGCGTAATGAAAAAATTATAGAACGGCCCACAGATCAATTTCACCTAACTCAACGCTATACAGAAGAAGCCCTTTCTTTTATTGAAAAAAATAAAAACCAACCCTTTTTTCTCTATTTAGCCCATTCTATGCCTCACGTCCCATTATTCGCTTCTGAATCTTTTGAAGGCAAAAGCAAAAGGGGAATTTATGGGGATGTTGTTGAAGAATTAGACCATAGTGTAGGTCAGATTTTAAATTCGCTAAAGGACCAGGGACTAGAAAAAAACACCATAGTTGTTTTTACCTCAGATAATGGCCCGTGGTTGGTAATGAATACCGAGGGTGGAAGTGCAGGATTATTAAGAAGCGGAAAAGGGTCGACCTGGGAAGGAGGTATGCGTGAGCCAACTCTTTTTTGGTCTCCAGGAAATATTACTCCTGGGGTTGTTTCTGAATTAGGAACCACAATGGATTTGTTTACCACCTTTAGTGCTTTGGCTAACGTGCCGCTTCCAAAAGACCGCATTCTCGATGGTGTAGATCTAAGTCCTGTCTTGTTTCATAAAGAAGAAAGCCCCCGAAAAACGGTGTTTTATTATCGGGGAGATGAACTTTATGCCCTTCGGTTAGGAGATTTTAAGGCCCATTTTAAAACCCAAGACCCTTACAGTAATTTTTACCAAACACACCGTCCGCCTTTGCTGTTCAATTTAAATGTTGATCCCTCAGAACAATTTGATGTTGCTAACGAATATCCTGAAGTGCTAAAAGCCATTTTAGAGGTTCGGCAAGAACACGGTAAAAACATGGTAAAGGGACCTGATCAACTTCAAAAACGAGGGTAATTTTTCGGTGATATAAAGACGTTTTTGTTTTAGTTAAGGCAAATTGTTTTTAACTACCTGTCCTTTTTTCATCACAAAATTTACGTTTTGTAAAAGGCTGATATATCTCAAAACGTCGCCTTTTACAGCAATGATATCCGCTTGTTTTCCTTCGGTTAGTGTTCCTACTTTTTCCTCAACACCCATAAATTTTGAGGGCCAGTAGGTCGCTGATTTGATTGCTTCTAAGGGAGGTACACCCAGTTCACTCACCCAAACATCCAATTCATTCCATGTGCTTTGAGAGTGAAATTTCATGGGCACTCCACTGTCGGTTCCTATCATCATCACCACTCCGGCATTTTTTAATTGGTCAAATTTTGTTTTTAAAGTCGGTTTTCGAATGGAAGTAAGCTGAAAATAGGGGAGCTCTCCGGGTGTTTTTATCGAATTTTTAATGTCGTTAACTATAGAATCTGGCAATCCTAAATGCCAAGAAGTATTGTCTAACGCTTCGGGGTTGCTGATTACATAATCATGGTTAAAAAGTACTTCAATAGTGGGAGTCCAATACAAGGGGCCAAGGTTCATTTTTGCTGTCCGCTCTTTAATAAGGTCCATCACATCTTCAGGGTATCTCGGTGCTGATGAGAGCCCAGTGTGTTCAAAATTATCTACTCCTGCTTTTAATCCTAATCGTATTTCATCAGGGCGATGAGAGTGCGCCACTACCTTTAAATTGTTTTTATGGGCTTCATCAACAATACTGGTAATTTCCTCAAAAGTCATTTCGTCCTGATCAATCAGTTTGATGCAATCTACACCTGCATCTGCCAGCTTTTTTACTTTTGCTCGTGCGTCTTTTTCACCATTTACTCCCCACCTAAACGCTTCTGTACCCGGATAGGGTTTCTTTTGAATAAAGGGTCCGCTAACATAAAGGGTAGGGCCAGGTATTTCCCCTTGATTAATTCTTTCTTTAACATCGATACTGCTCTCTAATGGCCCACCTAAATCGCGTGCGCTAGTGACCCCAGCTAAAAGCAATTGATGTGCTGAGGCAGGCATAATTACATTTTGAAAAAGGGGTAAATACGTTTTATCCCAATAGGCGTAATCTGAATGCCCAGTGATCATCAGGTGTACGTGCATGTCCCAAAGTCCTGGTAAAACACTCATCCCTTCTGTAGAAATTATTTCCACCCCATCAGGAATAGTAACGGTTTCAACAGTTCCAACTTTAAGAATTGTTTCCCCTTCAATTAAAATTACACTGTTTTTTATAGGAGCATTTCCAAAGCCGTCAATAAGAGTTCCTCCAACTAATGCTTTTGTTTGGGAGAATAAAAGTGCTGGAATAACCATTAGTATTGCACACAAATTTTTCATATTTCAGTTCTATTAGTTTTGCCTTCAAGGTATTAAAAGTTTTTACAAAAACTTTCTTGGGCTGATGGCGAAGTATGATTTTTCTTAATAATAATCGTACTTTAGATTTAACACGACATACATTTCAAAAAACTAAACCATTATGAAAGGGGCTTTTTTATTCGCAGGGATACTGTTACAAACTCTCATCGCTAATGCACAATACAATGGATACTCAACGCAAGATTGGGAAGATCAAAGAAGGGTAGAAGCCGCGTTTTTGGCAAATCAAAATGAACGTTCTTTTAAAAATCATTTAAAGCGATTGACGTTGAGCCCGCATGTTGTGGGTAGCCCCGCTAACGAAAAAGTACGCGACTACATCTCAACCGTTATGGCCAACGCCGGCCTAGAAGTACGCCAATATCCTTATGATGTTTATTTACCAAAGCAACCGGGAACCTCATCGGTAGAAATTGTTACTCCCTCAAGAACCCTCTTAAATCAAAAGGAAGATATACTCCCTGAAGACCCTTCGTCTCAAGACGAATTGTTGTGGAAAGGATGGAATGCTTTTTCGGGAACTGGAGATGTTACAGCTGAGGTAGTCTATGCAAATTATGGCCGAAAAGAGGACTTTGAAAAATTAGCTGAGTTAGGTGTTGACCTAACAGGGAAAGTTGTTATAGCCCGCTATGGAGGGAACTTCAGAGGGTTTAAAGCAAAGTTTGCAGAGGCCTCAGGCGCTTCAGCGCTTATAATTTATACTGATCCTAAAGACAGTGGCTTTACCAAAGGTTTGGTCTATCCCGAAGGGCCCTACTATACCCCCTCAACCATTCAACGGGGATCATTATTAACCACTGACTTTACAGGAGACCCTTTAACGCCCTTTGAACCGGCATTGCCTTTAGAGGGAAAAACGAAAATAAAAAGACTCCGCCCAGAAGAAGCTCAATTTCATACCATTCCTGTAACCCCAATTGGGTACGGTGAAGCGGAAAAAATATTGGGTCAAATGAGAGGCCAGCCCGTACCCCCTACTTGGCAAGGGGGCCTTCCCTTTACCTATCGAATTGAGGGTGGGAAAGAGCTTACCGTGCGTGTTAACGTAGTTCAAAAAAAGGATTTTGTCAGAGCCACAAATGTAGTTGGAATGCTAAAAGGAAGTGAGGCTCCGGAGGAATGGATTATATTAGGAAGTCATTATGACGCTTGGGGATTTGGCGCTACTGACCCTAATAGTGGTACAGCAATGCTGCTAAGTTTAAGTGAAACATTAGGAGCCCTTAGTAAAAGTGGTTTTCAGCCCAAGCGTTCCATCCTTATTGCCCATTGGGACGCAGAAGAGCATGGTGTTATTGGTTCTAGTGAATGGGTTGAACAATTCCGAGATGAATTGGCTCTTAAAGGGGTGGCCTATATGAACTATGACGGTGGAGTCTCTGGAAAAAACTTTGGTGCCTCATCTGCCCCTACGCTAAAAAAACTTTTATTAGAAGGCGCTAAAAAAGTGAACTACCCCTATTCCGATCAAAACTTGTATGACTTTTGGAATAAAAACAATTCCCAAAGTCCCCCTATTGGTAATTTAGGAGGAGGATCAGATCATATTGCCTTTTATATGCATGTTGGGGTTCCCTCTTTAAGTGGTGGTGCTGGAGGTCCAAACCTCTACCATTCAAATTATGATAGTTTTCCGTTTTATGAAAAATATGTTGACCCTGAATTTAAAATGGGTCCCATGGTAGAACACTTAGCGGGCTTAATGGCATTAACCCTGGCCAATGGTACTTTTATTCCTTACGATGTGATGAGATACGCTGCTGATTTAAAGCTTCATTTTGAAAATGCAACAGCCAAGGTCCTTGCAATTCATCCTGATTTCAAAGGTTTTTCTAAAGTAAGTGAAGCCATTCCTGTTTTAAAAGAAAAAGGTGACGCATTAACCGTAAAGATGAATGCCGTTTTAAAAAACGCCTCTTTATCAAAGAAGAAAATCAACCGAATTAATGCTCTTCTCATTGATCTGGAAAAAAGTTTTATTTACAATGAAGGAATGTCTTTTGGCTCATGGTACAAATCCTTATATGCTGCTTCAGATCCTTTTAGTGGATATGGTGCCTGGATACTACCCGCTTTAGAATACGAAATCGCTATTCAGCAAACTGAAAAGTTAGATCATTGGGATACAATTTATGCAGCGGCAATCGAGTCTTTATCCAAAAAAATGGAGGTTCTAATTCTAGAATTGGATTCTGACTAACTTTTGTTGAGGCTACGGCTTTTTTTGATATCCCGGTCCTTTGACAAATTTTCCAGGCATTGCTCCGGTAAACCCGCCGTTTTCCAAAACCTGTGCCCCGTTGACAAAAACCTGTTCTACTCCCGTTGCGTATTGCATTGGATTTTCAAAAGTTGCTAAATCTTGAATTTCATTCGGATCAAAAACAACAACGTCAGCAAAATACCCTGCTTTTAAAAGCCCTCTTTTTTGAAGCTTTAAATTCGTAGCGGGTAACCCTGAGAGTTTATAAACCGCTTCTTCCAAAGAAATTATTTTTTCATCTCTTACATACTTTCCTAATAATCTGGCAAAATTTCCAAAAGCTCTGGGATGTGTGCTGCTCTTTAAAAACACCCCTTCTGGAGCCATTGAGGCGGCGTCAGAACCAAAACTCATGTAGGGTAATTTGATTTGTTTTTTCACGTTTTCTTCACTCATTAAAAAATAGACTGTTCCTACTCTGCTCCCGTCTTGGATCACTAAATCGATTGCGGTTTCTTGTGGTGTTTTGCCTCTGAGTTGTGAAGCCTCAGCTAAGGTTTTTCCCGTTAAATATTTTAATGAGTCGTTTTTAAAATCAACTAAAATTAGATTTTCTGCAGTCTCTGCTGCTTTCATTAAATTTTCCCATTCATCAGTATCTTCTTGCATCTCTTTGATTACTTTTTTTCTGATTTCCGGGTTTTTTAAGCGGTTAATCCATTGCTCCAATCCGCCTTCTTGAACCCAGGGGGGCATTGAAGCATCTAGTCCGGTGGCGCCAGCAGTATAGGTGTACATGTCTGTGGTTATTTCTAATCCCTTTGCACGCGCTGAATCAATTTTAAAAATGACTTTTTCAAGCTTGTCCCAATTCTTTTTCCCGCTTTGTTTCAAATGATAAATTTCGGCTCTTATTTGAGCTTGATCAGCAATTGTCAATAATTCATCAACACTCTCAAGCAATTTATTTCCCTCGCTTCGCATATGAGAAATATACATGCCGTCATACAATGAAGCTACTTCGCATAAGGCAATGAGTTCTTCTGTAGTGGAGTAAAAGGCAGGAGCATAAATCAAGGATGAACCAATTCCCATGGCCCCTTCTTGCATTCCCTGATGAACACTTTCTCTCATTTGCTTCAATTCGTTTTCAGTGGGCGGACGGTCTTCATATCCAAGGGTGTTTACACGTAACGTTGTTGCCCCAATAAACGAAGCAATATTAGTTGCCACCCCTTTGTCTTCTAAAAATTGCAGGTATTCTCCCAAGGTATTCCATGGCACATCGTATTGAATATCGCCTTGGGTTTTTTTCATTTGCTCCTTCGTTTGCTCTGTTAAAGGCCCCCACGACATCCCTTCTCCAAAAACCTCTAAAGTAACCCCTTGTCTAATGTCGCTTTGTGAGTGACCGTCTTCAATTAAACTTTCAACAGCCCAGCTCAGCATATTTATAAATCCAGGGGATACAGCTTTATCAGTGGCATTGATTATTTTTTTTGCTGTAAAAAATTTTGGGGGTCCAACATAAAAAATCTTATCCTCTTTTATGGCAACAGTTCCCTTATAAGAAGCCGCACCTGTACCATCATAAAGAGTGCCATTTTGAATTAAAATATCAACTTCCGCTTCATTTGAACAGCGGTAAAACAACGTGAATACAAGGAGGAATAGTAAATTTTTAAAATGCATTTGTCGTTTAGTTTAAAATAATTTGAGGCGTTGAAGCAGTGGTGGTATTAATTTCTAAAATACTAGTTTCAACTTCTTTCATCCGGTTTTGGTGGCTATTGAATTCTGCTTTTAAACTTTTTATCCGCTCTAATTGGGGAAGTGTAGGGGGGTTGGTTGTATTGTCAATAGCGCTCATTAGCGATCGGATTTCTTCTCGTAAACGAGGTCTTTGGCGATAGTTCATCGAGGGTGGGGGCCTCATCAAATGATCCTCTTTATATGCTTTTAATTCCTTATGAGTCGTATTTACAAGACTTTTGGCCTTTGAATTTGACTCTAGTTTTTCATTCAGATTTTCTAACTGATCGATTACAGAACTAAAATGATCTATTAATTGATGGGTTTGGCTGAGCAAATTTCTCAATTCCAGGAGGGCATCTAATTTGGCTTTGTAGGCTGCGTCGGATAGGTTAATTCTCAGATCTCCAACAATATTTATTTCTGTATTTACGTTTATCCCCTTATGTGCAATATAGGCTTTATAGGTTCCGGGAACGACTTTTGGTCTGATACTTCCGTAGCTAAATCCCTCTTTAACTTTGTTTTTCAGCGGTTGAGCCCCGTCATATCCTAAATCCCAAACCACTCTATTGATTCCTTTTTTAGCTTGTTTATGGGTAAGTGTAGTAATCAAATTACCCGAGCCGTCTTTAATTTGAATATCAATCGGCTCTTTTGTGTCTTGATTCAAGTAAAAATTAATGTAAGCCCCGTATTCTGGATTTTTTGCTTTGTAGGTTCTGTCGCCAAGATTCTCTAAACGCCAAAACATGTTCCAAAGTACAGCCTCTCTTACGGGGAATAAATGCAGCTCTTTTCCTTCGGCACTTGTCAGTTCTTCCAGGGGCCTGATATCGTCTAAAATATAAGCACCTCGGCCATGGGTTCCGACAATTAAATCTCGATCTCTTTTGTGAATTCTAAGGTCTCTAACCGAAACATTTGGGAGGTCTATGTTGATCTTTTCCCAATTTTTCCCCTTATTCCAGCTTGCATAAATTCCATGTTCCATTCCAGCAAAAAGCAAATTGGGATTGTGAGGATCCTGACGAACAACTTTCACATAGTCATCCTGTGGCAAGTCTGTTGAAATTTTTTGCCATGTGTTTCCGAAGTTTTCAGTCATAAAGATATAAGGGCTAAAATCATTCATTCTGTGTTGGTCTACAACGATGAAAGCTGTTCCAGCATCGTGCTCTGAAGCATGGATTTTTGAAATCCAAGAATATTCTGGCAGCCCTTTTATTCGGTCATTAAGTTTATTCCAAGAAGCTCCGCCGTCACTAGTCAGTTGAATATTTCCATCATCTGTTCCCGCCCAGATGACTCCTTTTTGAAGGGGAGATTCAGCGATATATAAAACCGTACAGTGAAATTCTGCCGCTGTATTATCTTGGTAGATCGTTCCTCCAGAAGATCTTTGTTTTGACTTGTCATTTGTAGTTAAATCTGGACTAATAACTTCCCAACTGTTCCCTCTATCTTGGGATTTAAAAATGACATTCCCTCCTATATAAACAGTTTCTGGATCATGAGGGGAAATGTGAATGGGGGCGTCCCAATTAAATCTATAGTTGTGGTTTTCTATTGCATCTCCAGCCGAACCTACAATTTTCGGATACGGATGGATCGTCTGAACATTTCCATAGCGAGAATCAACTAAAAAAGGGACCCCACCTTGAAGATTCGTATAAACTAAATGCTCATTACCGGGTATGGGTTCGGCATAATAGCCATCGCCATAAGCCAATCCCTTCCAGTGTCGTTTTAGTATTCCCGCTTCATATAAAGAATTACTTGGTCCTACCCAAGTTCCATTATCTTGAAGACCTCCATAAACATTATACGGTTTTAAGTTGTCAACTTGAATTTGATAGAATTGAGACAATTCTATATTATTGATGACTTCCCAACTATCGCCTCCATCAAATGATCTTTGAAAACCGCCATCACTTCCGTTGAGAATATAGCTTGGGTTTTCCGGATCAATCCATAGCGCCTGATGATCTCCATGAACTGTAGTAGCGATTTGTTCCCAACTCGCTCCGCTGTCCTTTGATCGGCTTAATCTTCCTGAAATAGAAAATAAAATATTCGGCCGCTTGGGGTCTACCCGAACATCACTGTAATAAAAGGGTCTAAAATTAATATTGGGGTCGTCATTTACTAACGTCCAATGGGCTCCTTTGTCTTCAGAACGGAAAGCGGTTCCTCCTCCTTTAAATTCTGTCATGAGATAAATAATATTGGGGTTACTCTGTGCGATGTGTATGCCAGGGCGGGCCATATCGGTTTGGGGAAGTCCATTCATAATTTTTTCCCATGTTGCCCCGCCATCTGTCGTTTTGTATATGGCTGTATTTTGCCCCCCATCGTCAAAGCGCCAAGGCTTTCTTCTAAAGGTCCACATTCCGGCATACATAATTCTTGGATTTTCATTTTCCATAGCGAGATCTGCACAACCGGTATTTTCATCGATATATAGAATTTTATCCCACGTTTTCCCGCCGTCAGTAGTTTTAAAAACCCCCCTTTCTTTATTGGGTCCCCATTCTTTTCCTAGGGCACAAACACAAGCAACATCAGGATTATTAGGGTCGACTACAATACGCTTTATTCTTTCCGTTTCTTTCAGGCCCAGGTGTTTCCAAGAGTCGCCACCGTCTACAGAGCGGTAAACCCCCCAACCATAGCCTACACTATTTCTCGGATCTCCTTCACCCGTTCCAACCCATAGCACATTTTTATCAGAGGGGGCAAGGGTCAAAGCGCCTATTGAGTAGGCTCTTTGATTTTCAAATATGGGTTTAAAACTCACGCCTCCGTCTGTCGTCTTATGGATGCCTCCATCGGCTCCACTAACATAAAAAGTAGACGCATCCCCAGGAACACCGTCGATATCTGTTACACGGCCTCCCATATTCGCAGGTCCAATCGCCCTCCAAGAATAAGTATTAAGCATGTCTGCTTTTTGTGCCAAAATATCAGTAGTCAGTAATGAAATAAAAAGTAAGCTCAGTATATAATAGTGTGTGTTTAAATGCTTCATGATTTTATCGGTTTAATTAGTTATCAGAGTCCCCAATTTTTTAAATTATGCTTTTTTGGAGCGGTCTTTTTTAGTCGTTTTTTAATCTTCTCTAAATACATGGTGTTGTACCTCAGTCTAGAAATGTAATTCGGGTTTTCTTGATCACCATTCCAACAGTGTTCGGCATTATTGCCATAGTCAACTTCCCCGTCGTAATAAGGGTTCGTCGTAGTTTCTAAAAACGTTTCCGTTAATACTACGGCGTTGTTTAAATAATAATTGTCCATATCGCCACAATAAATGTTAACCTTCCCTTCCAGATCTTTTCCAATTTTATCCCAATCGCGCTCCATGATATAACGTAGATCATAATTTTCCCGCCAATAATTTGCCACTTCTGGATCAATTTCTCCTGTTAATTTATCCCAAATGGGTTTTGGGTATCCATTGTCACCTACGGGTGAATATACCGCCTGCCATATGTCCCACTGATCTCCTGAACGGCTATTGTTTCCTAATATATATTCTCTTCTGTTTACATCCTTTAATTGCGCCTTAATATGGCCTTTTCCATCGCGCATTGCGGGTCTTAGGGTTTTTCTAAAATTACCTTCATTGAAATAGGCGTTTTTATCTTTGTAAATATCGACAACCGTATAGGCTCTAAAATCAATGGGGTCAGGGCAAGCAGCAAAACATCCGTTGTATTCTTTCGGATAAAATACCTGTGCCGCTAAGGCTTCCCATCCTCCTGTGGAACCACCATATAAGAACCTTCCCCAGCCTTCACCAACGCCATTAAAAAGTTTTTCCACATGCGGTATCAATTCATAGGTTATGGCGTCACCATAGGGCCCTAAGTTGGCTGAATTAACTGCATACGAATCGTCATAATAAGGATTTTGATGTTGAATTTCAAGTACAATAAATCTTGGGAAATCTTCCGATATCCAATGATTATAAAAATCATAGGCTTCTTTTTGTTGAATATATTCATATCCTGTTATCCCAAACCGGCTATTGAAAATCGTGTCTTGTTTTGGTGCAGTGGGGGGTGTTGTTCTAAATCCTCCTATTGTTTTTGGGAAATGCCCGTGAAACACCATTAGTGGATATTTCGTTTTGCTGTTTTTATCAAACCCTTCAGGAACTAAAACATTTGCCTGGAGGTACATGGGGCGTCCCCAAAAATCAGACAGTAACTCACTTTTTATTTTGATGTGTTTAACATACTCTGAATCTTCTACAGGGGGTATTGCAGGGATTTCTTCTGTAATCTGGATTTTTAACGGAGCATTTCCCTTTTTTGAAATCCTCATTTTTTGGGGTTTACTGTATATGTTTTGTGGGCTTATGTTCCAATGTTGCCCTTCTCCCTGATCCATGGGGAGTTGAACTGTATGCCCATTAGAGAGCGTAAAAGTATCGTATTTGTGAAGTAAAGCTTGAACATAATACTCTCCTTCTTCAAGGTCTTTTAATTGATCTATGGGATAGGCTAAGGTGTTTTCGCTAAACAAAACCTGTTCTTCTGCTTCCCAGTCTTCAACATCAATTCCAATTATGACGGCTGATTGATCCGAATCATTAATTTGAAACCTCGGCTCAGTCATGGCATCTTTTGAAATCATTACTAACAGTCGACCGTCAAAGGGTTCTTTGGCAAGACTTGAATCATAGCTTACCTCAAAAATATTCCTTTGCTGGTTTGAACAAGAGGAAAAAAAGAGCCCCAAAAGTAGTACCCCCGTTAGGGCATAAAAAAGTGTGCTTAAGCGTTTCATAATTAGATATTTAAGATCCAATTTAGTGAAATATATTTGATCTTGGTCAAATTTTTCTTCCCAAAAAACTTTTGAATTTAGTACCTTGTTTGATAAAACACTTCATACTATGAAAATTTTAATTTCGGTTATTTCCTTTCTGTTTTTCATCACCGCGACTTTACATGCGCAAGAAAAATTTAATGGATTAGCCCATGGCCCTTATAAAAAATTAGTGATTCGCGGAGCAATGGTAATTCCAGGACATGGAGGTCCTCCTGTTGGTCCTTATGACATTGTTATTAAAGGAGATCAAATTACGGATATGATTCCTTTTGACCCTGTAACTGCCAAATCAAGAGGGGACGTAAAAAGAGAAGAAGGTGATCGAGTAATCGATGCTACTGGGAAATACGTACTCCCAGGAATGATTGATCTTCATATGCACCTGAGAACCGATCCGATGCCCCTTGAATACGTTTATTATATGAAATTGGCTCACGGAGTCACTACTATGGTTCCAGGTTCAGACAGAGGTCTTGAGGCAGGTATGGAAGAGGCGAAAAAAAGTAAACAAAATAAAATTCTGGCCCCCAAACTTTTCCCCATTTGGGGGTATGGTGCAATGACCAACTTTGACCCTGTGGCATTAGACGACCCAAAGAATGCTCCTGAAGTAGTAAAACAAATGTTTGCCAAAGGGGCGCATGTGGTAAATGCAGGAAATTTAGGCTGGAGTCAAGAACTGCTCGAAGCCGTCTGTAGAGAAGTTAAAGCCAATGGCGGTATTACCACTTACCATATTCCACCCAGCACAACCGCTGTTACACAAGCTGTTGATGCAGCCCGCCTTGGGGTAACCATGATTGAGCACCATTATGCCTATGCTGAGTCCGCTTTAGATAGACAGGTACAAGATTTTAAACCTACTTACAATTACAATGATGAAAATGAACGGTTTAGACAAGCTGGTAAAGTTTGGACGCAAACGAATGAAGAACGTCTTCTAACAGAAGTGGCTGATTCTTTGGTTTACTATGGCGTAACCATGCTTCCTACTCGAGTGGTTTATGAAGCAAATCGTGATATTCTCAGAGCGCAAAGTTTACCCTGGCATAAAAAATACACCCATCAATTATTAATTGAACGTAATGGTCCAGATCCAAATTACCACGGTGCTTATCATTACGATTGGACTAGCGATGATGAATATTATTGGTCAAAAGCATTTAATCTCTGGGGCAATTTAATCTTTGAATTTAACAAGCGAGGGGGAAGAGTGGCTTATGGAACAGACGACAGCTACATTTTTGCTACTCCGGGGTTTTCAAATATTCGTGAACTTCAGTTATTAAGAGAAACAGGAATGCATACATTAGAAGTGCTAAAAGCGGCTACATTAAACAGCGCCAAAACGTTACGTCAAGAGAAACTAGGTTTGGTTCGTCCGGGCTATACTGCTGACTTAATAATTGTAAACGAAAGTCCGCTTTATAACTTAAGAAACATGTACAGTTTCGGAGCATTAACGGTTGAGCCTACAGGTGAAATGGTGCGAAAGGGTGGGATTGTTCATACCATTAAAGACGGAATTGTGATAGAAAATAAAAAGCTGATGCTTGAAGTAGAACGCATGGTAAAAGAATCCAAAAAAGACGTTGGTCCTACTGCCATGGAAGTTCCCTTTATAATGGACTAATCCATGAAGCTTTTCTTCTCTTTTTTTTTCTGGATAATTGTTGTCCATAGCGGGATGGCTCAACAGTACATGCGCAACCTTTTAGGGGACAGCGTTAATGCAAGTACCAAATTGAAATCGGAGCGATTTAAATCAATGTGGGATGGAAAAATTAAGGGAGAGCGTTATTATGATGATGCTTTTTCTGTAGGGAAAATTAATGCGGAAAACGTTCTGTTGCGTTACGATTTATATGCAGATGAATTTGAATTCAAAAATTCCCCAGATGAGGAACAAAAAAATGTAGAAAAAGCCCTGTCAAAAGTTGTCACTTTTGATTCCGAAGAATATTATTTCTTGCCCTACTACTATAAAAGTAAAAAAAAGTTTAATGTGGGGTATTTGTCTTTACTCTATGACTTAGATACCTTAAAAGTGTACAGAAAAAATGAGGTAACCTTTCGCCCAGCAACATTTTCTCCTACAACTATTGAGGTGGGATTTCCGCCAAGGTATATTCGTCGAAAACTATATTTTACTCAAGTAGGTGATCAAACCCCAATTCAAATCAGCAAACGTCAACTCCTAAAAAAAATCCTGTCTAATTCTATTGATTCTAAACTTTGAGTAGATTCATCGAATTAAAATGCGTAGTGAACAAGAAAAATGGAAATAGGAGTAGATAGTTTTGCCGCAGTAGACATAACCCAAGGAGTGCCTTCAACTAAAGATCGGGTTAACGCGCTTTCTGAATTAATTGATCGTATTGTATATGCGGATCAAGTGGGTCTGGATTTCTTTGGAATAGGTGAACATCACCGTGAAGAGTTTTTGGATTCTGCCCCCCATATGATTCTTGCAGCAGCAGCAGCCAAAACAAAAAATATTCGTTTGGGAAGTGCTGTAGCCGTTTTAAGTGCGGCAGATCCTGTACGTGTCTTTCAAAACTATTCCACCTTAGATTTGTTGAGTTCTGGCAGAGCGGAAATGGTGGTTGGTAGGGGCTCTTTTTCAGAGTCTTTCCCCTTATTTGGATATGAATTTGAAGATTATGATGCCCTTTTTATTGAAAAACTAGAATTGTTACTTAAAATTCAAGAAGAAGAAATCATCAATTGGTCGGGCAGGTTTCGTGCCCCATTGCAAAACCAAAGGATTACTCCTAGACCATATCAAGAGAAAATCCCGGTATGGTTAGGCGTGGGGGGAACCCCAGCCTCTTTTGTCAGAGCAGGCAGCCTAGGGCTGCCCTTAATGATTGCGATTATTGGAGGTGAAACTCATCGTTTTAAACCCTTGGTCGATCTTTACAGAAGGGCGGGTGAACAAGCCGGTTTTTCCCCTGAAGAATTAAAAGTAGGGATACATTCCTTAGGCTATGTTGCGGAAACAAAAGACCAAGCTATTGAAGAATATTATCCTGGCTATGCGTATAACTTTACAAGGATAGGCAAAGAAAGGGGATGGCCGCCCGTTACCTTTGAACGCTTTGCTGCACAAAATGGAAGAACAGGGGCCCTTTTGGTGGGTGATCCCGAAGAAATAGCAGAAAAAATCTTAGGTCATAGTACCGCACTGGGAGGAATTCAACGCCTCACATTTCAACTCGACAATGCCAACCTTACCCATAATCAACTTAAGAAGACTATGCAGCTTATCGCTGAAAAAGTAAAGCCCATAATAAATCAACCCTAGCTTTTAACTACGTATCGCTTCTCAGTAAGAACTCTAATAAATGAAAAACCAATGAAAAAACTTTCTTTAAAATCATCCCTATACTTTCTATTGATCGGACTCCAATGTTTCGCCTTTTTGGGCTACGCACAAGACGGAACCATCTATCCCTTAGACGCTCCTTATGAGCCAAACGCAATCCCCCTAAACACAGGCAATGTTGAAAACCAACCCGCGCCTGAAAGTTGGTTTAGACAATGGGGCGACCCTATGGCTAGAAACATTTCTAAGGCCACTCTTACCCCCTTTTTGCCAGAAAAAGGAACTGCTAATGGTGCTGCTGTAATTGTTGCTCCTGGTGGAGGGTTTCGATGGCTGTCAATGGGTAATGAAGGCTGGGAAGTGGCCGAGGCTTTGGCTAAACAAGGCATTGCCGCTTTTGTTTTAAAATATCGTTTGTATCCTACCCAGAAATCGTTAGATGATTTTGCAGCATGGATGAACCGCCCACGTCCAGAACCCGCTAAAACTGATGAGGGTTCAACAGAAACGCCGCCGCCATCACCACTACAAAGAGACCTTTCCAATCAACTAGAAGATGCCGAAGCTGCTTATGCCATGATTGTAAACAATGCTAAAGAATGGGGAGTAGATACAGCGCGCATTGGCATGATTGGTTTTTCTGCAGGGGCCGGACTTACAATGCATTCCACCTTGTATTCCAAAACGATGAAACTGGCCTTTATTGGTCCTATTTATGGAGGAATGGGAGCTGTAGATGTCCCTGAAAATGCCCCTCCAATGTTTAACGTCATAGCAACAGATGATTTTTTATTTCGTTCTCAATTTGGAATTATAGATTCATGGTTTAAAGCAGGACGACCGGTAGAATTTCATTTGTATCAAAACGGAGGGCATGGTTTTGGTTTGGGAAATCCCAATCGCACCAGTAATCGATGGTTTGAAGCTTTTATCCATTGGCTGGAGGTTAACCGTTTTCTGCAATCCACTTTGGCAAATTAATTGCGTCGGTGATTCCCTTTCTTATTAAATGAATTTGAACCGAACAAATTGAATTGTTCCTTTTTGTAAGCATCAGAAATTTTGATTTCATCAACTTCGTTTTAGGTTGTTTCGGGGCTTTTTGTCCTCTTTTAAGGCCTAGAACTGTTCTTGCTTATTAAAAACATTTATAGAATTATGTTTATGATTAATTATCTTTGTTAAAAAAGCTGTTATGAAAAGATATATTTTCCTTTCACTCCTGCCCTTGTTATGCATTAACAACACGTTTGCCCAAGATTTTCAGGGAAGGGCTTCTTATTTTTCAAAAACAAAAATGGAACTTGGAAACTGGGGTGCCCGTATGAGTGAAGCACAAAAAAACCAAATAAAAGAGCGGTTAAAAGATCGATTAGAAAAAACTTATGTGCTGAAATTTAACACTACGGAATCTGTCTTTACCGAGGATGAAAAAATTGACGCCATTTCGGGTGCAACGGATAGTTGGGGAGCTAACTTTTCTAGAGGAGAACAATACAAGGATGTAGAAAATAATACGCTGGTACAGACTCAAGAATTTTACGGAAAACGATTCTTGGTTAAAGATCAACTGCAACCCTTTGAATGGAATATGGAAAGTGAAGTTAGAGAAATTGGCGGATACACTTGCTTTAAAGCCACTGCTGTGGTACCTTCGACAGAGTTGTCATGGTTTAATTTTTCATGGGAAGACATGACTAATAATGCCGCATCAACCGCTGAAGCAGATGTTCGGTTGACCCAAATAGAAGCTTGGTATACTTTGCAAATTCCTGTGAAACACGGTCCCGCAGAATTTTGGGGTTTACCCGGACTTATACTAGAGGTAAGTGCAGACAATACTACAATGTTGTGTTATGAGATTTTAATCAATCCTAAACAACGAGAAACAATTGAACCTCCTCAAAAAGGATTGGTAATTACAAAATCTGACTATCGTGCAACAATGGTAGAAAAAATGACTGAGATGCGAAATAGCTACGGCGGACGTAGACGCAATTAAATTCAATTATATACTATATACATTGAAAAAAATAATATTCCTTTTATCCTTATTGAGTTTTTATGGATTAAAATCTCAAGAAATCACTTTTTATGGGGTTGTTAGAGATAGTCTAGAAAACCCATTAAATAACGCTAGTTTGGTGGCTATAGATCAAGAAACCAAATCTCTTGACGCTTATACAATCACAAAGGAAGATGGTGTTTTTTCCCTCAAACTGAAAAAACAAAAAACATATAAAATACAGGTCAGTGCTTTGGGGTTGCAAACTGTTAATGATATTTTAACAACACTTGAGGAGGACGTTCATAAAGAATACATTTTACGGGCAGATATTCAATTAGATGAGGTGGTGGTAAAAATGCCTGTTGTGGTTCGTGGAGACACCTTAATCTATGACGCCGATTCATTCAAAAATGGATCAGAGCGAAAATTAGAAGATATACTGGATAAATTACCGGGAGTTGAAATTAATGAAAATGGTCAGATTGAGGTTGAGGGTAAGGTTGTAAATAAGCTTATGGTAAATGGGAAAGACTTTTTTGAGGGCGACACTAAAATTGCCACTAAAAATATCCCTTCAAGTACTGTTGACAAAATACAAGTATTAAGAAATTACGGAGAAGTGGGTCAACTACAAAGCGTTAGAAATAATCAAGATAATATTGCCATAAACATTAAACTCAAATCCGGAGACGAACAATTTTGGTTTGGTAATGTTACATTAGGGGGGGGAAATGCCCCTGATGAGACCCTGTATCTATTCCAGCCCAAACTTTTCTATTATAGTCCTAAATACACTATAAATTTTATTGGTGATTTCAACAATACCGGTGAGGTTGCATTGACGGCTAGAGACATTCGAGGATTTACGGGAGGATTTCGCTCTCCCAGTAGTCAGAGTGGAACAAATATCAACCTAGGTGATAACAGTCTAAATTTTTTAACAAATCAGCGGAATGCACTTCGTGTAGAAAACAAATTAGCCACTACAAATTTTAATTATTCTCCTAATGATAAAGTTGATTTTACAGGGTTTTTGATTTTTAGCTCTAGCCTTGTAGAGGCCAGAGAAGATCGGTTTATAAACTATATTGATGCGGGAATACAGATTCCAGATGAAACTACAAATCAAACCAATAACGAACGTTCCAATCAAGCACTTCTTAAATTAAACGCCTCCTACAAGCCCAATTTTAATAATCAATTAGATTATGATTTGTTTGTTCGAGGGGCTGATGATTCACAAAATCAAAATGTTTTTTCTTCCGTAATTGGCAATACGGTTCAAGCCGAGGAAGTAACCCCTTTTTCTTTAAATCAAAATTTGAATTATTATTTCACCTTAAATGAAGACAATATTTTTGCTTTTGAGGGGCAACATTTAATCAAAAATGAAAATCCATTCTACAACGCTATTTTAGTTAATACGGGAGAGACTAACCCTTTTTACCCAACAGCTGCCGCGCTAGGATTAGATCCCTCTTTTTCTGACTTTAATTTAGGTCAAAACAGAACAATTTTTTCCAATCAATTGGATGCTAAAGTGGACTATTACCACATTATAAACCAAAAAAGCAACCTTAACCTTACAGTGGGGTCCATTGTAAGTCATCAAGCATTTGATTCGTCAATATTTCAATTTTTGTCTGATGTGACTACGTTCAATCCAACTCCATTATTTAATGAAGGTCTTTCCAACAACGACGTACAATACAATTTTAGTGATTTTTATTTGGGTGCACATTATCGATTTAGAAGCGGCATTTTCACGTTCACACCCGGCTTTTCAGTACATGCCTATGGAAACAAAAATGAACAGTTTAATGTTGTGATTGAAGATAACTTTATTCGCCTATTGCCTGATTTTGAGGCCCGTATTCAACTTAAGAAAAGCGAATCAATAACGTTAAGTTATCGAATGCAAAATCAATTTACAGATGTAACCCGATTAGCGAAAGGACTTGTGCTTAACAATTATAACAGCATCCAATACGGGGCGCCAGACTTACAAAATGCACTTTCTCACAATGTTAGTTTACTCTATAGTAGCTTTAATTTATTCAACTACACTAATGTATTTGCTCGATTATCCTACAATAACAATATTGATCAAATACGGAGTTTAACAAACTTTGAAAGTATCATTCGCACGAGTACTTTTTTTAATTCAAGTTTTGCAGACGAGAATTTTAATGCCTTTGGAAGACTTCAGCGCACTTTTGGAAGGATAAGGGCAAGCCTAAATTCAGCGTTTAATTATAGTAAAATTAATCAGTTTGTTCAAGGGCGTCCTTCGCTCAATACTGGGTTTACCCAAACATATACTCCTGAGATAAGAACAAATTTTAAAGTAGCCCCCAATGTTCGCCTAAGATATAGTCATAGTATAATAAATAATAATCAAGGCAATAGAGAAACTCAATTTATAGTAAAATCCCCTTCTATTGAATTTGATGCCTATATTATAGAAAAAATAACTCTTCTTTCCGAGTATAGTTATACCCAACAAGATATTGGTAATGAAAAACAATCCTTCCAGAGTTGGGATACCAGTGTGAGTTATAGAAAAAATAAAGACTCTAAATGGGAGTTTCAATTAAAGGGGACCAATATTTTAAATATTGAAAACCAGGTGCGTAACAGTGCTAATGATGTGTCTGTGTTCAGCACCCTTACCTTTATTCAGCCGCGTTATATTACATTAAGAGGCATATTTAATCTATAGTGTTATTTTGCTAGTCTTAGATTTTCTCAATATTACGATTTTAAAATTTACGAGTTAATCCTCATAATTCAACTCTTTTGGGATTCTTAAATTTAAACTGAAGAAGAAATAGGAGTGCTACAAAAGTAACTTTTGAAAGTATTCTTTAGAAAGGAACGATACCTTTGTTGTTTGTTCAATTCTGCTTTTGAATCCGTAATTTTCCATCGTACCGAATTTGATAAACTTCTCCTGTTTTAGGGTTTGTTGTGGCCCAATAGACAGTATCCTGAATGGTTTGCTTTTTAAATGTTACCTTTTTTTCGTTCCAGAAAGTAGCAACAATTGAGTCGTCTACTTTATTTTGTTTGGCACGTGACAATTTGTTTCTATACTGAGCATACATCCATTGGATCAGCTGAGCATTTTCGGGGTGTACTATAGCCTGTTGATCTGTTGAATCCTCTGCAAAAAAAACATAGCCCCACCGTTCCGGCTCATGCATGTTGATAACGTATTGAGGGCTCCAAACCCAGTTAAATTCTTTTAAAAATTTACCCTGTTCGTCTTTTTTTCGTTCGTAACGATTATTAAGTATGCTATGCTCCCAATTCACTCTAGAAAAATTTATTCGCCAAAAGGTATTTCTCGGAATTTGAGCGTCTGGATTTCCTCGTTTAAGACCCTTCCAAGGCAGGGCAATTTCCACAATCCAGTGCTTGTCGATGTCCGACGGATCATTTATTGTTCCCTCAATAGCCACCGCTGTTTGAAGCCCCTCAATGTTCCATTGGTTGTCTACTTTTACACTGTTGCGGTAGGGTTTTTCTAAAAAAAGATCCCAGACTGTATTTAGAGTATTGATTTCTAATTCGATGTATTGATGTGTGTCACCGTTAGGGTCCAAAAATACTTCAAAATCATTGTTGTAAAAAATGACTGTATCGCGTTGTTTTAGATTTCCCCAAATATGGGACTCCTCTAATTGTGCCAATATATAAAGGTTTTGTTCGTCCCAAATCATTTTCATTCGCGTGTCGTACTTGGGTTTTATAACCCCTTCAATATCAATAAAAGTATCCGACCATGCTGTTTTTCCCCATAAAGTTGAGTCTATAATACCATCAATTTTAGGAGGTTTAGAGGTATATTGTGCTACGTATAAAAGAGGCATTTCAAGGGATTCAATGGATGGCTTTGTCTTTTTTTGACAGGAAAACTGAAGCATCGCTAAAAGTGAAAATGCAAAAATTGAAGATGTCTTGATTTGTCTTTTTATATCCATTGTATGAGTAAAAATATAATCATTTAAAAGGAATATAGAATGTACAAAAAAATAGTTCACTTCAGCCCTGTATTCCCTAAACCCCTATAGAACTCATCCTACTCAAGCTTTATGATAAGCTTGAGTTGGGCTAATGTACCTGAAAAAAAGTTTGATTTGTTTACTTTAGTGTAAAAGAAAAAGTTTTAATAAAGAC
>RGZR01000051.1 GCA_010031465.1 Flavobacteriia bacterium
ATTTATACGGGAAAAGAGTTAAAAGCACAATCACAGGAATTTTTATCCACTCACTTTGGCAAAGCCGGAATTCATTATTTTAATGTGGTTAGGGGCATACATAATAGCCCTGTGAAACCATCACGTATACCCAAATCTGTTGGTGTAGAGCGGACCTTTGACACCAATTTAAGTAGCGAGTTATTTCTGGAAGACAAACTGAAAACACTTTCAGAACTCTTAGAAGTAAGGCTACAAAAAAACAATGTAGCGGGAAAAACCCTAACCCTTAAGTTGAAATATAGCGATTTTAAAATACAAACCCGAAGCAATACGGGCGATTACTATTTGTCTACCAAAGCGCTTCTTTTTGAAAAGGCAAAAGAGCTTTTATACCAAGAAAAACTTGAGAATTCAGTTCGATTAATAGGAATTTCTGTGTCGAATTTAAACACAAAAGCAGCTCCTAAAAAAGAGCCCCTTCCTAAAAAAAACCGACCTCAATTGGAAATCCCTTTCTAATTTAAATTATAGAAATACGGAGTGTGTTAACCATTCCCCGGGATTCGATAGGCATAGCGGTTAAATTGACCAACATGTCTTCTTTTTCAACATATCCTTTCTCTAAGGCAATGTGGTTGATTTCTTCCACCGTTTTGTCTGTACTTTTTAGGTTGTCGTAAAAAAAGGCTTTTACACCCCAGAGTAAATTTAATTGATTGAGTATTCGTCTATTCGAAGTAAACACTAGGATATGGGCTAAGGGTCGCCACGCTGAAATTTGATAGGCGGTATACCCACTATTGGTTAGGGTACAAATAGCCGTAGCTTTTATATCATTTGCTAAGTGAGCAGCATGATAACAAATGGATTTTGTAATAAATCGTTTCGTACGAAGGGTGGGCGGTTCTTGAGGAACCCGAATTAATTCCGAATTTTCAACTGAACGCAGAATGTTAGACATCGTATTAATGACCTCTACAGGGTACTTGCCCACAGACGTTTCTCCTGATAGCATTACGGCATCAGCACCGTCCATAACAGAGTTTGCCACATCGTTTACTTCTGCTCTTGTAGGGGTTAGACTATCGATCATAGTTTCCATCATTTGGGTAGCAATTATGACAGGAATACGCGCTTTTTTAGCTAAAAGCACCAATCGTTTCTGAATTAAAGGCACTTCTTCTGCAGGTACTTCAACACCCAAATCACCCCGAGCAACCATTAGTCCGTCACAGTAGGCAATAATTTTATCGATATTTTCTATGGCTTCGGGCTTTTCTATTTTCGCTACAATAGGAATTTTAACGTCTGTATGCTTTGCCATTAACTCCTGCAGGTCAATTAAATCTTGACTGTGCCGAACAAAAGAGAGTGCAATCCAATCCACATCTTGAGTAAATATAAATTTTGCATCTTCAATGTCTTTTACGGTTAGTGCAGGTAGCGATATTTTCGTGTTTGGCAGATTGACCCCTTTATTTGACTTGAACGGCCCTCCTTGAATGACAACGGCCTTTACTTCGTTTGATTTGTTGGTTTCTTTTACCTCAAAAATTAATTTTCCATCATCTAACAAAACACGTTCCCCTGGGGAGACGTCTTTTGGAAAATTTTGATAATTCATGTAGGCTTTTTTTGCGTTGCCAACAAAGGGCTTATCTGTTAAAAAAACAACCTCATCACCGGGATGTACTTCGGCACCTTCTTCCATTTTACCTACGCGTAATTTAGGGCCTTGTAAATCACCCAAAATGGCCGTATTGGTATTTAGTTTTTGATCAACATTACGAATCATTTGAATGCGTTGAGCAACATCATCATAATCTGCATGAGAAAAATTGATCCGAAAAACATTAACCCCAGCCAGTATCATCTTTTCAAGAACCTCTTCAGATGAAGTTGCAGGCCCTAGGGTAGCTACTATTTTAGTTTTTTTAATTGAATTCATGATTCAAAAATTAGATGGGATCGATTTTTAAATTGGGCTACAGATACGGGATATGCCGTTGAAACTATGGGAAGCAATTTTAGTGACTCAAATAGTGTCTCTATAGCGGTTTGATCGTTTGAAACGATAAAAAAATCAACCTGTTTAAATTCAGGGAACAAAGATACTTGATTTCTTACAGGAAGGTCAAATAAAGCCGTACTATTTATTGCGATGGCTGGTGATTCAATTTGCTTTTTATTAGACAATAGAGCGTATTGCGTGTCATAAGCCAGATCCTCCCAGATAAAGCGAGAAAACAATACATTTTGGGAGTTGCTAATGTCATCTTTACTCCGTTTAAACGAAGTGTTACAGTGTTTGTTTAATTGAAAAGCCAGTTGATAATCTTCTGATTCGCTGTGAATGGCAAGAACATAAAGCGTTTTAGTATCCTCCTCTAAAGTCAAAAGGTGTCTTTTAATGGCCATGTTCAGCAAGAGGTTTAATCTTTAGGGCATGAGTAGCTATTCGTGCTGCTTTTTCTTCTGCCTTTTTCTTCGATAGTGCTCTCGCTTTAGCGATGGCTTTGTCGTCTATAAAAATTTGGCACGAAAAATTTACATTCGGATCAAGACCATTATCACTTGACGTTTCAAAGTGAATCTTTTTCTTTTCTTTTTGCCCCCACTCAATTAAAAACGCTTTGTAACTCAACACTAAGGTTTCTAGATTTTCTATATCAATATAGGGGTCAATAATATGACGTAAGGTAAACGCTTTTGTTTTTTGATAGCCTTGATCAACAAATAGCGCGCCAACAAGGGCTTCGACAAGGTTACCATGAATATTATCACCTGTTTGAGAATGGCGTGGAGCCAATGCGGCTAGTTCTATAAGCCCCATTTCTTTCCCAATAAAATTCAATTGTTTTCTACTTACAATTTTTGCTCTCAATTTGGTTAATGCTCCTTCTTGTGATTCGGGGAACTGAAAGAATAAATATTCAGCTACAACGATATTTAACAAGGAGTCTCCTAAAAACTCTAAGCGTTCATAATTCAACGAATTGCCTTCCTCATTTTTTAAGTTTACAGAACTATGGGTAAAGGCTTCTTTAAAAAGTTTCTTAGTTTTTGGCTTAATGCCAAGTTTTAGGTTGAGTTGCACAAAAAAATCCCCTGATGAACGCATTCGGGGATTTCTAAAGTAGTGTAAAAATTTCACTTAGTAATAAGATATCTTTTTAAATAAAACACAGGCATTGTGTCCTCCAAACCCAAAGGTGTTAGATAGCGCCACATTTACCTCTCTTTTTTGTGCTTTATGAAAAGTAAAGTTGATGTTGGGATCAATATTTTCATCAGGCGTTTGATGATTGATGGTAGGGGGTACGATGCTGTGCTTTATGCTTAAAATAGAAGCAATGGCTTCTAGCACCTAAAAGGTGGCCCGTCATTGACTTTGTTGAATTGATGTTCAATTTGTAGGTATGTTCTTTAAATACCTGCAAAATGGCATTGGATTCAGCAATGTCTCCCAAAGGCGTTGAGGTACCGTGCATATTGATAGCGTCTACATCTGTAGGCTTTAAGTGGGCATCACGCAAGCAATTCTCCATTACTTTAATGGCTCCAAGGCCATCGGGGTGAGGAGCTGTCATATGGTGTGCATCGGCAGATAATCCGCCTCCAGCAATTTCAGCATATATGGTTGCGCCTCGGGCAACAGCATGTTCGTAGGATTCAAATACCAAAGCTCCGGCTCCTTCTCCTAAAACAAATCCATCTCGGTCTTTATCAAAAGGGCGAGAGGCCGTTTTCGGATCGTCATTTCTTTTTGATAAAGCATGCATGGCATTAAATCCACCAATACCCGCTTTGGTTACTGCTGCTTCTGATCCACCCGTGATAATGATATCCGCATATCCTAATCGGATATAATTTAAGGCATCAATCATTGCGTTTGAAGAGGAAGCACAAGCAGAAACGGTTGCAAAATTAGGGCCCCTAAAACCGTATTTTATTGAAATAAGCCCAGGAGCAATATCCGCAATCATTTTAGGAATAAAGAAAGGATTAAATCTTGGGTTTTCATTTGAAGCCGCAAATTCGAGCACTTCATTTTGAAAAGTTTCAAGACCTCCTATTCCTGCCCCCCAAATAATACCTACTCGATCTTTGTCGACAGATTCCACATCAAGATGTGCATCTTGTAAGGCTTCTTCAACAGAAACTAAGGCATATTGTGCAAATCGGTCGTATTTACGGACCTCTTTACGATCAAAATGATTTAGAGGATCAAAATCTTTTAATTCGCACGCAAATTGAGTTTTGAAAAGGGCTGGATCAAAATAGGTTATGGGAGCAGCCCCGCTAGTACCTGATAACAAGCCCTCCCAATAAGCTGAGAGGGTGTTTCCAATGGGTGTTAAGGCTCCCAATCCGGTAACGACTACACGTCTTGGTTCCATAAAACCTAATTACTCAGCTTGTTCAATAAATTTAATGGCTTGACCTACAGTAGAAATGTTTTCTGCTTGGTCATCAGGAATTTGAATGTCAAATTCTTTTTCGAATTCCATGATTAACTCCACGGTATCCAATGAATCAGCTCCTAAATCATTTGTAAAGCTTGCATCATCAACAACTTCATTTTCATCCACCCCTAGTTTATCAACTATAATGGCTTTTACTCTTGCAGAAATGTCTGACATAATAAATTTAATTTGTTATTAAAAGTAATGACAAAAGTATAAAACTTTAAAGGAATACAATAATTAGTAGATTAATTATGCAAATTTTTGATGTGTTCTAAAAAAGACCTTTAAGGCAATACCGTATCTTTAGCATTTGAAAGGCAGAGGGAATGGTAAAAAAGATATTGTTTTTTGCTTCGGGTAATGGGTCAAACTTCGAAAATATTGTTCACTTTTTTGAACAAGATAAAAAAGTGGAATGGCTAGGCGTTCTTACCAATAATCCTCAGGCAGGTGTTATAGAAAGAGGCCAAAGACTTGGAATAAAGGTAAGTGTGTTTTCTAGAGAAGAGTTCACTAATGGGCACTTATTAGCGGAAGTTCAGTTGCTAAAACCTGATTGGATAGTTTTGGCTGGGTTTTTATGGAAGATAGGACCTGATTGGATTACCCATTTCCCCAATCAAATTATTAATATCCACCCTGCGTTATTGCCCAAATATGGCGGAAAAGGGATGTACGGAAATCACGTTCATCAAGCCGTAAAAGAAAACGGAGAACTGGAAACCGGGATTACCATTCACTTTGTAAATGAAGAATACGATAGAGGCGCTTTTATACATCAAGCCAAAGTAGCTCTTGAAGCTTCAGACGATGTAAAGGAGATTGCGGCTAAAGTTCATGCTCTTGAATATGAACATTTTCCTAGAGTGATAGCCACTTTACTAAATGAGAGAGAGGATGATTACCAAAAAAATTAACCTCTTTACCGATGGATCCTCTTTGGGAAACCCTGGCCCCGGAGGTTATGGAATAATTTTAGAATGGGTTGGTAAAGGATATATTAAAGAATTTTCGTCAGGGTATACTCGAACTACAAACAATAGGATGGAATTGTTAGCAGTAATTGTAGGACTCGAGGCGTTAAAAAAAGCCCCCATAGAGGTTGTTGTTTATTCCGATTCGAAGTATGTGGTAGATGCTGTGGAAAAAAAATGGGTTTTTCAATGGGAAAAAACCGGGTTTAAGGAAAAAAAGAATGTCGATTTATGGAAACGGTTTCTCAAGGTGTATCGAAAACATCATGTCCGATTTACCTGGATTAAAGGACACAATCAGCACCCACAAAATGAACGTTGCGATGCTCTTGCAGTTCAAGCTGCAAAGGGCGATAACTTAGTACCCGATTTAGGATTCCAAGCTATGGAATCAAATCGCAAAGACAGTTGAAATTTTTGTTCATTACAAATTGTAAATGTTCGTAAATTAATGACTCTAGCCCAGCAGAGTTTTTTATTTTTGTAGGATGAATTCTAAATTGTTGGCCCTAGGCACTATGGCCTTTGATGCTATAGAAACCCCTTTTGGTAAAACGGGGAAAATTTTAGGGGGATGTGCAACCTATATAGGCTTAGCGGCTTCACAATTTAAAGTAGACTGTGGATTGGTCTCTGTGGTAGGCGAAGATTTCGATGAATCCCATATTTCACTATTAAAATCAAAAGGGTTAGACCTAACTGGAGTTGAAATTATTAAAGGGGAAAAGACTTTTTTTTGGAGCGGTAAATACCACAACGACCTTAATTCAAGAACCACTTTAGATACACAACTCAACGTATTAACTAAATTTAAACCCATAGTTCCAGACCACTACAAGGATGCCAGTATGGTCCTTCTAGGAAATCTGGATCCCAACCTTCAGCTTGCCGTATTAGAACAGCTTGAACAGCCGAGTCTTGTGGTTATGGATACGATGAATTTTTGGATAGAGGGGTATCGTGAAAAATTGGATGAGGTTATTGACAAGGTTGATGTACTTTCGATAAACGATGAAGAAGCCCGTCAAATTTCGGGAACACATTCTTTAGTAGAAGCCGCAAAAATTATTCAGGCCATGGGCCCGGATTTTGTTATCATTAAAAAAGGAGAGCATGGGGCTTTGCTTTTTCATGGAAACCAAATATTTTGTGTACCCGGTTTGCCTTTAGAAGAAGTTTTTGATCCAACAGGAGCTGGTGATAGTTTTATTGGTGGATTTATTGGTTTTTTAACTCAATACCAAACCCTTTCGTTTGAAGCCATGAAATCAGCTATGGTTGTGGGTTCTGCTATGGCTTCCTTTACGGTACAACAATTTGGGACAGAAGCCCTAGCGTCCTTAACGCCAAAACAATTGCATCAAAGAATAGAGGCTTTTAAAGCCCTAACCGAGTTTGAAATAGAAATCACCTAACGTAAAATTCAATGAGCGACGCGATTAAACACGAATGTGGAATTGCCCTATTACAGTTAAAAAAACCGCTGTCTTTTTACAAAGAAAAATACGGAAGCGCGTTATACGGAATCAACAAAATGTATTTGTTGATGGAAAAGCAGCACAATCGAGGGCAGGATGGAGCGGGATTTGCGAGTATTAAATACAATATGATGCCAGGCCAACGCTATATAAGCCGTGTGCGTTCCGCTGAAAACCAACCCATTCAAAAGATTTTCAAAATCATTAATTCTCGGATTCAAAAACAATTGGAAATAAGTCCAAACTTATTGTCTAATTCAGAACAATTAAAACAAGAAGTGCCCTATGTAGGAGAGTTGATGCTTGGCCATGTTCGTTATGGTACTTTTGGCAAAAACAATATTGAAAGTGTACACCCCTTTTTACGGCAAAACAACTGGATGCATCGAAATCTTATCGTTGCAGGAAATTTTAACCTTACCAACGTAAATGAACTTTTTAATAACCTAGTAGAGTTAGGCCAGCACCCAAAAGAAAAAGCAGATACGGTTACGGTAATGGAAAAAATTGGACACTTTTTGGATGACGCTGTAGCAAAGATTTACAAAAAACTCAGGCAAGAGGGGTATTCAAAAATGGAAGCCTCACCGTTAATTGCTGAGCGGTTAAAGATTTCCAAAATTTTGAGAAAATCGGCAAAGAATTTTGATGGAGGATACGCGATGGCCGGCTTATTCGGACATGGCGATTCTTTTGTGTTACGAGATCCTGTGGGGATTCGTCCAGTGTATTATTACACTGATGATGAAATTGTTGTGGTAACCTCAGAACGCCCTGCAATTCAAACAGCGTTTAATGTTCCTTTTTCGAGTATAAAAGAACTTGATCCAGGAAGTGCACTAATTACTAAAAAAGGAGGCGATGCTACAGTAAAACAAATATTAGAACCTAAAGAAAAAAGAGCCTGTTCTTTTGAAAGAATTTATTTTTCAAGAGGAAACGATGCTGAAATCTATCAAGAACGCAAGGATTTAGGCGACGCACTTTTTCCTTTGGTACATAAATCCATCGGAGGCGATTTAGAAAACACCGTGTTTTCTTTTATTCCTAATACTGCAGAAACTTCTTTTTATGGACTGATTGGGGCGGTTCAAAATCATGTCCGAACTACCTTTAAAGAAGCCCTTAAAAAAGAAGAAAAACCGGACATAGAGTCGTTAACAAAACTGTTGAACCTCAAGCCTAGAATTGAAAAAATTGCCATTAAAGATGTAAAACTACGAACCTTTATTGCTGAAGATAGCGGGCGTGATGATCTGGTGGCACATGTATATGATATTACCTATGGGATTGTTGCCCCTACGGATAATTTAGTAATTGTTGATGACAGTATAGTAAGAGGAACGACTTTACAGAAAAGCATTTTACGCATGCTGGACCGGCTTGGACCTAAAAAGATAGTAGTAGTGTCTAGTGCTCCTCAAATTCGCTATCCTGATTGCTATGGAATTGATATGGCTAAATTGGAAGAGTTTATTGCCTTTAGAGCGGCACTGGCCTTACATGAAGAGGGGGGAAGCCATAAAGAAATTATAGATTCTATCTATACAAAGTGTAAAGAAAGCAGTAAAAATCAAGAACATACCCCTCCAAATCACGTCAAAGCACTATACGCACCTTTTACTGCAGATCAGATCTCTAAAAAAATGGCTCAAATGCTTAAAAATGACAGTATAAAAGCCGAGGTTGAAATTATCTTTCAAACAGTTGAAGGCTTACATACGGCCTGCCCAAAAAATTTGGGAGACTGGTATTTCACCGGAAATTATCCAACCCCTGGGGGATGTCGAGTAGTAAATCAGGCCTTTATCAACTTTGTGGAGAAAAATAACCAGAGAGCATATTGACGTTTTGTCGACAAAAAACGACTTTAAACGAATTAATAAAACGAAACTAATTTCTTATATCATCTTTGAAGAACCAGAACATAAGTAGGTTAAGTTCATGGTAAGATTTGGGGCAAAAAGGAGGAATTTATTCCTCCTTTTTATTTTTAACCCTATTCCACCAATTTTCACTTTAACTAATAAAAGGTCGTTTAAACGAGTTTGAAGAATGAGTCAAGGCCGACCCTTCTATATTCGTATCACCAGAACATAAGTAGGTTAAGTTCATGGTAAGATTTGGGGCAAAAGGGAGGAATTTATTCCTCCCTTTTATTTTTTAGAAAAAAGATTAAACTCCTTCTGCGTAACGAACCGCTACAGCATCCCAATCAATCACATTAAAAAAAGCCTCAATATAATCTGGACGTCTGTTCTGATAGTTAAGATAATAGGCGTGCTCCCAAACATCAAGTCCTAATATGGGAGTTCCACCACAACCTATACCGGGCATAAGAGGATTGTCTTGATTGGCTGTAGCACAAACTTTTAATTCTCCCTCTTTATGGACACAAAGCCAGGCCCATCCTGAGCCAAATTGTGTAGCCGCTGCTTTAGAAAAGGCAGCTTTAAATTCATCAAAAGAACCAAAAGCACCGTCAATAGCTTGAGCTAAAGCTCCCGTAGGAAGCCCTCCTTTATTTGGACCCATGGTACTCCAAAAAAGGCTGTGGTTATAAAATCCACCGCCATTATTTCGAACCGCTTTATTGTCTAGGTCCAAATTATTTAAGAGGGATTCAATGGTTTCGTTCTCAAGAGCAGTACCTGCGATTGCGTTGTTGAGGTTAGTCGTATACCCATTGTGGTGCTTGCTATGATGTATTTCCATAGTACGCGCATCAATATGCGGTTCTAAGGCATTGTAATCGTATTGTAAATCGGGAAGTGTAAAAGCCATAATATATGTTTAAAAGTTTAGTGCAAAAATAAAATTTCTTTTCTGAATCAGAGGTTCGCCCGTAAAAGCCTTATTTTTAAATAAAAAAATCCTTGAATAAAACGGGCTTTCATCTAATACAAGCATCAGCAGGTTCTGGAAAAACCTACACCCTTGTATACCGTTATTTAAAATTTTTGTTGGAGTCCACACAACCGCATCCTTACCGACACATGTTGGCGTTAACCTTTACCAACAAAGCAGTTAACGAAATGAAAAGTAGGATTTTAGAACAGCTTTGGAAACTTTCGAATGAAGCCTTTAAAGAAAATGAGATTCGGATCGAATTGAGTAAAGAATTGAGCATTGAACCCCTTGAGGTGCAACGTCGAGCCCGCATTATCCTAAGAAATCTTATTGCTGATTACGGATCTTTTGACGTGATCACATTGGATAAATTTGCCCATCGGATAGTACGTGTGTTTTCAAAAGAGTTCAATTTACCTCCCGGATTTGAGGTGGTTACTGATGCCACCCCCTTATTACAAGAAACCGTTCAATCGATAATACACGATGTAGGCAAGGATCCGTTTATTACCTCGCTTTTGACGGAATTTAGCAATGAAAAAGTCAGACAAGAAAACAGTTGGGATATTCAAAAAGAATTAGATCAATTTGCCGCATTATTGGTCAATGAAAACGATCAGATTCCTTTAGCTGAAATTCAAGAAAAAACACCAGAAGATCATTTATTGGATGTAGAGTTGATTACGCGTGAAATCAAAACCTGTGAGCAAGAAATCCAAAATCAAGTCAACTCAATAGTGTCCCTATTGACTGAAATGGATTTGGATCTAGCTGATTTTAAAAGAGGGCTATTAAAAAATCATATAGAAAAACTGCAACAAGGGAAATGGGAAGGTTTATATAAAAACAAACTGGAATTGTCGTTACGGGGAAATGAGGAATTGTACACTAAGACTACCCCTTCAGATAAAGCTTCAAAAATTGACTTGATCCAACCGCAATTATTAGCGTACTATTTGAAGATTAAAAATGCAGTAGGGACTATACGTTTATTACAGAAAACGTTAAAAAATTGGACCCCCAGAGTCTTATTGCATTCTATTGAAAAACGATTAATTGCTTTGCAGCGGGATAAAGAAATACAGCTGTTGTCTGGCTTTAATCAAAAAATAAACACCTTGGTTCAAGGGCAAGATGCACCCTATATTTTTGAGCGAATGGGTGAGCGCTATTCCCATTTTTTTATTGATGAATTTCAAGACACTTCAAAATTGCAATGGGCAAATTTAGTTCCCCTTATAGGCCATTCTTTAGAAAGCGAAATGCATTCAGGAGAATCAGGAAAACTTTTGCTCGTTGGCGACCCAAAACAAGCAATTTATCGTTGGCGTGGTGGCGATTTAGATCAGTTTGCGGATTTATTGCAATTGAAAAGCCCCTTTCAAATTCAACCTGAAATTGAAAATTTGAGTTTTAACTACCGGTCGGGAGAAGAAATAGTGCGTTTTAATAATGCTTTTTTTAAATCTGTTGTAACCCATTTTGAATCCGATTTTTTAAAAAAGGTATACGGTGAAGACAGTCAACAAAAACTAAAATCTTCTGGAGGATTTGTCAAATTAGAATCCATACCTGAAACCAAAACAAAACCCGAGCGAATTCCTCTTTATTTAGAGAAAACAATTACTGCAGTGGCTGAAGTTCTTGAAAAAGGATATCTCAACAATGAAATCGCCATTTTGGTTCGAACAAAAGTTCAATCGGATGAAATGGTATCCTTTTTGGCTGAAAACAATATAGCAACCTTATCTTCAGACGCCTTACTTGTAGGAAAATCCCTACAAGTTAAGGTTCTTTTAGCCCTTCTAAAATTAAGTATCCAACCCAACGATGCAGAACAACATAAAATTATTTTTGATGCCTATTGGGAACAACTCAACTCGTCATCGGAGGATTACCACAAGACGCTTATGGAAGTGCTTCATCTCAATACGGCCTCCTTTTTTACCTCATTATGTTCCTTTGGCCATATGCATTTTGACTGGAAAGCCTCAAAAGAACTACTGCTTTTGGATAGTCTAGAACATTGGATTGAACATCTGCCTTTTATAAATCCTTCCGATCCCTTTGTTCTTTCTTTTTTAGAAGAGGTTTCTGTTTTTAGTGCAAAGAATACAATGAATACCAGTGCTTTTCTATCCCACTGGAACTTGAGTTCATCAACTATTCGCGTAAGTATGCCAGAACAATTAGAGGCCATAACCGTAATGACAATACACCAGGCTAAGGGACTTGAATTTCCGGTAGTAATTTTACCATTCTTGGATACCTCCTTACTTCCTAATACGAAAACCAAAGTATGGTTTCCTTTTCAAGAGGGTCACCTAAGTACAATTAAGTGGAGTTGGTTTACCTTCTCTAAAGACCTTATGGAATATGGAGCCAGAGGGAACGAACTTTATGAAAAGATTTGTAGTGAAAGTGCTATTGATGAAGTTAATGTGCTCTATGTTGCAATGACAAGAGCGGTAGAACAACTGTATGTTATTACACAGCAAACCGGTCCGGAATCTTCTCCTTCATATGCTCAACTTTTCGCCAATTTTATAAATTCAATAGGTAAAGATTGGAATGATGATGGGGGGATAACTTTCGGGAATCCCGTAAGACAAGCAATACGGGAAGAACCACCACAGCACAAAAAGCTAAAAATACGGGACCTTTTATTTCGAAAATCTACATCATGGAAAAAGCAGTTGGTTGCTAATCAACCTCTGAGCTTACCCTCCCAAAAGGCACAACAGTACGGTCTTTTTTTACACGAAATGATGGCCAAAATAAAAACGGCAGAGGATGTAGAAGATGCATTTCAACACGAAATGAAGCCATACGATTTAACTCCAGAAGAAAAGCAACTTATTAAAGAACAATGCATTAAAATTGTTACCCACCCTTTGATAAAACACCTCTTTAACGGAAGAGGAGAAGTGTTTTGTGAAAAGGAAATTTTAATTCCAAAGGGAGAAACACTTCGTCCCGATCGAATTAATGTATTCTATGAAAATCGAAAAGCCGCAATTCTAGATTATAAAACAGGAACCCCAAGACAGGAAGACCAAATTCAAATTTTAAGTTATGCTAAAGCAATAGAATCTATGAATATAGTTGCCATTGAAAAATTTATTCTATATATTAATGAAGATATTACTGTTCAAAAAATAGAAAGTTTGTGAAATTTATCTATTATAAAATCCAGAACCCCATTTAAAAACATAATACTATTAAATTACCTAAATA
>RGZR01000052.1 GCA_010031465.1 Flavobacteriia bacterium
TTTATAAAACGAATGCCGAAGGGGCAATTGAATATGACGAGGAACATCATGCGCTGAATGAGGCTCCGCTAGATTTTTCAATAACGAAAGGAGTGGCTAGTATGCTATTAATAGCAGGACTTATGTTTTGGCTGTTTCGAAAACTGGGACAATCCTATGCAGCAAATGGCGGAGTTCCCGCAGGCATTGGTCGTTTTTTCGAACCTATAGTACTCTACATCAGAGACGATATAGCTCGACCCAATATTGGGGAAAAGAAGTATGGCAAATACATGAGTTTTTTGTTGACTGTTTTCTTTTTTATATGGTTTTTAAATCTATTAGGCTTGACACCGCTAGGGGTTAATGTTACTGGAAATATTGCCATTACTTTTGGACTTGCCCTATTGACATTTTTAATTACCAACCTAACCGGAACAAAAGACTATTGGTTGCACATTTTTGACCCCTTAGGCGGATCAATGAAATGGTATGCCAAAGTCCCTTTATATATTATCCTGATTCCCATTGAGGTTTTGGGGATCTTTATTAAGCCCTTTTCATTACTTATTCGTTTGTATGCCAACATGCAAGCTGGACATATCGTTTTGATGAGTTTAATTGGATTAATGTTTATTTTTAAAAGCTGGCTGGGAAGTCCATTGTCATTTGGACTTGCCTTTGCCATTTCACTCATAGAATTATTAGTAGCCCTATTACAGGCTTATATATTTACAATGCTTTCCGCCCTCTATTTTGGCTTTGCCGCAGAGGAGCATGAGCACCATTAACAACAATGAATAAAAAGTGTTTAATTTAAATTTATAACTATGGAAATTCCAGTAATGGTAGGAGCCGGATTAGTAGTAATCGGCGTAGGAATGGGTATCGGTAGAATCGGTGGTTCTGCAATGGAGGCGATAGGTCGTCAGCCAGATGCTTATGGTAAAATTCAAACAGCGATGTTGATTGCTGCAGCCCTTGTTGAGGGAATTGGATTTGCTGCTCTTTTTGCAGTGTAACAAGAACAGTAAATACTGATTTTAACCGAAATGTTTTAAAACATGGAAAAATTAATTAGCGAATTTTCTTTTGGTCTGTTTTTTTGGCAATTGCTCATTTTTGTTGGGCTATTGTTTCTATTGCGTAAATATGCATGGAAGCCAATTTTAACAGCAGTTGATGAACGCGAAACTTCAATTAAAGAGGCTTTAGCTTCAGCAGAAGCAGCACGCCTTGAAATGGAGAGCTTACAATCAGACAACCAGCGTATTTTAAAAGAAGCTCGTGCAGAAAAGGAATCTCTTCTAAAAGAAGCCAAAGCTACACGGAATGAAATTATTACAGCGGCAAAAGAGGAAGCAAAAACCGAAGCTCAAAAAATAATGACACAAGCTCAAGAAACAATACAAAATGAGAAAAGAGCAGCCATTAATGAGCTTAAAAATCAGGTAAGTACTTTGGCTATGGATATAGCAGAAAAAGTACTTCAAAAGGAATTAGAAAACAAGGACAAGCAATTGAACTATGTGGACCAATTGCTTAAAGAAACGGAATTGAAATAAATGAGAGGAACTCGCGCAGCACTACGGTATGCAAAAGCCGCTTTGGCCTTTGCAAATGAGACCAAAGCCGCTACACATGTTGCCCATGACTTTACGGCTATGGGTGCCTTGTTACGCTCTAACTCAGAGCTACAGGACATGCTCGTGAACCCCCTATTGCCCTCCGCTCAAAAAGAATCCGTACTAATTTCAATTTTTCCAGAGGCGTGTTCAGAAACACTTCAAGTTTTTTCGCTTTTGGCACAAAACAACCGCCTTGCCTTATTGTTTCAAACAGGAACCCAATATTTGGATCTCTATGCAAAACAACAAGGAGAGGTAACCGCCTATGTCACCACAGTAGTTCCATTAAGTTCAGAACTCGAAACAGTTATCCGGGACAAGGCCAAAGCGTTAACCCAATCAAAAATTCAATTTGAAAATAAAATAGACCCTTCCATTTTAGGGGGATTCATTTTGAAAATTGGGGACATACAATACGACGCAAGTATAACACATCAATTACAATCGTTAAAAACAATTTTAACAAAAACGAATTCGATCTAAAGTAAACGATCATGGCAGAAGTAAATCCCGCTGAAGTATCAGCAATCTTAAAAAAACAATTATCCGGATACAGCGCTTCATCATCATTAGATGAAGTAGGAACTGTATTAGAAGTGGGTGATGGTATTGCCCGAGTATTTGGGTTGTCTAACGCACAATATGGAGAGCTGGTTACCTTTGATAAAGGATTAGAAGGAATGGTACTAAACCTTGAAGAAGATCACGTAGGGGTGGTTTTACTTGGGCCTTCCAAAGGAGTTAAAGAAGGTGATGTTGTAAAACGCACCCAGCGAATTGCCTCTATTCGTGTAGGCGAGGGAGTTGTAGGGCGAGTGCTCGATACTCTCGGAAATCCAATTGATGGAAAAGGTGCAATTGAGGGAGACCTTTTTGAAATGCCTCTTGAACGTAAAGCCCCCGGAGTTATTTTCCGTCAACCGGTAAATGAACCCCTTCAAACGGGGATTAAAGCCATTGATGCAATGATTCCTGTTGGAAGAGGACAACGTGAGCTTGTGATCGGAGACCGTCAAACCGGGAAAACAACAGTTTGTATCGATACCATTCTAAATCAAAAAGAATTTTTTGATGCAGGAGAACCTGTTTATTGTGTTTATGTAGCTATTGGCCAAAAGGCATCTACAGTAGCGGGAATAGCCAAAACATTAGAAGATCGAGGTGCAATGGCCTATACAACTATAGTCGCAGCAAACGCATCAGATCCCGCACCAATGCAAGTGTATGCTCCTTTTGCAGGAGCCGCAATTGGAGAATATTTTAGAGATACAGGAAGACCTGCACTAATTATTTATGATGATCTATCTAAACAAGCGGTAGCTTACCGAGAAGTTTCATTATTGTTACGCCGTCCTCCAGGGCGTGAAGCTTATCCAGGAGATGTTTTCTACCTACACTCTCGTTTACTTGAGCGTGCCGCAAAGGTTATCGCTGATGATGATATTGCAAAAGGGATGAATGACCTGCCCGAATCACTAAAAGATATAGTAAAAGGAGGAGGTTCACTTACAGCACTACCCATTATCGAAACACAAGCGGGAGACGTTTCTGCTTATATTCCTACCAACGTAATTTCAATTACTGATGGACAGATCTTTTTGGAATCAGATTTGTTTAATTCAGGGGTGCGTCCTGCCATTAACGTAGGTATCTCCGTTTCACGTGTGGGAGGTTCAGCACAAATCAAATCAATGAAAAAAGTAGCGGGAACCTTAAAATTAGACCAAGCTCAGTTCCGTGAATTAGAAGCTTTTGCTAAGTTTGGATCGGACCTAGATGCCGCTACACTAAATGTGATTGAAAAAGGACGACGCAATGTAGAAATCTTGAAACAAGCGCAAAACGATCCTTTCAAAGTTGAAGAACAAGTTGCGATCATTTATGCAGGATCAAAAAATTTATTGAGAAGCATTCCTGTAGAAAACGTAAAAACGTTTGAACGCTCTTTTATCGAAACGCTTCGTAAAAAACACAATGCCACGTTAAAAGACCTTAAAGCGGGAAAACTAACAGACGAGGTAATTGACGTATTAAATGCAGTAGCAAAAGAAATCGCAACTCAACTAGCTTAATCTATGGCTAATCTAAAGGAAATACGCAATAGAATTTCATCGGTATCTTCAACGATGCAAATTACAAGTGCTATGAAAATGGTATCTGCGGCAAAACTCAAAAAAGCCCAAGACGCCATTACTGCCATGCGCCCCTATGCGAATACCCTTTCAACCTTAATACAAAATCTAAGCAGTGCCCTTGAGGGAGATTTTCAAAATCCCTATACCCAAGTTCGTGAGAATAAAAAGGTTTTATTAGTTGTAATTACATCAAACCGGGGACTGTGTGGTGCGTTTAATGCTAACATTATTAAAAAAACACGCCAACTTATTGAGACCACGTATGCTCAATCCTCAGTTTCTTTAATCACAATAGGAAAAAAGGGATCTGAAATTTTACTAAAAACGGGAAAAGTTCAATCAAGACACGACGCCCTTTTAGATGATTTGAATTATGAAAATACGGCTCAAATGGCCCAGTCAATCATGGATCAATTTGCTCAGCAAGAAGTAGATGAGGTTGTATTTATTTACAATCAATTTAAAAATGCAGCCACACAAATTGTTGAAGTAGAACCCTTTTTGCCTATAATTCCCAATCAGTCTGACGAAAAATCGACAACCCAAGCGGACTACATCTTTGAGCCCGATAAAGTTGAAATTGTGAACCAGCTTCTTCCAAAATCGTTGAAAATGCAACTTTTTAAGGCGCTTCGCGATTCAATGGCAAGCGAACACGGTGCGCGTATGACGGCGATGCATAAAGCAACAGATAACGCCACAGAACTAAGAGATCAGCTGAAACTTACATACAACAAAGCGCGACAAGCCTCCATTACCAACGAAATTCTTGAAATCGTTGGCGGAGCAGAAGCCTTAAACGGGTAACGCATTTAGGGTAGCACTTTTAAACGCTCTTTTTTAAAGGAATCGGATCAGTTAATTTGTCTTTTATAAATTAGCCTAGATTAACCTTTGGGTTTTATCCTCGCATAAGGTTTAGATTCCAAGACGACTAGTAATTAATTTAAAAGGCAATATAGTAGGTATTTAATAAAAGGTGAATAGACGCTATTAATTAAGAATATAAGATGATTAGATTCGTTAAGTTAATCAATTTTAGTGCAGGGTTATTTCTCTTGATTTTAAGGGTGAGCGGTTATTTTTCCCCTGAATGGTTCTTTAAAGAATAATACGATGTGCTAATGCCCTCAGTTCAGTCACATACTATTTTAAGAGTCATGATGGGATTTATGGCTACCATTGGAATTTTTTGGATCATGATTAGCCAATTTTACTCGAACCAAAAACAGTTTTTACTTTTCACAGCAGCATTAACTTTTGACTTTATAATTTCAAGGATTGGAGGGTTATTTATAGATGGGTTTGATCAAGTATTTCACTTATATCGAATAGGGTTTGAGTTGGTTGTATTAACAGTCATTCTGGCCATTTATTTTATGCTCCAAAAAGAAACAGAGTATTAATTAAACATCAATTGGCGTCGATTAATTGTAGTTGACAAATCAAGGAAAGAATTATGGATTTGCTACAGAGCAAATTATTGGTTTTACTTAAATTTAAATTCTAAAACAACAAAATGATTCACGTTTTTGTCCAAAACCAAGGCCCCTATGATTTGCCAAGCTACGCCACAACCTCCTCTGCAGGGGTTGATTTAAAAGCAGTGATAGAAGAACCGATTACTTTAAGGCCATTAGAGAGAAAAATTATAGGAACAGGACTAAAAATTGCCTTACCCGAAGGATATGAGGCCCAGGTGCGCCCTCGTAGTGGTTTGGCCGCTAAACACGGTATTACGGTGCTTAATGCTCCAGGAACTATAGACGCAGATTACAGAGGAGAAATAGGCGTTATTTTGGTAAACCTTTCCAATGACAATTTTACAATTCAACCTGGCGAACGTATTGCACAATTGGTCTTATCCCAATACCAACAAATTCAATGGGATGAAGTTGAAACACTACCTTCAACAGAACGCGGAGAAGGAGGCTTTGGCAGTACGGGAAAAACGTAAAAAGATGAAAATAATTGTTCCTATGGCAGGCCGTGGATCACGTTTACGCCCCCACAGTTTAACCCTACCGAAACCGCTTTTACCAGTTGCAGGAACTCCAATTGTTCATCAATTAGTTCACGAAATCGCAAAAGTTGCTAAAAGCAAAATAACAGATATAGGCTTTGTTTTAGGAGACCCCGCTTTTTTTGGAGATCAAATTGTGAAAGACCTTCAAAATTTAGCAACTTCATTAGGGGCAAAGCCTCACATATTTAGACAACTCAAACCGCTAGGTACTGGGCATGCAATAATGTGTGCTCAAGAGCTTTTAGAGGGCCCTACAGTTGTTGCCTATGCAGACACCCTCATACGGGCATCCTTAACTCTTGACCCTGAAGCCGATGCAGTTATTTGGGTTAAACAGGTTCAACAACCTGAAGATTTCGGGGTGGTTGAATTAAATACCAAAGGCAACATTGTCAATTTAGTAGAAAAGCCAAAAAAATATATTTCAGATCGTGCCGTTATAGGAATTTATTATTTTAAAGCCATTGAACAACTTAAAAAAAAGCTAGAGGCAGTAATGGAACAAAAATTAGCCCCTGGATCAGAATATCAAATTAATGAAGGCATTTTAGGGCTCTTACAAGACGGTGCCATAATAAAACCGGGAGATGTTGAAGCATGGATGGACTGTGGTAATCCTAAAGCGACACTTCAAACCAATAGTGAGATGCTAACTCTTTTAGCACAAGAAGGGGCCTCTTTGACTGACCCTTCAGCGAGTATAGAAAACAGCACAATTATCCCCCCCTGTTTTATAGGAAAAAACACAATGATAAAAGACAGTATGGTTGGCCCTGGAGTTTCAATTGGTGAAGGGACTCAACTTGTAAAATGTACTATTAAACACAGTTTAATACAAAAACATTGCTATTTAGAAGAATTTAAAAGTGAAAAAGCAATGATTGGGAATCATGTTCGTTATAAAGGAAACCCTACCTTTGTAAGTCTAGGTGACTATTCAGAATTGCAATGAAAAACCGAACTCTAGCTTTAATTTATGTTAGCACGCTTTTCTTTTTATTAAGCGGTTGTAAATCGGTAGCCGTATTGCCCACAAAAATACCCGTTAAAAATGTTGATATTTCAGCACTTTCGGCAAAAATTAAAAGCAGTTATCCTAAAGTAAATCGAATGCGTTCTCGAATTCGCGTAACCTATGATGATGGAAGTCGACAACAACAAATAGTGGCTCAACTTCGCCTTGAATCAAAAAAGAACATTTGGTTAAGCGCCTCAATGATTGTGCCAATTGCTAAACTTTTAATCACCCCTGAAAAAGTATCCTTTTATGAAAAATTTCAAAAAAATTATTTTGAGGGAGACATAGAAGGAATCAATAAAATGCTACAACTGTCATTTTCTTATCAAGATGTTGAGAATTTATTTTTGGGTATTCCTTTTTTAGATTTGGGTTCGGGGCGTTGGAAACAAATTTCAAATCCTCAATACTATATTCTTCTTCCACAGGGAAAACGCAACGGCATTCAACCCACACTTTTTTTTGATCCTGTTAACTTTCTGCTTACAGAGCAAAGAGTTCTCATTCCAGGGACAAACAAAAACGTATCCATTCGTTATCTCAATCATACGAATATAGAAGGAGAAACGGTACCTCAAAAAGTGGAAATCACTTTGCTAGAGGGTGACCAAATTCAAAAGTTGGAGCTTGAGTTTACACGAATTGATTTTCCAGACACCCTTACCTTCCCTTTTGAAATACCAGGGGGATATAAAACCCTAGAATTTTGATGAGTTTGCGTTGGGCATTCCTCGTAAGTTTTTTATTCTTGGGGTTGGCCCTAAACGCTCAAACGCAAAGTAAACGGCAGCAAGAATTAGAAGCTCAGCGCATACGGTTAAAAAATGAAATTAAACAAATCAACACCTTACTCTTTTCAAATACCAAAAAAAGAAAAGACGTGTTAACGGAAGTAGAGGACCTAACAGTAAAATTAAATGTTCGTGAAGCGCTTATAAAAGTGACTAACGATCAGACCAATTTACTCACGCGTCAGATTCAGGTTAACGAACGCCAAATCACCCAACAACGAAAAGAACTTCAGATTTTAAAAGAAGACTATGCGCGTATGATTCAGCACTCATATGCCAGTAAGTCTTTACAAAACCGCTTAATGTTTTTGTTTTCCTCTGAAAGTTTTTTACAAGCCTATAAACGGTTACAATATTTAAAACAATACACACAATTTCGAAAAAAGCAAGGAGTTGCCATTGCCGAAAAAACACAATTATTACAACAACTGAATAGCACATTAATAGAAGAAAAGAAAAAGAAACAAGAATTAATTACAGAAAACAGGGAGGTCCAGGCTGCGTTAAAAAAAGAACAAAAGAATCAAGAATCTTTGGTGGCCCGTTTACGAAAAACGGAACGCACTTTAGCAGCACAGATTGCTAAGAAAGAACAACAAGCAAGAGAGATTGATAAAGAAATTGACCGTTTAATTCGCGAGGCAATATCCATATCAAATAAAGCCGCTGGGAAGACAGGAAATTCTTTTGAATTAACTCCTGAAGCAAAATTGATTGCTGCAAATTTTGAAGCCAACAAAGGACGTTTACCCTGGCCCGTTGAAAAAGGGATTGTGATTCAAGGCTTTGGAAGACAGCCCCACCCCGTGGTTAAAACCACCTATATTCAAAGCAATGGGGTAACCCTTGCAACAGAAACAGGGGCAACAGTAAGAGCTGTTTTCGAAGGGGAAGTAATGTCAGTTGTTACCTACAAAGGGAGTAATCCTTCTGTATTAATTCGACATGGTAATTACATCACAGTTTATAAAAATTTGGGAAAACTGTATGTAAAAAAAGGAGACAAAGTAAAAGCAAAACAGGAGATAGGCATCGCTTTCACAAACCAACAGAGCGGCAAAACCCAGGTGCAATTCAGCATATTTAATAACGTAAAGCCCTTAAATCCAAAGGGATGGGTTTACCAAATGTAAACTACTTTTCTTCTAAGTACCACGCTTCTTCTTCAAGCGTATATTTAAGAAAGTACAACAGACTAATCGCTTCTTTCTTGGTTTTAAACCGACCATAAGCCACGCGGTATAACCCTTCAGGATTAATTTCTGCTAAAGCAGCTTCATATCCTTCGGATACCAATTGCGCTCTTTTTTTCTCTGCATTTTCTATGGAGCGAAAGGATCCAGCAATGACACTATATATAGGCTGAGCAAGTACCCCTTTTTCAGGTTTGGGATCTGCTTTTATCGAAACTTCTACTGTAGAAAAAGAACCAAGGTCAAAAGTAGCCTCTTGAACCTTTCTTTCAATTTGCTGTTGTGCATTTACTTGTGCTTCAAGGCGCTGATCGGTTAAGTACTGTTCACCAAAATAATAGGTAGCGCTTAAAAGCGCCACACCAATTGCTCCAATAGCTGCATACCGTAACCAAGGCTTATCGAAAACTGATTTTTGTTTCTCTGGGGTAAACATTAGGTCGTCTTTTGGTGGATTTTCCATAGGGGGTATAAGTTTTGGTTCTACGGCCTCTTTTTCAAGAGGTATGCGTTTAAAGGGGACAAGACCAAAAGTATGTAGGTCAAAGTTGACTTTTCCCCAAGGGATAAACTGAATTTTTTTTTCAGTGTTCAGCCGAAGCTCTCCAACACCCGGAAAACGAAGGGTTTGTGTTTGCAGTCGTTTTTTCCATGAGCTCACTTCTTTTTCAATTTGGCGTAAGGCGTGTTCATAACTAACCCCTTCTTTCTGCGCAAAGTAGTGAGCTAAAACACCGTCGTTTGCAACCAATAACTGATTAAAATTGACCTCTTTTCTAGGCGGATAAAACATCCCTTCTGAGGTAATTCTGACACGCATCGGGCGTGTTAAAAAAGCACCAAACTGAGGAATTGTTACACATTCGTGTTGATACAAAAGCTCTTGGATGAATCGTGTAAGCTGCATGACTTCAAAAATACTAAAAAAGTGCAATTCTAACTATTTATTAAAGACTCTTTAGGATTTTGTATTTTAGGAGAATCCCGTGAATCTCCATGAATCGTTTAGAAGCTTACTTATTGTAACATTGTCTTTCCGGATTGGGGTGGGAACGTTCGCTTAAAAAGGTTGAATATTTCGGCACACCGGAAACTATTTTTTTGCATTCAAGAAAAGAATGGGAGTGTGTAGAGGTCATAGGATCTGTAGTTTGTGAAGCGTTTCGCCGATGGAAAGACTATTCTCCAAAGGTGCAAAAGCAAATTCAAAGAATGGATCAATACATGATAATGCCTGTATTTTTTGGAAGTCCTCATTATCCAAAACCCCTAACTTTTTGTACTGATGCTCCCTTGGTTTTATTTCATAAGGAGAACTGTCTTTTGAAAACCGGCCAATATTGAGTATTGTGGGGAGAAGACAATACACTCCTTATGGAAAATTGTTTTGTGAAAACTTAATTCAAACCATAGCCCCTTATCGCCCTATTATTTGTTCGGGTTTAGCAAGGGGAATAGACATTATAGTTCACCGCGAGGCATAAAAGCAAGGTTTAGACACTGTGGCATGTCTTGCCCATAGTCTGGATCAAATCTACCCCCCAGAACACGGGCCAGAGGCAAACGCTATAGCGAAGCAAGGCCTCTTAGCCTCTGATTTTTTACCTCAAACTACATTTAAAAAAGGAAATTTTCCAAGGCGGAATTGTTTGATAGCAGTAATGGCTGTAGCCAAAGTGGTAATTGAATCTGGTATTAAGGGGGGAAGTATGAACACCGCCAATCTTGCACATTCTTATGGGAGAGAACTTTTTGCGGTACCCGGCCGTGCAACAGACAGTAGAAGTATGGGGTGTCATGAATTGATTGTCCAACAAAAAGCACAATTACTTTCCGACCCCAACTACCTAGTCGAAACCTTAGGATGGAAAACAAACGAAAAAAAATCCCATTTGCAGCAAAAACTTTTTGTTACTCTAACTCCAGAAGAACAAAAGGTTGTTGACCTTCTTAACCAGCATTCCAAATTACACCTTTATGAATTGGCGTTAAGATTAGAAAAGAAAGTGAGTAGCCTTTCTGCCCTATTGCTTCAGCTGGAAATGAAAGGGGTCGCTCGTGCCTTGCCGGGTAAATATTTTGAGTGTATTTAGTACCCTACTTTATCACGTACACGAAGCAAAACCTCATGGGCAACTTTTCTAGCTTTATCGGCACCTTTTGCTAACGCAATATGCACCTCTTCAGGATGTTGATAGTAATAATCAAATTGAGCTCTTTCCTTTTCAAAACGCTCCAGTATACAATCAAAAAGGAGTTGTTTGGCATGACCATATCCCATGCCTCCTGCCAGATAGCGTTCTCTGAGGGCGTGTACTGAAGATGCAGGAGCCAGTAAAGAATAAAGAGAAAATACCGTACACGTTTCAGGGTCTTTAGGATCCTCTTGTGCGGTACTGTCGGTCTGAATTCCCATGACTTGTTTGCGCAAGGCTTTTTCAGGCAGAAATATATTGATAATATTATTTCTAGACTTACTCATTTTTTCTCCATCAGTACCCGGAATATAATGAGTACTTTCTTGAATTTGTGCTTTAGGTAATACAAAAGTTTCACCCATTTGGTGGTTAAAGCGCGATGCAACATCACGGGTGATTTCCAAGTGCTGTAATTGATCTTTTCCGACAGGAACGATTTCTGCATCATAAAGTAAAATATCAGCAGCCATAAGCATGGGATATGAAAAAAGACCCGCATTGATATCGGACAGATGCTCTGATTTATCTTTAAACGAATGGGCCAAGGTTAAGCGTTGGTAGGGGAAAAAGCATTGCAAATACCAAGCTAATTCTGTAACTTCACTAACGTCACTTTGACGGTAAAAATGAGTTTTGTCAATATCTAAACCACAGGCGAGCCATGTGACTGCTGTAGCAAACGTATTTTCGCGCAGTTGATCTCCATTTTTAATTTGAGTTAGAGAATGCAAATCAGCGATAAACAAAAAGGAGTCATCAGCAGTAGCTTTTGCCATTTCAATAGCGGGAAGCACAGCGCCTAATAAATTTCCTAAATGTGGCGTACCGGTAGATTGTACACCGGTTAAAATCCTTGCCATGGATATTTTTTTGTCAAAGATACCTTTCCTCTTCTTGGGGAGCAACTTCACAACGTTTTTTTTCATACTATCAAAGGGTTTTTAAGTCAACGGGAATGCTGTACCTTTAGTAAGTGAAAAAAGCAGTATTAATTCTTTGGCGGATATGGTTTTATACTCTAGCAGCAGTACCCGTTATACTTCTTTTTATCCCATTAACACTTGTATTACTATTGCCCAATGGGTACCGCTATGTGTTTTGGATTGCCCGAAACTTTTGGGCCCCTTTGGTTTTATATGGCATGGGATTTCACGTAAAAAAATTGGGAAATTTTCCTCCTGAAGATCAACCTTTAATGTTGGTGGCAAATCATACGAGTTACATTGATGTCATGGTGATGTTAAGAATGCGAAAGTCCCCTTTTGTTTTTGTGGGCAAAAAAGAACTCGTCAAAATCCCCCTTTTTGGCTATATCTTCAAGCGCGCTGCAATAATGGTGGATCGCTCAAATTCAAAAAGTCGTTTTGGGGTGTATGGTAGAGCTCAAAAAGTTATAGACAAAGGGTATAGCGTTTGTATTTTTCCAGAGAAAGAATATGTTGACGAAACTATTTTATTAAACCCCTTTAAACAAGGGGCGTTTAAACTTGGAATTGAACACAAATTGCCAATTTTTCCGATTGTATTTTTGGACTGTAAAAGAAAGTTTCCGTGGTACACTTCATACGGTTATCCCGGAACTTTACGTGTTCGGGCCTTAGAGGTGCTCCCAACCCATCATCTAAAAGAAAGCGACATTTCTTCCCTTCAAGAGGAGGTGTATTCACGCATACAAAACGAACTGTTAAACGATCCGGATCAGCTTGCCCTTAAGGCGATTGATTTATGGAAATCTCGATTTACGGGCTAGGAGTTAATTGCTTTTAACGTGTCCATGATTTTTTTCTCCAACTCCTCCATTAATTCGGGGTTGTCTAAAAGCATGGTTTTTACAGCGTCACGCCCTTGGCCAATTTTTGTGTCTCCATAGCT
>RGZR01000053.1 GCA_010031465.1 Flavobacteriia bacterium
GGATAGAAGATTTAGTTAAAGGTACTTTTTTTCTTCTTTTACCCCTAAAATTGTTGATAAAATATACGTTTCTCCTTCTATTGTCGTTATCAATATCATAGGGAATGCTATACCTTTATCATCCATGGGAAAAGTAGTAAAATGGAATCGGATTTTTGGAATTTTACTTGTATTTATTCCTTTACATATTGTGGCTCAAATCTATGATAGTTCTACATTTTTGGATCGCGGCCAACATTACTTTGGAACGGGATATTACCCTGCATCATGGCAAGCGTCAATTTTAGAAACAAGTATTTACGACACTCCTGATGCCTTTCGGAAAAAGCAGTTCAATACCTTGTCCAATGCCCTTAGATTGAATCTATCAGGGGCAGAAAAAATGCTGACCCAGTTTAAAGAAAATTATCCAAGTGAAAGGGAGTCGCTGACAGTAGATTTTGAAGTGGCGAACTATTATTTTGCAAACGAAGAGTATCGTTATGCCTTAAAATGGTATTTAAAAATTGATGAGTCTTTTGTTCCAAAATTAGAACAACCCACTTTTCAATTCAATAAGGGGTATAGTTTGTTTTCTGAAGGACTGTATGTCCAAGCAAAAGCCTTTTTAGAAAAAGTAAAGTCAAACAAAAATTTTGAATCCGATGCCCATTATTATTTAGGTCATATTGCCTATCAACTTGAAGATTATGACAATGCTTTCACCGAATTTTCTGCCACCTCTGATCGAGAACAAAAAGAAAATCTAAAGTATTTTCAGGCCGATATAAATTTTAGATTGGGTCGATTTGAGCAGGCCATAGCATTGGGCAAAGAAGTATTGGCAACTGCAACGGACGACTCGAATTCAGAACTCTCTAAAATTATAGGTGAGAGTTACTTTAACCTCAAGCAGTATCAAAATGCGTTAGCTTATCTAAAAGAATACAAAGGGAAAAAGGGGAGATGGTCAAACGAAGATTTCTATCAACTGGGATATACCTATTATCGTGAAGGTGAATTTGAAAATGCAATGGACCAATTCAATAAAATTGTGGGTGAAAAAAATGCATTATCCCAAAATGCGTACTATCATTTGGCTGATTGTTATTTGAAAATAGGAAATAAACCCGCTGCGCTCACCGCTTTCAAAAGTGCCCTAACCATGGATTTTGATCCGGAGCTTCAAGAAAACGCCTATTTGAATTATGCAAAATTAAGTTATGAAATTGGGAACCCCTTTGAAGAAACTCCTAAGGTTTTGGTTTCCTTTCTTGAGCTTTATCCTAAAAGTGAATCGGGTGTTTTAATCGAAGAATTATTGATTGATTCTTATACGAAAAACGCAAATTATGACGCCGCTATTGCTATTTTAGAAGGGAAAGGGGATTTTAAAAACGACAAAACCCTTCAGCAAGTGTATGTGTTAAAAGGAATTGCTTCATACAATTCAGGGAATTACCAAAATGCTGAAGCATCATTCAGCTTAGCCGAAAAAAGTAAGGAGAGTAAATTTTTACAAGCGTATGCTTTGTATTGGTTGGGAAGGTCTTCTTACGAATTAAATAAATTCGATCAAGCATTAGCCTATTTTAAGGAGTTTACTAATCACCCCGAGTCAGGGGCTATAAAATCGGGGTCTCGTTTGTTTTACGATATGGGCTATACTTATTTTAAATTAAATGAGTATGCTTCCGCACTTGCAGCTTTTGAAGCGTTTAATTTAAAAAACAGCACATTTTCTGCTTCTATTCAACGCGACACCTTTTTGCGGTTAGGCGATTGTAATTTTGCCTTGAAGCAATATTGGCCTGCAATGGAGCACTACAATACAGCGATAGCTTTTGATGAGGCCAACGGTGCCTATCCTACCTTTCAAAAAGGGATTAGTTACGGTTTTATTGGTCGAAATCCACAAAAAATTGAAACCCTTACGCAACTAATTCAAGCATACAAATCCGATCCTTTGGTGGACGACGCTTTATTTGAACTGGCAACAGCTCATAGTTTGGAGGGAGAAAATCAAAAGGCCATTGCCCGGTACAATGAATTGCTTTCTTCTTTTCAACGCAGCCCGTACCTAGCACAATCTTCTTTAAACAAAGCATTGATTCTCTATAATGAAAATCAATTAGAAGAGGCCCGAACCCTTTTGCAAGAAGTGGTGGTTCGGTACAAGGGATATGCGGCAGCAGAACAAGGGATTAGAACGCTAAGAGAAATTGCAGTCGATATTGGGCAGGTTAATGAATTTTCTTCTTGGTTAAAAAGTCAAGACCTTGAGTCGTTGTCTGATATTGATTTGGAAAAAACGACATTTGAAGCTGCTGAAAAACAATTTTTGTCAGGGAAATTTAAAGCAGCTGAAAAGCTATTTGAGGAATATTTAGCCTCTTTTGCGCAAGGTACTTTTTCTGTTCCAGCCACTTTTTATCTCGCTGAGCTTAATTATTCAAATCAAATATTTGATAAAGCCTTGAATTATTATACTTCTCTGGTTGATTCAGAAGTCTCCATGTACACAGAAAAAGCGTTGGTTCGTTCCATTTCAATTTTAAAAAATCAATCTCAATTATTAGTTGCTCTTCCTTATTTAGAGCAATTGGAGGAGCTGGCCACTTCTGAGGAGAACAAACGTTTTGCCCTTTTAAATCTGATGCACGCTTATTTTGAAAATAAAGACTATGACAACACATTGCTAGGGGTAGAAAAAGTATTCCAAATTGCTGATCTTGAAGAGGCTTTGCTTTGGGATGCACGCTACTTAAAGGCTCAAGCGGCTTTGCTTAGTGGTGATAGTGTAACTGCGGGTTCAACATTTGAAGAATTAGAAAACGCTCCAAAAGCTGAGTGGGCAGCAGAAGCTTTTTATTATAAGGCCCAAAAGTTATATGATGCAAAAAAATACACTGAATCCAATGAATACATACAAAAAATAGCCTCAAGCATTGGCGGTTCGGGGTATTGGAATGCAAAAGCATTGGTGCTGTTGGCAAAAAATTACAGGGCCTTAGAAGATTCTTTTCAAGCTGTTTTTGTTTTGGAGTCGGTTATAGAAAATTTTGATCAATTCGATGCAATTAAAAATGAGGCTACAGAGCTTTTAAACGAATATCAACAAGCATCACAATCAGTTGAAGAGGGATAATAATATGATGTATAAAGCATTTTTATTTGGGTTTATGTGCCTTGTTTTCTTTATAAGCAGGCTAGCATTTTCGCAAGACAAAGAACAGGAGGGTATTGGAACACAAGAAGTGCTTGTGGTTAAATCCTACACTCCTAGTCTTTCGGATGCTTTTCAAATTAAAATAAACCCTAAAATTCCGGACAGTTTAGTCCAATCTTCTAAATCTTTAGATTTTTCGATTAAAGAGATTCCTTTTATTTCCACGTATCAACCCAATAAGGCCACCCCTCTAAAATTAAAAAAGAGAGAGTCTTCTATTCCTTACAATACTTTATTTAGTGGTGGACTCGGGACAATGAATCAGATGCTTTTAGAGGTTTCAAGTGTATACACAATTGATCGGCAACAACGCTTTGGAGTCCATTTTTATCGAGATGGATTTAAAGGAAAAATTAATAATGCGTTACTTGATGGGGATCAAAGTTTTAGTCGGCTTGCGCTACAACACAACTTAAGGAGTAGAGACTATAACACACATACCACCTTACAATTCAAAAATTACATCCATAATTATTTTGGATTGTATGATCAAGAATGGGACCCGCTACTGATCAGCAGTCTGGATTCAAAGAGCAAACGCAACCTTTTTGAACTGAGAACGGATTGGAATTGGTATGATTTTGTTTTGCGAAGTATAGCGTTTCAAGTCAATCATACCGCTGATAACTTTGGTTCCTCAGAGCAACAAATTGGATTGCGTAGTGAATTTAATTTTGAAATTTCAAAAGACAATCTAAACGCAAATTTGCTTGCAAATGGCCTCAACACCCTTTTTAAAGATTCCTACTTTGAAAAAACTAATGAACAATACACTTATGGTATTTTGGGAAGTGAATTTCAATGGCAGCGCACCCGTTCGGATCTAAAGTTGAAATTGGGCGCAGGATTTGCTTATGTAGCAGGTTCGGTTCAGGGGGTTAATTCAATACTCTATTATCCCAAAGTGGAAATCGTTTACCAAAAGCAAAATACAACCTTAACACCCTATGCAAAAGCCTTAGGGGGTGTAAAGCCCAATAGTTATCGCAGTTCATTTTTAGAGAACCCTTATGTTTCTCCCACCACAATGCTACGGCCCACCTATGAACAATTTAATGCAGCATTGGGGGTAAAAACGAGTTTAGCCTCAGTAGTGAATTTTGACTTAGGCATACTTTATGATGAAGTGGATAATTTTATGTATTTCCAACGCCTTCCTTATGATGTCCAAAACGAAACTGATTCCTATCGTTTGTCAAATGCCTTTGAGAATAAATTTGCTTCAGTTCGCTTTTATGGAATCAAAGCTGGTTTGCGTTTTGATGTTGCTAAAAATAACTTTATTCATTTTGAAACCAAATACCGGCTTTTTGATCCGCTAGAGGATCAAATATTGTGGAATATACCAGGACTTGAAATGGCATGGGAGGGACAGCTTACTTGGAAGGATAAATTTGTTTTTACATTTAACGGGAAAGCTTTTGGCGATCGAAGCAGTGCCTTCAGACCCCTATTTGTTAATCAGCAATTAGACAATGTGCCTTTGGTCGAAAATAAATTGCCTTTATTTGCAAAATCCAACTTCCATATATCTTACAAGTTGATTAATCAATTTGATGTATTCATCAAAAGTAAAATTGCAAGCAAAGGTTTAAATGGAAGGTGGGCATACTATCCCGAACCTTCCTTTTTACTTTTAGGGGGCATACTTTATAAACTTGATTTACAATATTGAAACGAACAAAGAACAAGAGTCTTAGCTTTTTTTAGTTAGTACCACATAATTTTATGTAAATTTGCTCGAAATTTTAACCCCACTGTTCTTAATATGAAAAATGCTAGTATAAAGGTTTTATTAGTTCTTTTTTTAATTTCATTGACTTCGTGTCAGAATAAAGTTGATTTAATTGTTCATAATGCCACACTTTACACCATGGGAGAAACCAGAGAGAATGTCACGGCTTTTGTGGTCAATAATGGAAAATTTATTGATGTAGGCGGAGAAGAATTGCTCGATCGGTACGAGGCCAAAAAAACGCTTGATTTACAAGAGCTAGCTGTCTTTCCAGGCTTAATTGATTCTCATTGTCATTTTTTAAGTCTGGGTTTAAGCTTACAGCAAGTAGATTTAGTGGGGACAAAAAGTTTTGAAGACGTACTCAGTAGGGTACAACAATTTGCCAAACAATCTAAGGCTTCGGTTCTTTTAGGTAGAGGCTGGGATCAAAACGATTGGGAAAATAAAAAATTACCAACAAAGGAAAAATTGGATCAACTGTTTCCGGACACCCCTGTGGTATTAAGGAGAATAGATGGTCATGCCATGCTAGTGAATCAAAAAGCGTTGGATATGGCTGGCATTACAGAAGATACGGCTGTAGAAGGGGGTACAATTATCAAAGAAAAGGGAAGGTTGACAGGTGTTTTGGTAGATGCTCCAATGCGGTTGATCTCAGAAGTGCTTCCTGCTCCAACAGTAGAAGAAAAAATCAAAGCGCTCAAAGAGGCTGAGCAAATTGCCTTTTCCAATGGACTTACAACGGTTTCCGTAGCCGGAATGGATCGAGAAGACATCACTCTTATTGATAGCCTTCAAAAAACAGGACAGCTTACGATTCGCGTTTACGCCATGGTCTCCAATACAAAAGAAAATGTAGCGCACTATTTAAGTACAGGACCCATTAAAACAGAAAAATTGAATGTGCGTTCTTTCAAAGTATATTCAGATGGGGCATTAGGTTCCAGAGGGGCAGCATTAAAAACTTCTTACAGCGACTTGGCAGAACATAAAGGAGAGTTTTTAACTTCAGTAGATTCACTTGAAAAATTAGCCTATAAGCTTTCTACAACTCCATTTCAAATGAATACGCACGCTATTGGCGATGCGGCAAACCAAGCCGTTTTGAATGCTTACCGAAAAGCCCTCACTTTAGTGGACGATCCCCGATGGAGAATTGAACACGCTCAAATTATTGATACTTCAGATATTGCTTTATTCAATCGTAAAATAATTCCTTCCGTTCAACCTACACATGCTACAAGTGACATGTACTGGGCTGAAGAGCGTTTGGGAAAAGAACGTTTACATGGGGCCTATGCCAATCAAGTACTCCTTGAGCGTTCGGGTCGTATTGCATTAGGTACCGATTTTCCCGTTGAAGAAGTGAATCCTTTTATGACTTTCTATGCGGCTGTATTCCGTCAAGATGCCAATCAATACCCCGAAGAAGGGTACCTGCCCGAAAACAAACTGTCACGTACCGACGCTATGCGCGGAATGACAATTTGGGGGGCATATGCTAACTTTGAAGAAAACGAAAAAGGGTCTATTGAGCCTGGAAAAGTGGCTGACTTTGTTATACTCGACCGCGATATCATGAGGGTTTCTGATAAACGAGTTTTAAAAACGCGTGTAGTTGCTACTTTGGTAGATGGGAATATTGTTTACAGCAATAGGATCAATTAAATATTTTTACATTTCCCTTCAAAATAAAAAGATAAGCGAATTAAATAGCATTTAATTCGCTTTTTATATTAATAATATTTGTCAAAATAACATTTTCGTTTTAAAACATTAATGATTAGTCTACTTTTGACAAAAATATTATAATCATGTGTGGAATTCTTTGCGCTTTTGAACTCAAGCAATCTTCTGAGTCTATTCGGCCTCAAATATTAGAAATGTCTAAAAAACTAAGGCATAGAGGTCCTGATTGGAGTGGTATTTACGCAACGGACAAGGCCATAATGTCTCATGAGCGATTGGCTATTGTAGACCCTACTTCCGGTAAGCAACCCTTAATTAGTCCTTCGGAGAAGTTAATTTTAGCAGCCAATGGCGAAATATACAACCACCGTGATTTACGCAAAGCTTTATCCGGTTCCTATGCCTTTAAAACCCAATCTGATTGTGAAGTTCTTTTGGCATTGTATCAAGAAGAAGGGATTGATTTTCTTAATAAAGTAAATGGAATTTTTGCTTTTGCCATTTATGACGCTGAAAAGGATTCGTATTTTATTGCCCGAGATCATATGGGAATTATCCCACTATATATGGGATGGGATGGAAACGGAACATTTTACGTGGCATCAGAGTTGAAGGCACTAGAAGGCGTTTGTTCAAAAATTGAATTGTTTCCTCCTGGTCATTATTACCACAGTGAGGATAAAAAAGTTACCCAATGGTATGCTCCCGATTGGAAAAATTATGAGACTGTAAAAGACAATCCTACCTCAATAGAAGACCTACACGATGCGCTTTCTGATGCTGTGCATCGGCAATTGATGAGTGACGTGCCTTATGGTGTGTTATTATCAGGAGGGCTAGATTCATCGATCACTTCCGCCTTAGCCAAAAAATTTGCCGCACATCGGATCGAAGCTGACGACCAACAGGCGGCATGGTGGCCCCAATTGCATTCCTTTTCTGTGGGTTTGGAAGGTTCGCCTGACCTGGCTGCTGCTCAAGAAGTAGCAAAACACATAGGCACAATTCATCACGAAATAAAATTTACAATTCAAGAAGGCCTTGATGCTATACGTGAGGTAATTTATCATTTGGAAACTTACGATATTACTACTGTACGTGCCTCAACACCCATGTTTCTTATGGCTCGAGCGATAAAATCCCTAGGGATTAAAATGGTACTCTCTGGGGAAGGTGCCGATGAGCTTTTTGGAGGTTATCTTTATTTTCACAAAGCGCCAAATGCCCAAGAATTCCATGAAGAAACTGTTCGAAAACTAGAGAAATTACATCAATACGATTGCTTGCGTGCAAACAAATCACTCGCTGCATGGGGAATAGAAGGACGCGTTCCCTTTTTAGATAAAGAGTTTATCGAAGTCGCCATGCGACTCAATCCTAAAGACAAAATGATTACCCCCGAACGTATGGAGAAATGGGTGCTGCGCAAAGCTTTTGAGAGCTATTTGCCACCAAGTGTGGCTTGGCGTCAGAAAGAACAATTTTCAGACGGAGTAGGATACAGTTGGATTGACACCTTAAAAGAAATGGTAAATCAAGAGGTGACAGATGAACAAATGCAAAATGCACATTATCGTTTTCCTGTTCAAACTCCTCAAAACAAAGAAGAGTTTTACTATCGAACAATTTTTGAATCACATTTTCCGAGTGATGCCGCCGCATTAAGTGTTCCTTCTGTGCCCTCAGTGGCCTGCAGCACGCCTGTTGCCTTGGCTTGGGATGCTGCATTTCAAAACCAAAATGATCCCAGTGGAAGGGCAGTTGCTAAAGTGCATTCAAACAGTTATAAAGGGTAGAAAAAAGAGTTAATTTACCACCTCATTTAAGCTGAATTTTTCACAAGCTAATGTTGATAACTTCATCAATATTTACAAGGCTTTAGCGCATTATTGAGGGGCGGAATATTTATATTTGAAAGTCAGCGTAATTGTGGCCCAATAAGTTAAAATATGAGCGAAGAAAATCAAAATAAAAACTATTCAGCAGACAGTATTCAGGCCCTTGAAGGCATGGAGCATGTTCGTATGCGACCCTCTATGTATATTGGAGACGTCGGTGTAAGAGGATTGCATCATTTGGTCTATGAAGTAGTTGATAACTCAATAGATGAAGCCTTAGGGGGGTATTGTGATGAAATTACTGTTACCATCAATGAAGACAACTCCATTACGACCCAAGATAACGGACGAGGAATTCCCGTAGATATTCATAAAAAGGAAGGGGTTTCCGCTCTTGAAGTAGTAATGACCAAAATTGGAGCTGGTGGTAAATTTGATAAAGATTCATACAAAGTTTCTGGGGGATTACACGGTGTTGGAGTTTCTTGTGTTAACGCACTTTCTGAAAAATTGACAGCCACAGTTTACCGTGAAGGTAAAATTTGGGAGCAAGAATACGAACGGGGAAAAGCAGTTGCGCCCGTAAAAAGTATTGGTGATTCAGATCAAACAGGAACCCTAGTAACATTTAAACCGGACACCCAAATATTCCAGCAAACGATAGAGTATAATTACGATACGCTATCCTTACGAATGCGGGAATTGTCTTATTTGAATAAAGGAATTAAAATTACCTTAATTGATAAGCGTAATACAACTGATGACGGCCTTCCCATTTCAGAGACCTTTTATTCAGAAGAAGGGCTAAAAGAATTTATTCGTTTTTTAGATGAAACTCGTGAATCCATTATAAACAGCGTTATTTCCATGGAGGGAGAGAAAAATGGAATTCCCGTTGAAGTTGCAATGGTATACAATACTTCCTTCTCTGAAAACATCCATTCTTACGTGAACAATATTAATACCCATGAGGGAGGTACGCACCTTTCGGGTTTCCGAAGAGGATTAACAACGACGCTAAAAAAATATGCAGATCAGTCGGGATTAGTCGATAAATTAAAATTTGAAATTTCTGGTGATGATTTTCGAGAAGGACTTACTGCAATCATCTCAGTAAAAGTTGCAGAACCCCAATTTGAAGGGCAGACCAAAACAAAATTAGGGAATCGAGATGTTACCGCGGCCGTTTCTCAAGCCGTATCAGAAATGCTCGAAAACTACTTAGAAGAAAATCCAAACGATGCTAAAACGATTGTTCAGAAAGTTATTTTAGCTGCCCAAGCCCGTCATGCTGCTCGCAAAGCACGTGAAATGGTGCAACGCAAAACAGTGATGAGTGGTGGTGGCCTTCCCGGGAAACTATCAGACTGTTCTGAGCAAGACCCAGCATTGTGCGAAGTATTTTTGGTTGAGGGTGACTCTGCAGGGGGAACGGCCAAACAAGGACGTGATCGAAACTTCCAAGCTATTTTGCCGCTACGAGGTAAAATATTGAATGTTGAAAAAGCAATGCAACACAAGGTTTTTGAAAATGAAGAAATACGAAATATTTATACTGCTTTAGGGGTAACAATAGGAACTGAGGAAGACAGTAAAGCACTTAATTTAGAAAAATTGCGCTACCATAAAATTGTTATCATGTGTGATGCAGATGTTGATGGAAGCCATATTTCAACCTTAATCCTCACCTTTTTCTTCCGCTACATGCGAGAATTGATTGAATCAGGTCATATTTATATAGCTACACCGCCTTTATATCTTGTTAAGAAGGGACAAAAGAAAGAATATGCCTGGAATGATGATCAACGTGATCAGCTTCTTCAAGATTTTGGATCAGGAGCAAACGTTCAACGCTACAAAGGTTTGGGTGAAATGAACGCCGAACAGCTTTGGGACACAACCATGAATCCAGCGGAACGTACATTACGAAAAGTAACGATTGACAATGGAGGAGAGGCCGATCGAATTTTTTCCATGCTTATGGGAGATGATGTTCCGCCGAGAAGAGAATTTATAGAGAAAAATGCAATCTATGCGAACATAGATGCTTAAAATTGTGATCGACGTTTTAGTTCAATCACAAAATGAAGTAGTATTACACGAATGTAAACGAATAGGGTTTAAAAAATCAATTAGAATAACGATATAAAAATTAATACATGAAAGTTACGGTTGTTGGGGCAGGTAATGTTGGAGCCTCTTGCGCAGAATATATTGCACAAAAACGCATTGCTAGTAAAGTAGTTTTATTGGATATTAAAGAAGGATTTGCCGAAGGAAAAGCACTTGACTTAATGCAAACGGCAACTACCTTAGGCTTTAATACAACCATTACTGGCGTAACAAATGACTATAAAGCAACGGAAGGAAGCGATGTAGTAGTAATTACTTCTGGAGTACCCCGCAAGCCGGGAATGACCCGAGAAGAATTAATAGGAATAAATGCAGGGATTGTTCAATCCGTAGCAGAGAATATCTTAGTTCATTCTCCTGAAACCACTATTGTTGTGGTTTCTAACCCCATGGATACTATGACCTATTTGGCCTTAAAAGCAACGGGACTTCCAAAACACAGGATTATCGGAATGGGTGGAGCATTGGATAGTTCTCGCTTTAAAACCTACCTTTCTTTAGCCTTGCAAAAACCGGCAAATGATATACAAGGAATGGTAATAGGAGGGCATGGTGACACGACAATGATTCCGTTGACTCGATTAGCCAGTTACAACGGTACTCCCGTAACACAATTCTTAGACGCAGCAACATTAGAGCAAGTGGCTGCAGATACAATGGTTGGTGGCGCAACCTTAACAAAATTACTCGGAACCTCTGCTTGGTACGCCCCCGGGGCATCAGTAGCCTATTTGGTTGACAGCATTGTAAATGATCAAAAAAAGATGATTCCTTGTTCTGTTTTAGTAGAGGGAGAATACGGGTTAACTGACCTTTGTATTGGAGTACCCTGTATCATAGGAGCAAAAGGTGTAGAAGCTATTGTTGATGTGCAATTAAACGAGAAAGAACAATCTTTATTACGAGAGAGTGCTTCAAAAGTACGTGCCATGAATCAAGCATTAGATTTCCTTCTTTAATGCGGGGGTGAATATTCCCTTTTTTCAGTTGTCATTTCTTTGGTTTAATCCTATATTTGCTCGCCAAAGTTTGAGCATAAATTTGATTAAAAATGCAAAATAATTCATTAATTCGAGTTTTTGGAATTCTATTTGCCCTTGTAAGCATCTACCAACTCTCATTTACTTTTATAGCAAGCCGTGTTGAGCAACAAGCAGAAACATATGCTGCACAATCGATTTCAGAAGACATTCCTAATTATTTGGAACTGCGTGATATCAGTTCCAATGCTTATTTGGACTCTGTAGGTAATAACAACCTATACGGTTTTACCACCTACAACAGTGCGAAAGGAAAGGAACTAAACAAGGGTCTTGATTTAAAGGGGGGAATAAATGTTATTCTTCAAATTTCTATTCGAGACATTTTGAGTGGTCTAGCTGAAAATTCTAAAAACCCTGTCTTTAATAGAGCACTTGATGAAGCAGATGTATTGCAAAAGTCGACTGATGAACCTTACATTGAGTCCTTCTTCAGCGCTTTTAACTCCGTAAAAGGGAGTGAAAAATTAGCTGCTCCTGATATTTTCGCAAACCGCACCTTAAGCGATGAAATCAATTTTGAAATGACTGATCAAGAAACTCAAGTAGTTTTGCGTCGCAAAATTGATGAATCAATTGTTTCAGCCTTTGAAGTGCTTCGTAAACGGATCGATAAATTTGGGGTAACCCAACCGAATATCCAACGTTTGGGAACTTCAGGCCGAATCTTGGTCGAATTGCCAGGGGCAAAAGACGTTGACCGAGTGAAAAACTTATTGCAAAGTACCGCTCAACTTGAGTTTTGGGAAACTTTTAAAGGAGAAGAATTGATTAATTTTTTACTTCAAGCCAACGAAATTTTAAAAGAAGACACCAAAGCCACGTCTGCAAAAGCGGAACTCGAAGAAAAAGATGCAGCCTCTGAAATTGATGATTTATTAGCAGATATTGCTACACAAGATTCTATAATTAGCAACAGTTCAAACCCTATATTGGATCGTATTGTTGGTCAGGGATATCAAGGTGGCCCTGTACTTGCTCAATTTGCTGCACGTGATAGTGATCTTATTTTA
>RGZR01000054.1 GCA_010031465.1 Flavobacteriia bacterium
CCTCTGGCTTTACCTTTTTTAGGGGGGGTAGGAGTGCTTTTGGGACTATATAAAGCCAGGGTACATATTCGTAAAGACGAGGAATTAGTCCGCTCCGTTGACCGCATTCGATAAAGCGCCCCTTGAACCAAGTTCAACGGCTTCTAAGTTTTCGATTTTCCCCTTATTAATCTCAAAACGGAGTAGGGTTCTAATTTTGTGAAATCCACTAATTCCGACAGCTCCCGGGTTCATGTGCAAATGTTTGTAAGTGGGGTCGTGCATTACTTTTAATATATGGGAATGTCCACAAATAAGTACATCAGGACGGTATTTTTGGATCAACCCTCTAGCAGTAGGAATATAGCGTCCGGGTGTACCCGCAATATGAATCATTAATATTTTTACTCCTTCACAGTCAAAGTAGAGGTGATCTGGGGCAAGTTGACGTATGGTATGGCTATCAATATTCCCATAAACTGCCCTGAGCGTTTTTACTTGTTGTAATTGATCAATCACTTCAATTTTACCTATATCACCTGCGTGCCACACTTCGTCAGCTTGTGCAACATAGTGTTCAATTTTTGCATCCAAAAAACCATGGGTGTCAGAGAGTAAAACAATTTTTTTCAAAAGAGACGATTTTTAAGCTAAATTACAAAATCCATTTCTCCTTTTTTTTGCCCCAAGAATTCCCTGTATCTTTGTTTTTTGATGAATCAAGCACGTTTTTTTGTCGAGTTTTCCTATCATGGTGCCCCCTTTCACGGTTGGCAAAGACAACCCAATGCCCATACGGTACAAGAGGTTATGGAATCTGCATTCGAATTACTTTTAAAAACGCCTTGTCCACTTACGGCAGCAGGAAGAACAGATACGGGAGTACATGCTCGTTGTATGGTGGCCCATTTTAATGCTTCCTTACATGGGTTGGACCTTGAAGAGCTTCCTTTTCGATTAAATCAATTACTGCCTAAAGAAATTGCAATTCATACGATACAACGGGTTAAGCCCGAAGCACATGCTCGTTTTGATGCCCTTTCACGTACTTATGAATATCATATTGCTTCAATAAAAATCCCTTTTTCTGAAGATTTGGTATATACCCTTTATCAACCTTTAGATTTGGAGTTAATGAATGAGGCAGCATCTCTTTTATTAGCATATACCGATTTTGAGTGTTTTTCTAAATCCCATACGGATGTAAAAACTTTTTTGTGCACACTCTTTCAAGCCCAGTGGCATAAAACTGAAAAAGGTTATGTATTTACCATCTCTGCCAATCGTTTTTTGCGAAATATGGTACGTGCTATAGTGGGGACCTTGTTAGAAATTGGGTTGCACAAAAAAAAATGTGACGACTTACACACAATTATCAAGAGTAAAAATAGATCTTTGGCCGGGTATTCTGTTCCAGCACAAGGATTGTTTTTAACTCACATAGAATATCCTAAAACACTATATATTTAAGGTATGGCAAAAATAAGCGGAAGTATTTTTGATGTTAAGCTTTTTTCAAAGCTAATGCGCTTTGTAAAGCCTTTTAAAAGCACCTATTATTTTGTCTTAATTACTGCCATCCTTTTGTCCTTATTTTCTACTGTTACCCCTTATTTACTAAAGGTTACGGTTGATGATTATATTCGACCGAAAGATTATCCCGGAATGGTTTTGTTTGTTGGGTTAATGCTTATCGCTTTATTGTTAGAAGTGCTCTTTCAGTTTCTGTTTGTTTTTTATGCAAACTGGTTGGGTCAAAAAGTAATAAAAAATTTACGTGTTCAATTGTTTGAAAAAATACTTCATTTTAAAATGGCTTATTTTGATAAAACAGCTGTTGGCCGTCTGGTAACACGTGCTGTTAGTGATATTGAAACCATAGCGAGTATCTTTTCTCAAGGCCTTTTTATGATCATTGCTGACCTGCTAAAAATGATTTTAGTAATTGGGGTAATGCTGTATGTCGATTGGCGATTAACTCTTATTGTTTTTTCTATCCTTCCGGTAATATTATACGCCACTCGGTTATTTCAAAAATCAATGAAAATTGCCTTTGAGGAGGTTCGGCTAGAGGTTGCCAACCTGAATTCTTTTGTTCAAGAGCGTATTAGTGGGATGAAAATCGTTCAGTTATTTCATCGTGAGAAAGTGGAATACGATCAGTTTATTGAAATCAATGAAAAACATAAAAAGGCGTGGTTAAAAACGGTTTGGTTTAACTCCATATTCTTTCCTGTAGCTGAAATTTCATCATCGGTAACCATAGGCCTTTTGGTTTGGTACGGAGGATTTAACGTTATTTCAGGCGGAGAAATATCGTTAGGTACCATCTTTTTATTCATCCAAATGTCGCAAATGCTTTTTCGTCCCCTTCGGCAAATTGCAGATAAATTCAATACCCTACAAATGGGGATGGTCGCTGCAGATCGAATATTTACCATTTTTGAAACCGAAAGTCATATCGAAAACAAGGGCACTTTTGCACCTAAAACTCTAGAAGGAAAAATTGAATTTCAAAAATTGAGATTTTCATATGTCCCCGAGGAGGAAGTCTTGCACGGCATTTCTTTTTCTATAGCTGCTGGGGAAACAGTTGCTATAGTCGGCGCTACTGGAGCAGGTAAATCAACTATAATCAATTTACTTTCACGTTTTTACGAATTTGACTCCGGTGATATTACGATTGACGGGACCTCTGTTCGTGATTATAATTTAACGACTTTGCGTAAACAAGTAGCCGTAGTACTTCAAGATGTTTTTTTGTTTGCAGATTCTTTATTTAATAACATTACCTTATTTGATCCAAGTGTTCAACGCGAACAAGTAATTCAAGCAGCCAAAGCCATTGGCGTTCATGATTTTATCATGTCCCTACCCGAAGGATACGACTATAATGTTAAAGAACGCGGAGTGATGCTTTCATCGGGCCAACGACAGTTGATTGCGTTTTTACGCGCTTACATTACCCAGCCCTCAATTCTTGTGTTAGATGAGGCTACTTCTTCCGTAGACAGCTATTCTGAAGAATTAATTCAGCGGGCCACAGACCTTATCACAAAAGACAAAACCTCAATTGTTATTGCCCACCGTTTAGCGACTGTAAAAAATGCAGATCGCATCATTGTATTGGATCAAGGAACTATTGTTGAACAAGGGTCTCATACTGCACTCTTGAAAATTCCCAATGGATTTTATGCTAAGTTGTATGAAGTACAATTTGCGGAAGAAACTTTGGCCTAACTAAAGACTTAAATCGTGTTGAAGTAAACTTTTAAGTTGATCTACACTTTTAAGGGTTTCGAATTCACTGTTTTTTACATAAGTGATTTTCCCTGTTTGTTCTGATATTACTATAACTAACGCATCCGTTTTTTCGGTTATACCCAGGGCCGCTCTGTGTCGTAATCCATATTTTGAGGGAAATTGCTGACTTTCAGATACAGGCAATATCACCCGTGTAGCTACAATTTTATTGTTGTTCAACAATACAGCACCATCGTGTAAGGGACTGTTTTTGAAAAAGAGGGTTTGCAATAATTGAGGACTGAGTGTCATGTCAGCTCGATTTTCTTTGTTGATTAAAAAATCCAAAGCATTATTTCGTTGAAGTACAATAATGGCTCCGGTTTTCTGAGCAGCCATTTCTTTGCAAGATTCAAGAAGAACATCAAAATTCAGGTCTGATTCCAATTGGACTTGATTGAGAAAGCGGAAGTACCGGATAATGTTTCTTCGGTTTGTAAAATTGGAGGAACCGATCAACAATAAAAATTTTCGAATTTCTTGTTGAAAGACGACTATTAAGGCAAAAAAACCAACACTAATAAATTTGCCCAACAAATTACTCAGTACGTCCATATTGAGAAGGTCTGTTAACCTCCAGATGAGATAGATGATAACAATTCCGATAAAAATATTGATCGCAACAGTACCTTTTACTAAACGGTAAAGTGAAAATAGAAGTAAGGCAACCAATACAATGTCAATCGCATCGGTAAAAGAAAAGTCGATAAAGTCAGTTACATTCAAGAGTACTGTTTTTGTAAATTTAAAAAAACTATTGAAGTGCTTGCCATAGGCGGATACATTCTTTACTCAAGCGCCCAGGCATGCAGTGCGGTAGTTCCGTTTAATGCATCCTCTGGTGTGCTTTCTAAGGTTTTGTAGATCATTGATTTTCTTGAAAGGCCTACCAATAAAGGATGTTTTAGGGTTTTGAAATAATCCAATTGTTGAAGCAATTCAAAATTATGAGCCACGGTTTTACCAAATCCAAATCCAGGGTCTAGGATAAGATCATGGATTCCTACAGCTTCGGCTTTTTCTATTTGTTGAGCAAAGTAAGCGGCGATTTCTGTCACTACATCGGAATAATTTGGCGACAATTGCATGGTTTTAGGTTGGCCTTGAATATGCATCATAACATAAGGTACATCATACCGAGCCACAGTGGCCAATAAATTTTTGTCCCATTGCCCTCCAGAAATGTCATTGATCATAGAGGCACCAAGATCGAGTGCCCTTTCAGCCACTTTACTATGGTAAGTATCAATTGAAAAATAGGTGTTAGGAAAGGAGTGGAGCAGTTGTTGTAAAACGGTTTGGATTAATTTGATTTCAACTTCGGGATCACTAATTGCACTGCCGGGTTTTGAACTAGAGGGCCCAATATCAATAAAAGTTGCTCCTTCACTACTCATTTTTTCTGCTTGGGCTAAGGCCAGGTCAATGGAGGTGTATTTTCCTCCATCGAAAAAAGAATCTGGAGTAATATTTAAAATTCCCATCAGTAAAGGGGTGTCAAGTGAGAGTAAAGTGCCTCTGCAATTTATTGTCATACTGGTGATTTAATTTTGATAACTTTTAAAAGGATGAAGTCAAAAGAACTAAAATAAATTCGAAATTTAGCTCAAATTTCAAGGAAATGGAAGACACCCTGAAGGAGTATAGCGCAATTGTAAACCAATGCCGTTCCTTATTTGAAAAAAAAATGAAGGATTATGGGTTAGCGTGGCGTATTTTGAGAGTACCCTCCTTAACCGATCAAATATTTATAAAGGCCCAACGGATTCGAAGTTTACAAACCCAAAATGAACAAAAAATTGAAGAAGGACAAGAATCTGAATTTATGGGCATCATAAATTACAGTGTTATGGCGTTAATTCAACTAGAAAAGGGGGTGTCTGAGCAACCTGACCTTTCCCATAAAGACGCATTGCAGTTATACGATTTTCAAATTGAACAGATTCAAAATTTGATGCTCAAAAAAAATCATGATTATGGTGAAGCTTGGCGTGATATGCGGGTAAGTTCACTGACAGATCTAATATTGCAAAAACTTTTGCGCGTAAAACAAATTGAAGAAAATAAAGGAAAAACGTTAGTGAGTGAGGGGATTGATGCTAACTATCATGATATGGTGAACTACGCTATTTTTGCCTTAATTCACTTAAAGCATGAAAGGTCCTAATGCTTAACTATTTGGGTGCTAAAATTTCAGGATCTTTTCTCGCACTTTGGGGTGTAGCCAGTCTTGTTTTCTTTCTTTTTACGGTCCTGCCGGGCGATCCTGCACAAATGATGCTCGATCAAAACGAGGACAGTGCTCAATTGGCGATAATTAAATCTAAATTCGGATTTGATCTACCCTTGGCAAAACAATATTATTATTATCTAAACGATTTATCACCCCTTTCCCTTCATTCCACGAATCAAGAGTTGTTTTCCGCGTATTCACCATCAGTTTATGGTGGAATAGTGCTATTTGAGATTAAAAATAAGGTAATGGTATTGAAGTGGCCATATTTTCGTACTTCTTACCAAAAAAGGGGAAAACCCATTGCTCAAATTCTAAAAGAAACTTTACCCAATACTGCCGTACTGGCAATAGCGTCTATGTTAATTGCTGTTTTTTTTGGATTGTTTTTAGGAATTATAGCTGCCCTAAACAAAGGAACCATTCTCGATAAGGGATTACAACTTATAAGCACCTTAGGCATGAGTGTGCCTTCTTTTTTTAGTGCAATTCTGTTTTCTTGGTTTTTTGGTTATGTGATTCATAACTATACAGGACTGAATATGACGGGAAGTTTATATGAATTAGATGATTTGGGTGAATCTCAGCAAATAATTTGGAAAAATTTACTGCTCCCCGCTACAGTATTGGGAATACGCCCCTTAGCGGTTATCATACAATTAATGCGTAATAACGTATTGGACGTATTGACTCAAGACTATATCCGAACCGCATATGCCAAGGGGTTGTCACAAATGAGAATCCTGATGTACCATACCATTAAAAATGCTTTAAATTCAGTAGTAACGGCTATTTCAGGATGGTTTGCTTCGCTTTTGGCAGGAGCAATTTTTGTAGAATATATTTTTGGTTGGAAAGGTTTGGGAAAAGAAATTGTAGAGGCGCTCAATCAATTGGATATACCTGTGGTGATGGGTGCCGTTTTGGTCATTGCCTTTCTTTTTATAATGATTAATATTGTGGTCGATTTAATCTATGTCTATCTCGATCCGAGAGTAACACTTAATTAAAACTTATGAGAACTAAAATTGTAGCAGGGAACTGGAAAATGAACAACGATTCTTCAGCTACTTCTGCTTTATTACAAGAATTAAAAAAGGCGAATCAAACTTCGAATGCAAGAAGGATTGTAGCGCCAGCGTTTACACAACTGGCTCAGGCGGTCAAATTACTAGAGGGGACAACTATAGAGGTGGCTGCACAAAATATGAATGCTGCCACATCTGGTGCCTTTACAGGTGAAGTTTCAGCGTCTATGCTCAAAGGAGTAGGGGTTGCCACGGTAATTATTGGGCATTCTGAACGCCGATCTTTATACAATGAAACGGATGTTGCCTTGGCTGAAAAAGTAGCTGCAGCACTTTCAGGAAACATGGAGGTAATCTTTTGCTTCGGTGAAGAGTTAAGCGATCGTAAATCGGGACGTCATTTTGATGTTGTATCCCATCAACTAAAAACTGCTCTTTTTGAAATTACTCCTGATTCCTGGAAGCACATTATTTTAGCATATGAACCGGTATGGGCTATAGGTACAGGGGAAACAGCCAGTCCTGAACAAGCCCAAGAAATGCATGCTCATATTCGCTCTCTGGTTCATCAACAGTATGGAGAAACCGTAACCACATCTCTCTCTATACTTTATGGAGGAAGCGTTAAACCCAATAATGCAAAAGAAATATTCTCACAACCCGATGTAGATGGTGGACTTATAGGAGGGGCTTCTCTAAATGCAAATGATTTTATGGCTATTGTGAATGCTTTCTAATGCCTTCTAATTATTTTGAATATCAATTCACTGTTGATCCCAAAGACCCTTGGGAGGAAATTTTATTAGCTCAATTGACCTCCCTTCCATTTGAAAGTTTTGATTTAAATGATGGTCTTCTAAAAGCTTACGTCCCAGAACTACTGGATTCCAGCATCCATTTAGATTCCCTGTCTGTAATGCAATCTGATGAGGTTTCTGTTTGCTTTGAGAAGAAAATGATTCCTCCAACGAATTGGAATGCACAATGGGAGTCTTCTTTTCAACCCATCATTATAGGAAATGAGTGTGCTGTTCGAGCTGATTTTCATCCTCCAATGGAAAAAAAATACGAATTGGTAATTACACCAAAAATGAGTTTTGGAACAGGACACCATGAGACTACACAAATGATGCTTGCCTTTGCGCTTGATATTTCTATGACAGGTAAAGAAGTTTTAGACATGGGTTGTGGAACAGGGGTATTGGGAATACTTTCAGCAATGAAAGGAGCTAAAACGGTTCATGCCATTGACAATGATCCTTGGTGTGTTGAAAATACAATTGAAAATGCAGAGCGCAATCGGTGTACAAATATAACTGTAGTACTTGCAGACTCCCTTCCTGACAACAATCCGCGTTTCGACCTAATTTTTGCCAACATCAATCGAAATGTATTGTTAGATCAACTTTCGAATTATGCTGCCGTTTTAAATCCAAATGGGATTTTATTGCTTTCAGGATTCTATCAAGAAGATGTAGCCGTAATTCAAAATGAAGCCGTAATTAATGGGCTTTCAGTTGATAATCAAAAATCACAAGGCTTGTGGTGCGCATTAAAATTTACAAAATGAGTAAAAAAGCACCCTCCATTTCACCAGAAGAAATTGTAGATCTTGAGGTTTTATCTGAACGTGAGCATGAACTTATATTGTACAACGATGATGTCAATACCTTTGAACATGTAATAGAATGTTTGGTAAAATATTGCGATCATACTTTTATTCAAGCAGAACAGTGTGCTTATATTGTTCATTTTTCAGGAAAATGCACCGTTAAATCAGGGACGATGGAAGATTTAACCCCCCGTTGTTCAGCACTATTAGAATCGGGTTTATCTGCAGAGATTGTTTAAATACAGAACTATTTTTTTCTTAACTAGAAAACAACGAAATTTGAAAAAAAATGTAAAAATGAAAATGAAATTTATAACACTAATTCTTATGACTTTACTCAGTTCGCAAATTAATGCGCAGGAAGATGAAACAATTTACCAATTCAAAGTGAATTCTTTGGAAGGATCTGAATTTGATTTTAGCGCCTTGAAAGGAAAAAAAATAATGGTAGTTAATACGGCTTCAAAGTGCGGGCTTACCCCACAATATGAACAACTACAGGCTTTATATGAAAAATATGGCGATAAAGACTTTGTGATTGTCGGGTTTCCTGCCAACAACTTCCTATTTCAAGAGCCCGGATCGGACGAAGAAATTGCTGTTTTTTGTGAACAAAATTATGGGGTGACTTTTCCGATGATGAGTAAAATATCAGTAAAGGGAAGAGATATGCACCCTCTTTATCAATTTTTAACACAGAAATCTAAAAACGGAATAGTCGATTCAAGTGTAAGTTGGAACTTTCAAAAATATTTGATCAATCCTGACGGACGGATAGCTAAGGTTATTTCGCCTCGAACCTTGCCTGACGACCCTTCCGTTTTGGAATGGATTGAAAATTAAATGAAATCTAAGGCCGATTTTAGAACACTCTGTGTTCATGCAGGAAGTTTAGTTGATGAGCAACACAAGGGAGCTATTTCTCCATTGTATCCTTCAACCTCTTATGCTTTTAATGATGTTGAAATAGGGCAGTATCCACGCTATTTTAACACCCCAAATCAAAGGGGATTGGCTGAAAAGATTGCGGCTTTAGAAGGAGCAGAGGCCGGTTTAATCTTTAGTTCGGGTATGGCTGCAGTGAGTACAGCGCTTCTCTCACATCTTAAATCTGGTGATCATGTTATTTTTCAAGATGATTTGTATGGAGGAACCCGAAATTTTGTAAAACACGAATTTCCCAAATTCGGAATTGAATTCAGTTTCACAAAAGGCACCCAAATTGCTGATTTTGAAAATGAAATCAACAAAAACACAAAAGGAATTTATGTCGAAACACCGAGTAATCCCACATTAAAAATTATTGATTTAAAGGGAGTAGCTGCTTTGGCTAAAAAAGCAGGAGTATGGACCATGATTGACAATACCTTTGCCAGTCCGGTGAATCAGAATCCTATTGTACAGGGAATTGAAATTGTAATTCACAGTGCTACAAAATATTTAGGTGGACATAGTGATATTAGTGCTGGTGCAGTTTTGGGTACCAAAAAAGCAATAGAAACCGTTTTTCAATCGGCTAAAAACCTAGGAGGAAATCTTAGTGAATACACTGTATGGCTATTGGAACGCAGCATTAAAACACTTTTCTTACGTGTTCATGCACAAAATGAAAACGCGCAAGGCATGGCAGAATTTTTAGTAAGGCAAGACTGGATTGAAAAAGTCTATTACCCGGGTCTTCATACCCATCCTGATCATCATTTAGCCAAAAAACAAATGAAGGGATTTGGAGGGATGCTTTCTTTTGATTTGGCAGAAGGAATTGACTGCAAAACCTTTTTAACCCATTTAAATCTAGTTAAGCCAACTATGAGCTTGGCGGGAATAGAGAGTACAGCATTAAGTCCTCGACTCACTTCGCATGCATTACTCACAGAAGAGGAACGAATTGCTCAAGGTATAACCCCTCAAATGGTGCGTTTTTCTTTAGGAATAGAGGCACTTGAAGATTTACAAGAAGACTTGGTAAACGCAATCCACTATGCCCGATGAAAACAGTAGATATATTAGCTTTTGGAGCCCATCCAGATGATGTTGAACTCGGTTGCGGAGGCAGTATAGCCCTCGCTATAAGTCAGGGTAAGCACGTTGCAATTATCGATTTGACGAGAGGTGAATTGGGAACACGAGGGACAGTAGAAACCCGTAAAAAAGAAGCCACAGAGGCCGCAGCAATTTTAGGGGTACATCACAGGGAAAATATGGGGTTTAAAGATGGGTTCTTTAAAAACGACACTTCTCATAAAATGGCCCTCATTCAGAAAATAAGAACCTTTCGACCACAGGTTGTGTTTTGCAATACCTTTGAAGATCGTCATATCGATCATGGACGAGGAAATCAGTTGGTTTCGGAAGCTTGTTTTCTTAGCGGATTATCTAAAATCGAAACGAAAGCTGATAACGGAGATATTCAAGTAGCATGGCGGCCCAAATTAATCCTAGAATACATTCAATGGAATGAAGTAAAGCCGGACATTGTATTTGATATTTCAGCACATTTAGAAACAAAATTAAAGGCAGTTAAGGCCTTTGAAACTCAATTTTTTGATCCCGGATCTAAAGAAGCAGAAACACCAATCAGTTCTCAAAACTTTTTGGATAGTGTAGTATATCGGGCCAAAAATTTTGGGCGTTTAATTGGAAAGGATGCCGGAGAGGGATTTACTTCCAAACAGACGCTATCCGTAGATAACATAGAGGCTTTAATATCCTAACACCCAATGCGAAACATTAAATGGGGTGTTGTTGGATTGGGTAATATTGCCCAGAAGTTTGCTGAAGATTTGGCCTTGGTTCCTGAGGCCGTGTTATGGGCCGTGGCATCATCAGATATTGAAAGGGCAGAAGAATTTGCTCAAAAACACAATGTAACCTATCATTATAATACCTATTTGGCCTTATTTGAAGATCCAAATGTGGAAGTAGTTTATATTGCTTCATTACATCCAGATCATGTCCCTATGGCCCTTCAGGCACTTCAACATGGCAAAGCGGTATTGTGCGAAAAACCATTGGGTGTAAATGCTAAACAGGTACAAGAACTCCTTGATTTGGCTCAATCTCGCACTCTTTTTTTAATGGAGGCTTTGTGGACTCGATTTAATCCTGCTTTTGAACAAACCTTACAACTCATTGAAGAAGATGCGCTGGGTCCGTTACGCTATATTAATGCTACATTTAGTTTTAATGGATTGGATCGGTCGCTAGACTCTCGTTTATTTAATCCTACAAAGGCGGGTGGAGCCTTATTGGATATTGGAATATATCCTTTATTTCTAGCCTATCAGCTATTAGGAATGCCAAAAGATATAAAAGCATCAGCAGTACTTACCCCCCGAGGGGTTGATTTACAACTGGGTTTTGTATTAACCTATGATACAGCTCAAGCCATTTTATATGCTAGTTTTAGTCATGATGAGGATATGCGCGCAACAATTTGTGGAGAAAAAGGTGAAATATACCTACCCTCTCGATGGCATGAAACAGATCAGCTTCACCTAATGCAATCGGGCAAAAAAACAACACGTAATTGCCCAGTAACGGGTAGGGGATACTATCATGAAATTATTGAAGTACATAACTGCCTAATATCGGGTCAGGTAGAATCTAAAAAATGGACATGGAAGAACAGTCTAGAATTGTCTCAATTAATGGATCAAATCCGACAACAATGCGGAATCGTATATCCAGGAGAAACAATATAAATAAGTACGTAAAATATTTTTAACAAAGTTGTAGGGAATTGAAAAACGTTTAAATTTGCAGGGCAAAATGGTGGTTGTAGCTCAGTTGGTTAGAGCGCCTGATTGTGGTTCAGGAGGTCGTCGGTTCGAACCCGATCTTCC
>RGZR01000055.1 GCA_010031465.1 Flavobacteriia bacterium
TTGAAGCATAAGTAATTGATTATAAATGTATTAAAAATAAAAAATAGCCCTAAAAGGGCTATTTAATAATAATATATAAATATCTAATTTCTTAAGATCCACACATTAAACAGTCGTCATCTTCACTCTGCTTCGCTTGAGCTATCATTTCTTTTAACTCTTGAGGAGAAAGAGGTTCAACGGGCACTGCCCCTTCTTGCTTTGCAGGAGTCACAGTAGCTTCAACAGTTTCCGTTTCAGGATCTTCCTTGGCTTTGTTGTCTAAAGTAAACTTGATGGCATCTACCGCAGATTTCGTTCTTAAGTAATACATCCCTGTTTTAAGTCCTGATTTCCAAGCGTAAAAATGCATCGAGGTTAATTTCGCCATGGTAGCACCTTCCATAAAGAGGTTTAGGGATTGTGATTGGTCAATAAAATAGCCGCGATGACGTGACATGTCAATGATGTCTTTCATACTCATTTCCCAAACGGTTCGGTACAACTCTTTTAAATCATCAGGAATTGCATCTATATTTTGAACTGAACCGTTGTTGCGCATGAGTTCTTGTTTCATGTCTTCATTCCAAAGTCCACGTTCCACAAGATCTTCCAATAGGTGCTTATTGACCACAATAAATTCTCCAGATAGTACTCTACGGGTATAAATATTAGACGTATAGGGCTCAAAACATTCGTTATTTCCTAAAATCTGTGAAGTACTGGCTGTGGGCATAGGTGCAACTAACAGCGAATTTCTTACGCCGTGTTTTTTAACTTTCTTGCGCAAGGCGCCCCAATCCCATCTACCGCTAAGTTCTTCATCTTTAATTCCCCATAAATTGTGCTGGAATTCGCCTTGTGAAATGGGTGAACCTTTATAAGATTCATAGGGTCCATCTGCTTTTGCTTCTTCTACTGAAGCGCTTACAGCAGCAAAATAGATGGTTTCAAAAATTTCTTGGTTGAGTTGCTTTGCTTGCTCAGAAGTAAAAGGCAGACGTAACATTATAAAGGCATCTGCTAACCCTTGTACTCCTAAACCAACAGGACGGTGACGGAAATTTGAATTTTCTGCCTCAATAATGGGATAGTAATTTCGGTCTATAACACGATTTAAGTTTTTGGTTACCCGCACGGTAACATCGTAAAGTGCCTTGTGGTCAAATTCTCCATCTTTAACAAACATGGGAAGTGCAATAGAGGCTAAATTACATACGGCTACCTCGTCTTTAGAAGTGTATTCCATTATTTCGGTACACAAGTTAGATGACCGGATGGTTCCCAAATTCTTTTGATTTGATTTTCGGTTTGCGGCATCTTTATAGAGCATGTAGGGTGTACCTGTTTCTATTTGAGATTCTAATATTTTTTCCCAAAGTTCACGCGCTTTGATGGTTTTTCGTCCACGTCCTTCTGCTTCATATTTTGTATAAAGTGCATCAAATTCATCTCCGTGTACATTGTATAAATCTGGACATTCATTTGGACACATTAAGGTCCATTTGCTGTCTTGCTCTACGCGCTTCATAAAGAGGTCTGGGGCCCAGATTGCATAAAAAAGATCCCTGGCCCGCATTTCTTCTTTACCGTGATTTTTCTTGAGTTCAAGAAAATCAAAAATATCGGCATGCCATGGTTCAACATATACCGCAAAAGAACCTTTGCGTTTTCCTCCCCCTTGGTCTACGTAACGGGCAGTATCATTAAACACACGCAACATGGGCACAATACCGTTTGATGTTCCGTTGGTTCCCGCTATATAAGACCCTGTAGCTCGAACATTATGGATGGATAAACCAATACCCCCTGCCGATTGAGAAATTTTTGCCGTTTGTTTTAGTGTGTCATAAATTCCGTCAATACTGTCTTCGCGCATGGTAAGTAAAAAACAGGATGACATTTGCGGTTTGGGTGTCCCCGAATTAAATAAGGTGGGGGTTGCGTGGGTAAAGTACCGTTTCGACATTAACTCATAGGTGTCCAACGCAGATTTAATGTCATTAAGGTGGATCCCGATAGACACTCTCATTAACATGTGTTGCGGACGCTCCACAATATGGCCATTGAGCTTTAGCAAATAGGAACGCTCTAAAGTTTTGAACCCAAAAAAGTCATAGCCAAAGTCGCGGTTGTAGATAATGCTTGAATCTAGTTTTTCTGCATTCTTATGAATTACTTCATACACCTCATCAGATAACAGAGGTGCTTTTTTGCCCGTTCTTGGATTTACATATTCATACAAATCCGTCATAGTTTCTGAAAAGGACTTTTTGGTATTTTTATGAAGATTGGACACGGATATTCGTGCCGCTAGTTTAGCATAGTCCGGATGAGTAGTGGTCATTGTTGCTGCAATTTCAGCGGCAAGATTATCTAATTCTGAAGTAGTTACTCCATCATACAACCCCTCAATGACACGCATGGCAACACGAACAGGATCAACCAACGGATTTAACCCATAGTTTAATTTTCGAATTCGTGCAGTGATTTTATCAAACATGATGGGTTCTTTTCTCCCATCTCTTTTAATTACGAACATATGCCAAGCTTTATCTGATTATAACTAGTTATTTTAAGTGGTTTATGGTTTAAAAATCAGCGTCAAAACTGATTTTAGTGTTTTCTTTTTCGTTGTTTAACACCCCTGCTTTTTGATATTCTCCTACGCGTTTTTCAAAGAAATTTGTTTTTCCCTGTAGAGAAATCATGTCCATAAAGTCGAATGGATTGGTAACGTTATATTCTTTTTCGCAGCCTAATTCAACTAATAATCGATCGGTTACAAACTCTAAATATTGAGTCATTAATTTTGAATTCATACCAATTAAACTCACAGGTAAAGACTCTGTAACAAATTCACGCTCAATAGTAAGTGCATCAACTAAAATTTCACGGATACGGTTTTTAGGTACTTTATTTACCAAATGGTTGTTGTGTAGGTGAACTGCAAAATCACAATGTACTCCTTCGTCACGAGAAATTAACTCATTTGAAAAAGTAAGTCCTGGCATAAGTCCGCGTTTCTTTAACCAAAAAATTGAACAAAAAGCCCCTGAGAAGAAAATCCCTTCAACGGCAGCAAACGCAATTATACGCTCTGCGAAAGAATCAGAATCAATCCAACGCAAAGCCCAATCGGCTTTCTTTTTAATGGCTGGAAAAACCTCAATAGCTTTAAAGAGCTTGTTCTTTTCTTCATCGTTTTTAACATAAGTATCAATCAGAAGCGAATAAGTTTCACTGTGAATGTTTTCCATCATTATTTGAAATCCGTAGAAGAATTTTGCTTCTGTATACTGCACTTCATTGACAAAGTTTTCTGCTAAATTTTCGTTTACAATTCCATCTGAAGCTGCAAAGAAGGCAAGAATGTGTTTTATAAAATACTGTTCGTCCTTAGTTAGTTTGGTATTCCAATCGCTTAAATCTTGATGCAAGTCAATTTCTTCAGCTGTCCAAAAACTTGCTTCCATTTTTTTATACCATTCCCAAATATCGTGATGTTGAATGGGAAATAATACGAATCGGTTTTCATTTTCTTGGAGAATAGGTTCTTCAGCTGCCATCTTTTGCGTTTGGTTTTTTAAAGGTTAGAAAAATATGATTATTATCTTCACAAAGATTTTAAATTGTCTTCAAAATTGAAAGCCCAACTTTTCCACAATGACCCTTAGTTTTTAACAATATTTGTATTTTATGTCAATATCTCAAAAAATTGTGTTTTTTTAAACTACTGTTATTCAGCTATTTATATCCGAAAAACAATGGGAGACCCTAAAAACACTGTAATTCATTGTAGTTTTTAATCCGTACGGGGTACAAATGACACGAAATAGGTTTTTGAAAATCAATAACGCCATGTTGATGGGCTTTTTCAATTCCACAAGAAGCAACTCCGGTATCGGTAAATAGTGTATAGGCACATTCTTGACCCTCAACCAAAGGAGTTTCTAAGTCACCATCATTCCCTTTTACAAAAACCCCTTGTTTTTTGATTGCCTTAACGCCGGAAGGTGTTAAAAAAGGGGTTATTTTGTCTATATGTTTTTTTAAATAGTCAACCTCATCTTGTTCTAAGGGCGCACCAGCTTCTCCTTCTACACAACATTTCCCTTTACATTTAGCGAGATTACACACAAAGTTTTCTTCAACCAACTCATCAGAAATCAAGGTATTTTCAATAGAAAGCATTTGCAATTTTTGTTAAAAATAAGGAATTAAAAAGGGAACGATTCAATGAATGCAACTAACTTTGCACAAAAATTTTAAGATGTTTGAATTTAAAGAAATACTGTCTGCCAGCCTCGTCCTTTTTGCTGTAATTGACATCGTAGGAAGCATTCCCCTAATTATAACGCTACGAGAAAAAGTGGGACACATTCAATCCGGAAAGGCATCTATAATAGCGGCTTTAATCATGATAGGGTTTTTATTTTTGGGAGAAGAAATATTGAACTTAATTGGTATCGATATCAATTCTTTTGCTGTAGCCGGTTCATTGGTAATACTGTTTTTGTCCTTAGAAATGATTTTGGGCATTACGCTTTACCGTGACGAAGCTCCAGAAACAGCTTCCATCGTTCCCTTGGCTTTTCCAATGATTGCGGGAGCAGGAACAATGACTTCACTTTTATCTTTGCGTGCTGAATATCATGTGTCAAACATCATTATTGCCATTGTTATCAACATCATTTTTGTGTATATCATTTTAAAAACGTCAACGATGATTCAACGCATTTTAGGGAAGTCAGGAATTAATATTGTCCGTAAAGTATTTGGTATAGTTTTAATGGCTATTGCTGTTAAACTCTTTACCTCAAATATTGGTCAACTCTTATAATGCCTTATCTTTGAATTCTATGAAGTACGTAATGGTTTTTTTAATGGTCGTGTCAGGTTTTATGGTGGTGTTTAACCTCAGCCAAATTGATTGGAACCAACCCTTAATAGGTGACAGTAGCATTGCCGTTATTGGAGTATTGGCCTCTGCTAGTGCTTTTGTTTTACTGCTAATTTTAAGCTTAGCGAGAAAGATAGCCAAGCAAATAAAAAAGTAAAAATTCTATTTATTCCGCTGCTATTGCCTCTAGAGCTTGTTGTATAAAGGTGTCGTTTTGATTGATAATTCGAGTATATAGGTTTTCATCAAAAACCTGAAGGGCAATAAATGCTTTTATAGAGTTTAACACCACATCTTCATTATCAATGTCCATTGAAATATTGTTTGCTTTGCAATAGTCTTTAAAGGATGATAAAAATGCATCTGCATAGGGTAAGGGTTCATTTAATAATATTGCTGCATTATCAAATTGATATTTTTTAAAGTGATTGTCTAGTTCAAAAAATACAAATTGGTTCATCCAATTGGATCGTAATAAAAAGGCATACCACGCTTCTTCAGGGGTTTCAGAATTGGCTAAATATAAATCGGGGCGAATACCTCCACCACCATAGACAACTCTTCCTGAGGGCGTTTTAAATGAAAGGCTATCGTTTACCGGTTCCACCTCTTCGCTGTCCCTTTCTTCATCGTTGGACCGCTTTTGCACTTCGGCATAGTACTCTTTTCTACTCGTAGAATCATAAGGCCGCTGAATGGAGCGTCCTGTTGGGGTATAATACCTTGAAGTTGTCAATCGAATTTGATCTCCCTCGCCTAAGGGCATTTGTTGCTGAACCAATCCTTTTCCAAAGGTTCTTCTGCCTACAATCCACCCTCGATCGTTATCTTGAATAGCTCCCGCAATAACCTCGCTAGCTGATGCTGAATTTTCATCTACTAACACATACAAACTTCCTTGTTCAAAAAGACCGCTAGAAGAAGCTACAGTTCGTTCGCGAACGCCGTTATTAGCCTCTACAATTACAATGGGTTTTCCTGCGGAAAGAAAATCATCTGCAATTTGTTTTGCTGGCAAAAGATACCCTCCTGGATTCCCACGAAGATCTAAAATCAGCTGTTGCATTTGTTGATCAACCAATCCTGACAAGGCCTTTTGAAATTCGAGGTAGGTGGTTTGAGAAAAGCGATTGATTTGAATGTAACCCGTTTCATCATTTATCATGTAAGCCGAGGGAACACTGGGTAAGGGAACTGCCCCGCGCTCCAGTGTAAAAGTATAGAGAGAATCCGTTCTTTTTCGATATACTTTAAGTTCAACAGCTGTTCCCGAGGGTCCTTTCAATTTATTGATAATTTCATCCGTAGAAAGCTGTTTTAAAAAGAGGGAGTCACTATTGGCCATTAAAATACGATCTCCATATTGCAATCCCGCCTTTTCACTGGGCCCTCCTTCTAAAACCCGAACTACGGCAATGCTGTCTTTGACCATATAAAATTGTACTCCAATTCCTTCAAAATTACCTTGCATACTTTCTGAAAGGGCTTGTCGCTCAACCGCTGGGATATATACCGAATGCGGATCTAATGCACTTACTACATCTTCAATAACCTCTCGCACTAAACTGTCTGTGTTAATCGCATCCACATAATCTTCAGCTAAATAGGTCATCAACCGGTTCAATTTTTGAATACTGGGGTGTACAATTTCAGAAGCAGCGGGGGCAAAAGAATCCTTTTTTCCAAATAAGTATCCAATTGCTATAGACAAGCCTACAATGAGGGTTAAAAAAAAGTTATTCCTTGTAATCATTTATTCAATCTCAAGTTTTACATGGTCTAAAAACACTCCTGCTTTTCTTAAAAATTCCAAACCGGTTGTGTCTTTATATTCTTTTGAGTAAACAACCCTTATAATTCCCGATTGATGGATGAGCTTGCTGCATTCTTTACAAGGAGATAATGTAATATACAATGTAGCTCCTTTACAGGATTGGGTGGAGGCGGCTACTTTTAAAATGGCATTGGCTTCAGCATGCAAAACATACCATTTGGTGTAGTAATTTTCATCTTCACATACGTTTTCAAAACCTGAGGGTGTACCATTGTATCCGTCGGAAATAATCATGCGGTCTTTCACAATTAAAGCCCCCACTTTTTTTCGTTCACAATAGGAAAGCTGACCCCAAGTGGCTGCCATTTTCAAATAGGCTTGATCGTACTTTAATTGTTTTTGTTTTGCCATTTTTACGAAGATATCAAATTCAATGCAGCTATCCTTATATTTATCAAACTCGTTCAACAATCATCCCCAGGGCTTGTGATAAAATCATTGCCCCAACAAAAAGGCTCCATTTAATCTCTTTCCATTTTAAGTAGTGTAGCACAAGTCTATTCAATACCAATACCCCTAATACAATTGCAATTTGGGCCAATTCCACACCCAAAGCAAATGAAAATAATGAAGTTGAAACCGCATCTTCTGGAAGCAACAATTGAAAATAACGTCCAAATCCTAACCCATGAATAATTCCAAAAAGTAAGGTTAACGTTCCAAAAAATAAGCGGTTGTTTATCCCTTTTTTCTTTTTACTAGGAAGCAGTATGTGAATCGCACTCAGGGCAATAGTGATGGGAATTAACAATTCAATTACATACCCTGAAATGGATATTTCTGCATAAAAATTTCCAATAAGTGAAAGCGTGTGGCCCAAGGTAAACAAGGTCACCCAACCGATTAATTGTCTTAACGCCTTAAAGGCAAATGGCAGTGCAAGCGTTACGATAAAATAAAGGTGATCTAAGCCCTGCCAATCCATTACATGCCAAAATCCTAAATCGGTATAAAATTGTATTGTATCCATTACATATTGCGTTCGTTTTGAATAGTTTCATACGCCTTTTGCACTTCTTGAAACTTTTCTTTAGCTCCTTTGATCATTGCGGGATCTTGAGATTGAATTTTGTCAGGATGGTATTTTTTAGCCATAACCCGATACGCTTTTTTAACTTCCTCATTGGTGGCATTAGAGGTAATGTCTAGTATTTTGTAGGCATTGTCTGTGGCTTTTACAAACATGGCTTGAATACTTTGAAAATCTGCTGAAGCAATTCCTAATGCCGCTGCAATTTGAACTAATTTATCCAATTCCAACTGAGAAACTTTACCGTCTGCATTGGCAACTCCAAAAAGAAAATGAATGATTTGAAGTCGAGTTTCATACCGACTGTTGCGCATAAAAAATTGAGCTAAATCAGTTGTATTTTGCAGCTTTTTTTTGATTTGTTCATTAAAAGTTTCAAAAATACTTGAAGCGCGCTGAGTGCCATAATTTGTGATAAAAAAATTACGTACAAATTGTAATTCCTGGGGTTTAATCTGACCATCTGCCTTTATAATTGTAGCCGCTAATGACAATAGATTAAGTTGAAATTTTTCTAAGGAAAGTGTAGAAGATGAGGTCTTAAAATACGAGGTAGAACCTCTATTAAACTGATCTAACAGACTACCTAAAAAAAATCCCAATAAGGCCCCTGGAAATCGAAAAAAAGAATAACCCAGTAGGGCTGCAATCCATTTTACCATAATCTATGATACCAACAATGAAGTGCAAATTTGACAAATAAAATCGGCCCTACAAAACCCTTGAGGATGGTATTACTTTTTTATCTTTGAAAAAAAAATAAAATGTATCCAGCAGAATTAGTAAAACCCATGCGTGAGGAATTAACACGTATCGGATTCCAAGAATTATTAACAACCGACGATGTAAGCAATGCTCTAGAAAAAAAGGGAACTACACTGGTAGTTGTCAATTCCGTTTGTGGTTGTGCGGCTGCAAATGCTCGCCCTGGAGTTTATTTTTCGCTTGAAAATCCTAAAACTCCCGATCATCTGGTCACTGTTTTTGCAGGTGTTGATACCGAATCTACCCAAGCCGCTCGAAATAGAATGATTCCTTTTCCTCCTTCTTCTCCCAGTATTGCTTTATTTAAAGATGGTGAATTGGTTCATATGGTTGAGCGTCACCATATAGAAGGTCGACCCGCTGAATTGATTGCTGAAAATCTAAAGGCGGCTTACGACGATCATTGTTAGGCCCTAGCCCCAGGTCCTTACTTTACTGTCTTTTGTCATGTATAAGGTAACACAGTATCTCATAAGCATACTCTACTATTTTTGCTTTGGAAGTCTATTGCTTATTTTTCATCTCTTGCAATGGATTGCCCTGAAAGTTTTGGGATATAATGCCCATAAGAATGTGGTTGATTTCATGAACTTTTTAATTCTGCGTTGTTTGAATCTTTTAGGAACACGCATCACATTTGAAAACAATCAATCCCTGCCCCTCCATCGGCCCTTGATTTTTGTAGTCAATCACCAAAGCACCTATGATATCCCCCCATTGATTTGGTATCTGAGAAAGTACCATGCAAAATTTATTAGTAAGCAAGAATTGGGCAGAGGCATTCCAAGTGTTTCCTTTAATTTGCGCAATGGCGGATCAGTTTTGATAGATCGTAAGAACAGAACAAAAGCATTAGAAAAAATTTCAGCCTTTGGAAAAAGAATAGCCAGTAAAAACCATGCTGTAGTTCTATTTCCAGAAGGCACACGAAGCCGCGATGAAAACGTGAAAAAATTTCAAAGGGGAGGGCTTACAAATCTTATGGAATCCATGCCGAAAGCACTTCTTGTTCCTATACGAATTCGGAATTCGTGGAAATTGGCCCAGCACAACTATTTTCCCTTACCCTTAGGAGTGCATTTAAAATTTAAAGTATATCCACCATTAGCAATTGACCTAACCCAAAAAGAACAAATCATAAATGTCTTGGAAAACACCATTCGGACAGGAGATTAAAAAGGATTTAATTTCTAGGAAGAGTGATAGTAAAAGTAGTTCCTTTTTCAGGTGTGGAAACATAGGAAATTAACCCCCCATGTGAGTCGATAATATTTTTTACAATCCCCAAGCCTAATCCCATTCCCGATGATTTTGTGGTAAATTTAGGTTCAAATATTTTGTTTTTTAAATCTGAAGATATCCCGCTTCCATTGTCTGTTATTGAAATGGTTGTGGTTTCAGTTTCTTTAGAAATATGAATGCCAATTTGTGGGACTCTATTTTTGGGAACTGACTGTAAACCGTTTTGTACTAAATTAGTAATAACACGTATCCATTGTGTGCGGTCCAGATCATGAAAAATATGGGCTTCATTAGAAGAAAATACAATCTGTTCTTGATTAAATATACTTATAGCTAATTGAGTGACTTCAATCAGATCTGAGGTTTTCATTTTTGATTTGGGTAAGGTGGCAAAATTTGAAAACGCTTCAGCCACTTCTGTCATGGTATCTATTTGTTGGATTAATAACTTGCAAAATTCTTTGAGCTTTTTATTATTGTCTGGATCATTAGGGTCATACATTTGCTGAAAACTTTGCACAGTAAGCCGCATGGGGGTCAACGGGTTTTTAATTTCGTGTGCCACCTGACGAGCCATTTCTTGCCAAGCATGTTCTCGTTCTGTACGTGCTAATTTTTCTGCACTCTCAGCTAAATCATCTATCATTTTATTGTAGGAATTGACTAGACTTTCAATTTCACGAGTTGCATTTTTTAAATAGATTTTTTCATTTTGCTTTTCCAACCCTGTAGTAGCCATTCGCGAACGTATGGTTTCTAATGATCGGGTAACGTATTTTGATAAAAAATAGGCGATGAAAATTACCCCTATAAACAATAAAATATAAATCTGGTATAGGTTTCTTAAAAAGGTGTTTAATTCATTTTCTGAAAAAGATACATCTTCGAAATAAGGAAAAAATAAAATACCGTATGGTGTTCCCTGAGGGTCTTTTAATAAACGGTATGAGGCGTGAAATTTATCAATATCCGAATGGTATTCCTCCATATAGGTGGCGTCTTTACTAGAATAAATTTTAGTAATTAGATTATCTTCTAAAATATAGTCATTGGCAATAACCTCTAATGGAGTATGATAGATAAACAAGGGGTTTCCCTCCGCATCAAAAAGAGAATAATGTATACTGTGGATTAAATTTATTTTTTCAAAATCCATTTTGTATAATGACCAAATACTATCCGGTTGGGAATAGAGATTGTATTTTTCAACTATCGAATTTATATGCCGTTCTAATTGAGCTACTTTCCGATCTAATCGGCCCAGATGGTAATTTTCACGTTGAGCTTCATATTGAATGCTTGTTGTGATTAAAATCAAAATTCCGGCAAATAATAAAATCAGAGTCATCACAACAAATAGCCGTGTTCGAAATGAAAATTTCTGTGGTATTTTAATACTCAAACTCATTTTTTGGATCGTACTTTTTTATACGCTCTTATGCCCAACATAAGAAGAATAGCTGTGACTGTTAAACCCAAAATACCTGTTAACCAATGCAATTCATCGCGTAGTATCACTAAAAAGACTATTACAAAAAGAAGTAGTGTTGCCCCCTCATTCCATATACGCATAAACAAACTGCTGTACGTTTCTTCCCCTTTTTGAAACTTCAAAAACATACTATGGGTTTTAAAATGGTAAGTCAGTAAGGCGGAAACAAATCCTAATTTGATAAGCATCCAAGATTGAAACAACCACGAAGGCATTAAGTAAAGTAACCATAGGGCAAATAAAATAGCCAAAATAGCAGAAGGCCAGGTTATGATATACCACAACCTTTTTTCCATTATTTTAAATTGGGCTATTAAAACATTGGCAACTTCTTTGGGTTTTTTTCGTGCTTCTATATGATAAATAAATAATCTGGGCAGATAAAATAACCCTGCAAACCATGTGATTACAAAAATCAGATGTAACGCTTTTATATAGTTATAATACAAAGGTTTATTCTATGGTTAGATAATTTAAATTAAGTTTCGCGAATTCTGCATTAAATACCGCTAAATCGATTCCAATCAAAGCGTCATATTTTTCCAACTCCATTTCAACAGCTTGAGTCAATTCCTTTCGAACTAGTTCATCTTGCTCTGTAGGAGGAA
>RGZR01000056.1 GCA_010031465.1 Flavobacteriia bacterium
ACACATCTGTGTTTTTCCATATCAGCAAGATAGTATATAAAATTAAAATTCTTTTTTAACTGAAATTTCATTAGTTTAGGTTCGAATATTTAAACAACCAAAATGAAAAGTAAAACGATTTTAATAGCCCTATTTCTATCTTTTTTTGTTACAGCTCAAACGGAAATAAAACTCCAGTCTGAGCCTTCTGATATTAAAATTAGTAAACATATCTACGGTCATTTTGCTGAGCATTTAGGTCGTTGTATTTACGGTGGTTTTTATGTAGGAGAAGACAGTGAAATACCGAATTTAGACGGTGTACGGACTGATATCATTGCTGCCTTGAAAGAAATGAAAATTCCAAATTTGCGTTGGCCAGGGGGGTGTTTTGCAGACACGTATCATTGGAAAGACGGTGTTGGTCCCAAAAGTGATCGTCCAACAATGGTGAACCAGTGGTGGGGTGGTGTTACTGAAGACAACAGTTTTGGCACACATGATTTTTTAAACTTGTGTGAGGCGTTAGAAACCGAACCCTATATTTCTGGAAATGTAGGAAGCGGTACAGTTCGTGAATTTGCAGACTGGTTACAATACGTTAACCATGACGGGGTCAGTCCTATGGCTGATTTACGTCGCGAAAACGGACGTGATAAACCCTGGAATGTCCGTTATTGGGGATTGGGAAATGAAGCATGGGGATGTGGAGGCAACATGACAGCTGAATATTACGCTGACTTGTACCGTCAATACGCAACCTATATGACTGATTGGACGAATTCACAACAAATGTATCGGATTGCTTCAGGAGCAAGTGATGGAAATTACCGATGGACAGAGGTTCTCATGAAAAATATTCCCCAAAAATTAATTGAAGCCGTAGCCTTGCACTCATATTCTGTTATAGATTGGGAAAATAAAAGTTCAGCTACTGCATTTAGTGAAAAGCAATATTTTCAAACAATGCAAAGGGCTTATAAAATGGATGAATATATCACCAAACATGTGGCTATCATGGATCAATACGATCCGGAAAGGAAAATTGATCTCATTGTTGATGAATGGGGAGGTTGGTATGATGTTGAACCGGGAACGAACCCCGGGTTTTTGTATCAGCAAAATACCATTCGCGATGCTATGATTGCGGGTATGACTCTCAATATTTTTAACAACCATGCCCAGCGGGTTACCATGGCCAATTTAGCTCAAACCGTAAACGTATTACAAGCTGTGATTTTAACCGAGGGTGAAAAATTGATTTTAACCCCTACTTATCATGTAATGAAAATGTATGCGGTACATCAGGATGCAAAGTTAATTCCGTTGACTTTTGATACACCAAAATTTAATGTTGATGGTGAATCGTTACCTGCCTTGAGTGCTTCTGCTTCAAAAAATGAAGCTGGAGATATTCATATCTCATTGGTTAATATTGACAGTCAAAAGGCACATGCGGTTTCTATCCCTATGGAAAATTTAAACGCCAAAAAAGTTTCTATTGAGGCGATCCAATCAACCAATATTCAGGATCACAACACTTTTGAGCAACCCAATAAAATTGAAATCAAAACGTTTACAGATTTTAGCGTTAAAAAGGGTCAACTTCAAATGGAAATTCCTGCACACAGTGTACTACTCGTAAAAGTAGCAGCAAATTAATGCCTCCTTTTTTTCAGCAAGAGCGTTAGTTCACTGTAAATTATATTATTTTTGTGCTCCTAGCTATCTGGTATAGTTAGGAGCCATTGAAAAGGCCCAGTAGTTCAACTGGATAGAATATCAGATTTCGGCTCTGAGGGTTGGGGGTTCGAATCCTCCCTGGGTCACTTTTCAAAATTACCATGAAGGGTAAATTTTCATACAGCATGACTATGCACCTCACCCTTGTAGGAAAAAGTTATGAGAACAACTATTCCCATTTAAAAACCTAACTTTATTCCTTATGAAAAAACAAAGACTTCTTTTTTTCTCCTTTGTACTTCTCTTCTCTTTTACAATATGCTGGTCTCAATCCGCATCCCACCCCTGGGAGTTTTCCCTTGGTTTGACCTTATTAGATCTGTATCCCACAGGAGATAAAGAAAATGCTATTGGTGAAGTAGGCTCTTTATTTGAATCATTTTTTAATGCAGATGGCCATTGGAATTTAGGAGTTCCTTCGGTTCAATTGTCTCGATATATAGGCTCAAGTTTTTCTATAGGATTACAAGGTTCATTAGCCACAATCCGAAACATTGAAGGATTGTCTGATACAGCGTATTCCTTTTTTTCATCAGACGTATTTCTTGATTTTAGTCCATTACAACAACACAGTATTCGGCCTGTGCTTAAGGTGGGTTATGGATTGTCACAAATCAAACAAAACAGAAATATACCCGATCCCTTGTTGTCAAAAAACACTTCTAAAACAGTTTTTGGAGGGATAGGTTTTGATGTCATGCTATCAGAAGAAGTATCCTTAGGTGTTGAAACAAGTTATCGAAATGCTTTCGAAAAATACATTCCCCGTCATTTTCAGCATAATGTTGTGTTGCATTATGTATTCGGAAAAAAAGACTCGGACGCTGATGGTATTCCAGATAGTAAAGACGAATGCCCCGATGTACCGGGTCTTAAGGAATTTAATGGATGTCCGGATACCGATGGAGATAAAGTGCCCGATAAAGAGGACAAATGTCCTGATATTCCGGGAAGTCCAGAATTAGGAGGTTGTGTAGATTCTGATGGTGATGGTGTTGTAGATCCTGAAGACGGTTGTCCACAACGACCCGGAAGTAAAGAGATGAAAGGGTGTCCTGATACCGATGGCGATCGAATTTCAGACGCTGATGATGTGTGTATGGATCAGAATGGCCCCCTTGAAAATAGCGGGTGTCCCTGGCCTGATAGTGACCAAGACGGAATTCCCGATAAAGACGATTTATGCGTGGATGAGCCTGGAGTCATTGAAAATAATGGTTGTCCCAAATTGGATTCAGAAATTATGGAAGCCTTAAATCGTTTTGGAGCAAGAATTAATTTTGCAGCGGATAGCGATCGGATATTAGGCCAAAAAACGAGAGCTATTTTAAACGAAATCATCAAATTATTGCGTGAGAATCCTAATGGCAAAATAAGTATAGAAGGCTATGCTTCCTCTGATGGGGATTCAAATTATAATATTGAACTTTCTGTAAAAAGGGCAGAAGCCGTATACGAATACTTGGTTGCAGGAGGGATTGACCTTAATCGTTTACAATTACGTGGATATGGTGAAGAAGATCCTATTTCAACAAATCAAACCCCTCAAGGCCGAGCAATAAACCGTAGAGTTCAATTTAGGGCGACAAAAGAAAGGTAGTTTTTTTAATTAAAAGCGCGTTCTAGCCTCTTAATTTTCGAATACTTTCATGAGGGTCAGGGGCACTAAAAACATAGCTACCCGCAACAAGAACATCTGCCCCACAGGCAACTAACTCTGAGGCATTTACATCTGTTACTCCTCCATCAATTTCGATATGGCAAGTTGTGTTTTTGGCTGTGATGAGTGCTTTTAAAGCCTTAATTTTTTCGTACGTATTTTCAATAAATTTTTGGCCTCCAAACCCGGGATTAACGCTCATCAGACAAACCAAATCAAGGTCTTTTATACAGTCTTCTAAAAGGTGAACTGGTGTGTGCGGATTTAAAGCCACACCTGCTTTCATACCCTTTGATTTAATATTATCAATACTTCTATTTAAATGAGTACAGGCCTCATAATGAACCGTTAGAATTGTTGCCCCAAAAGAAGCAAAAGTGGAAACATAGCGGTCAGGATCTACAATCATTAGATGAACATCTAATGGTTTTGTAGCGTGCTTTTGAATGGCTTTAATTACCGGCATTCCAAATGAAATATTGGGAACAAAAACCCCGTCCATCACGTCAATATGAAACCAATCCGCATCACTCTTGTTTATTAAGGTAATTTCACGTTCTAAGTTGGCAAAATCTGCAGCGAGGAGTGAGGGTGCGATGAGTAAAGACATAATTTTAAATTTTGAGAATTAAAAAAGGCAACCCATGGGTTGCCCTTATTAATTATCCTAAGTATGTTTTTAAAATTTTACTTCGTGACGTGTGCTTTAGTCTTCGGATAGCTTTTTCTTTTATTTGTCGAACTCGCTCGCGAGTCAAGTCAAAAGTTTCTCCAATTTCTTCAAGCGTCATGGCATGTTGATTGGCTAGCCCAAAGTATAACCTTACAACATCTGCCTCACGAGGCGTAAGGGTTTCTAAAGCGCGTTCAATTTCAGTACGCAACGATTCATGTAAAAGTGATTTATCTGGATTAGGAGATTCCCCACTGTTTAAAACATCGTAAAGGTTTGAATCTTCGCCTTCAACTAAGGGCGCATCCATGGACACGTGTCGCCCTGAATTTTTCAACGATTCTTTTACGTCATTCACCGTCATATCAAGCTCTTTTGCAATTTCTTCAGCAGAAGGAGCTCGTTCATGCGCTTGTTCTAAAAAGGCATAGGTTTTGTTGATTTTATTAATCGAACCAATTTTATTTAAAGGCAAGCGTACAATACGTGACTGTTCAGCCAAGGCTTGTAAAATAGACTGACGAATCCACCACACCGCATAAGAAATGAATTTAAAACCTCGGGTTTCATCAAATCGCTGTGCGGCTTTTATGAGTCCTAAGTTTCCTTCATTAATTAAATCAGGTAATGTTAACCCTTGGTTTTGGTATTGTTTCGCCACTGAGACCACAAAACGCAGGTTGGCCTTGGTTAATTTTTCAAGGGCAATCTGATCTCCCGCTTTGATTCGTTGAGCCAACTCAACTTCTTCTTCTGCGGTAATTAAATCTACTTTACCAATTTCTTGTAAGTATTTATCTAACGATGCAGTTTCCCTATTGGTAACCTGTTTTGTAATCTTTAATTGTCTCATGTAAATGTACTTTTATACCTTGTATACGTTAAAAAGAGGATAGTGTTACAAAAATCTAGATTAATTTTCATTTTTTGGTGGGCGAGGCAATAAAGCCTTACGCGACACTTTTTCTTTTCGGGTTTTCGGATCGATGCCAAAATATTTCACTTGAAGTTCATCATTTAGATTTACTACATCAGAAACATTTTCTACGCGACTCCATTCCAACTCACTAACGTGAAGTAGCACTTCGTAACCTTTTGCTTTTTTAAATTCAACAACGGCTCCAAAATCCAACATTTTAATGACTTTAACATCATAAACTTCTCCCACAGTGGGCTTAAAAGTAATGGCATCAATTTTTTCTTCAACCATTGCAATACCTTCTGGTGAAGTACCTAAAATTTCTACAATACCTTCTTCAGTTACGGGGTCTTCATTAATTACTATTGTACAGCCTGAAGTTTTTTGTAATTCTTGAATGACCTTTCCACCTGGTCCAATTAACGCCCCAATAAATTCATTAGGAATACGTCGGTTGATCATTTTAGGCGCATGTACTTTCACATCAGCATTCGGTGCTGAAATGGTATCGGTAAGGTGTTTTAAGATATGCAATCGGCCTTCTCTAGCTTGATTCAGTGCTTGAACCATGATATCGTGGCGCAATCCTTTGATTTTAATGTCCATTTGACATGCCGTAATACCGTCAGCCGTTCCTGTAACTTTAAAATCCATATCTCCTAAATGGTCTTCATCTCCTAATATATCCGACAAAACGGCAAAGCGATCGCCTTCAGTGATAAGTCCCATTGCAATTCCAGATACTGGCTTTTTGATTTGAACACCGGCATCCATTAAGGCCATTGTACCCGCACAAACGGTAGCCATTGATGAGGATCCGTTAGATTCTAATACTTCAGAAACCACACGAACGGTGTACGGACAATCCGAAGGGATGACCTTTTTTAAAGCACGTTGTGCTAAATTTCCATGCCCAACTTCACGTCGAGACGTACCTCGTAACGGACGGGCTTCTCCTGTTGAAAAAGGAGGAAAATTATAATGTAAATAAAAATTTTCTTCCCCTTGCTCGGTAGGTAAATCGATGACATTTGATTCTCTAGAAGTTCCCAACGTGACCGTGGCCAACGCTTGAGTTTCACCTCTTGTAAATAAAGCAGAACCGTGTGTAGAAGGTAGGTAATCTACTTCACACCATATTGGCCGAATGTCTGTTGTTTTTCTTCCATCAAGTCGAAGGCCTTCATTTAAAACCAAATCACGTACGGCTTTCTTTTGTGAAGAGCTGATGTATTTGCTTATCAATTCACTCTTTTCTTCAAGTTCTTCTTCTGAAAATTTAGCAGTGTATTTTTCTTTGATTTCGCCAAACTTTTCAGATCGATCCGCTTTTGATAAGGCTAGTTTAGCCACGTCATAAAACGAAGAATAGGTAGCCTCGTGAACTTCTTTTTCTAGGGCTTCGTCATGTGCCTCTTCTTCATAGGTGCGTGTTTCTTTTTTCCCAAACGCTTCTGCTAAGGCAATTTGAGCTTTGATTTGATCTTTTATTGCCTCGTGACCAAAGGAAATGGCATCAACCATTTCTTGTTCGGAAACCTCATTAAATTCACCTTCAACCATAGCGACTGAATCTTCACTTGCACCAATCATAATATCTATATCAGATTGGGCTAGTTGTTCTTTACTAGGGTTAACAATAAATTCACCTTTAATACGTGCTACGCGCACTTCTGAAATAGGATATTCAAAAGGAATGTCTGAAAGTTGTATGGCAGTAGATGCAGCAAGTCCGGCTAATGCGTCGGGCATAACCTGATCGTCATGCGACATTAACTGGATCATAATTTGTGTTTCTGCGTGATAATCTTTTGGAAACAAAGGACGTAATACACGGTCAACCAAACGCATGGTTAACACTTCTTGATCACTAGGGCGCGCTTCTCGTTTAAAGAACCCGCCTGGGAAACGCCCAGCAGCTGCAAATTTTTCACGGTAATCTACAGTGAGGGGTAAAAAATCTACGGGACTTGCTGTACGTGCTGAAACAGCAGTTGCAAGAAGCATACAGTTTCCCATGCGAACTACGACAGAACCGTCAGCTTGTTTTGCTAGTTTGCCGGTTTCAATAGTAATGGTACGTCCGTCAGCAAGACGAATTTCTTGACTAAATGTTTTTGGAATCATTTTTTCATTTTTAGGTTAAAACAGTTGTTGTGTGTTGTTACAACCAATGAAAAACTGAAAACAGTAAAATATAAAGGTGCTTATTTTCGGAGACCTAATTCCTTAACAATTTCGCGATAGCGCATAATGTCTTTAGCTTTTAAATAATCGAGAAGGCTTCTTCGTTTTCCTACCAAACGTACTAATGAACGTTCCGTATTAAAGTCTTTACGATTATTTTTTAGGTGGCTTGAAAGGTGTTCGATGCGGTGCGTAAACAACGCAATTTGCCCCTCTACGGAACCCGTGTCCGTTTTTGATTTTCCGTATTTAGCGAAAAGGGTTTCTTTTACTTCTTTTGAATTGTACATGCCAATATTATTTTAATGATTTTTATGTAACTTTTTTAATCGAGGGGCAAATATACAGTTAATTTATTAGTTTTCTCCAAAAAAATAAACGACAAAAGAGAGGGATTGTAGGGCTTATTTCCGCAGGGGTTGATTCATGATCAAGTCGATATATAAGTTGATCTTGTCTTTTAGTTCATTTCGATGGGAAATAAAATCTAAAAATCCTTTTTCTAGGAGAAACTCACTGGTCTGAAATCCTTCGGGTAATTCTTTTCCTGTGGTATCTTTTACAACACGAGGACCGGCAAACGCAATAAGTGCCTTTGGTTCTGCTATATTGATATCGCCCAACATGGCATAAGAAGCCGTTGTACCCCCTGTTGTAGGGTCAGTACACAAAGAGATGTAAGGAAGCTTCGCCTCGGCTAATTGTGCTAATTTGGCTGATGTTTTGGCCATTTGCATTAGCGAGGTGGCAGATTCCATCATGCGGGCTCCCCCCGATTTGGAAATGATGATTAAGGGTAATTTTTTCTTCATTGCGTAATCTGCAGCTCTGGCTATTTTTTCGCCGACTACAGATCCCATGGAACCTCCAATAAATTTAAAATCCATACAGGCAATTACAACGTCTTTTCCATTTGATGGACCTACAGCTGTTCTGATGGCATCATATAAACCTGTTTTTTTATGGGCATCTTTTAAGCGATCGATATACTTTTTAGAATCTTCAAATTTTAAAAAATCTTTCGATTTTAATTTGATGTCAAGCTCTTTAAATTGATTGTTATCAAACAGGATTTCAAAATATTCTTTGCTACCGATATGAACGTGGTAATCGTCTTCAGGACTAACGTAATTGTTTTCAGCAAGTTCTTGAGCTTCAATTACTTTTCCTGTTGGAGTTCTGTACCAAAGTCCTTTAGGGATGTCTTTTTTTTCTTCCGTTTTGGTCTGAATCCCCTTCTCACTTCGTTTAAACCAACTCATGATAATGCCTTTTAGTCAAAGATAAAAATTATAGGGACTTTATAATGTATTGACATTATTTAAGTCGGTAAACGCTTGTTTAAGCCTTGTTTTAAAGGTTTCTTCACCCAAACGGAGCCATTTTCTCGGATCGTAGTGTTTTTTATTGGGCTGGTCTGCTCCATCAGGGTTTCCAATTTGATTTCTTAAATAATCAATGTTTTGCACCATGTAGTCACGAATTCCTTCAGTAAATGCAAATTGTAAGTCAGTATCGATATTCATTTTAATAACACCGTATCCAATCGATTCTTTTATTTCTTCTTGTGATGAACCTGAACCTCCATGAAATACAAAGTCTACAGTATTTTTGGGTAGGTTAAATTTTTCACTGATGTATTCCTGTGAATTTTTTAAAATTTTAGGAGTTAATTTCACGTTACCGGGTTTGTAAACACCGTGCACATTTCCAAATGCCGCGGCCACCGTAAATTGAGAACTAATTTTAGTTAACTCCTCAAAGGCATAAGCAACTTCTTCGGGTTGGGTATATAATTTTGAAGCGTCCACATCGCTGTTGTCAACTCCGTCTTCTTCACCTCCAGTAATGCCTAATTCTATTTCTAACGTCATGTCCATTTTTGACATTCGTGAGAGGTAGGTTTTACACAATTCAATATTTTCAATTAAGGGTTCTTCAGAAAGATCGATCATATGTGAGCTGAACAACGAGGTGCCGTGTTGAGCAAAATGAGCCTCACTAGCATCTAATAAACCGTCAATCCAGGGGAGTAAATTTTTGGCGCAATGGTCGGTATGTAAAATTACAGTGGCTCCATAGGCTTTAGCTAATTCATGAACGTGTTTAGCCCCAGCAATGGCTCCAGCTATTGCCGCTTGTTGATGGGTATTTGACAACCCTTTACCGGCATTAAATTGTGCACCTCCATTTGAAAACTGAAGAATAACAGGGCTATTGAGTTCTGCTGCAGTTTCTAAAACGGTGTTAATGGTGTTGCTTCCGATCACATTTACTGCAGGAAGCGCGAAAGCTTTGGCTTTTGCAAGTTTAAATACTTCTTGGACGTGTTTTCCGGTGACCACTCCAGTGGGAATAGTATGATTCATACCTTATAATTTGGCGCAAAAGTATTAAACTTTTACGACACTAGAAGGGATAATTGATGCCGATATTTAACACAGCATTTTTAAGATTGAAATCCTGCCACCACCGATTGCCTATTGTTAATGCAGGATTATAGGTTTTAAATCCGGTGTCTAATCGGAAAACGAAAAAATCAAAGTCATAACGTAATCCCACACCCGTTCCTATTGCAATTTCTTCAAAATCTTTCCAACTGTCAAATTTCATTGCTGGGTCTTCAACATCATCCCATAAATTCCAAATATTGCCTGCATCTATAAAAACCCCTCCCTTTAGTGGTCCTGCTAAAGGAAAACGATATTCTAAATTCAATGCAATTTTAAAATTGGCTTCATTAAATTCATTTATATTATTACTGCTTCCAGGTCCTAATTTGTAGGCTTTCCATGCTCTGTTATCATTGGCTCCCCCTGAAAAATAAGAACGAGAAAAAGGCATATTAGAGGAATTTCCATAAGGAAGGGCTACCCCTGTAAAAGTATGAAAGGCGATGACGCGTTCTTTTCCTAAAGGCCAGTGTTTTATGTAATCCATCTCAGCCTTTACATATTGTGAGGGAGCCACACCACCGATAAGGTTTTGATTTGTATTCAATTGATCGAGTATTTTGTTGATCAGATTTCCAGCCCATACCACTTTTCCTCGAAGTTGATAAAAATTCTCATCGAATATGCTTTCCTGATTGTTCCAATTCACACTTAATGAAGAACCTAATATCAAATTGTTCGCAGTTAAACGGTCTTGTCTTTCTTTTACTGTGTTTACCGTTTTGAAATCATCGTCGGTAGATTGAAGTTGTGTATTCTCATTTAGAACAGCATTGATAAATTGAAAGGCTCCTTCGGGTACGGTTAGGTTATTTTGGTTATCTACCCATTCACTATTGGTATTGTAGCTTTGCGCAATTCCGTTAAGTCGATCGTATGAATTTTTGTAAACATTAAAATAATTTGACAACTTTCTATTGTTTACAAATTCAAGATCAATAACCTTTAACTGAATTCTTTTTTTGGTATTGGGCTGCCAATCAAATTGATAGGTTGTTTTAAAAAATTGCTTGTCAAGACCTATGTTTTCTTGAAGACTACTCCCAAGAATAATCTCAGTTTTAGGAATCATGGTAGTTGGAATTAAATTGGAATCCAAAAAGGGAAAGGCAATTCTTGGCAGGCTTAATTTTAAATCGGCTCCCAATTCAAATAAATTAAAAAATTGATCACCAGGCTGAGCAATGTCTCTTGAAGCCCCTAAAGTGCTTTTTACATTGAATTCTAGCAATTCTGTACCCCTAAAGACATTTCGAATCCCTAGACCTCCTCCCAGACCAATCCCAAAATCTTGGATGTTAGAATGGGAAAAGTCAAGATCAAATCCTAAAGAAAAACGTTCTCTTGGGGTAAGAATTAGAGCGGCTTTTAAAGCATTTTCTTCCTCTTCCATAGGGGTAAAACTTATGGTCGGGTATTTGAAATTTTTTAGGTTAGTAAAATACCGATAGGTCAAATTACGATCTTGATCACTGTAGGGTTGATCTTTTTGAATGGAAATACCCTCTACTATTGTTTTGGGCCTATATTTTAATGGTCCTTTGCTGTAAAGTGTAAAAGAATTATAGGCAAGCGTATCGGTAAACGATTCGGAAAAAGTTAATGGAGAATTGTCATTTATGAAAACATCAATTTGTTTTACTGTTTGTATGGCATACGGGGTTTCTACTAGAGTATCGCCTATGCGTTCTTGGGGATTATCAATTTCAATACGAATGGGTATTTTTACATCCAATCCTGTACTGTCAATAGCTGCAGTAAAGTTGATACTGCTTTGCTGAAAATTAAATATTCCATTATTCCTAAAAACAATGAATAAACGTTCCCGCTCGGCTTCAAAAGCTTGAACTTCAAAGGGGTCGGTTTCTTTAATAATTTTTTCTTTAACAAATTGGTCATAAAGGGATTGGATGTCCTTTGAGGCGATTACGGTTGATATCGAATCGATAAGAAACTTTTTGCCAGGGGTAATTTGGTATTTAATTCGTGCTTTATCTCTACTAGTTGGGGTGATTTGAGAAAATACA
>RGZR01000057.1 GCA_010031465.1 Flavobacteriia bacterium
GCTTTAGGAGCTTCAAATATGATAGGTTCGCTCTTTCAATCCTATCCTACTACTGGAGGATTTTCACGTTCTGCCGTAAATGATCAGGCGGGAGCAAAAACAGGAATGGCTGCTTTAGTAACTGCATCACTTATTGCCCTATTATTAAGTTTTTTTACACATTGGTTTTACTTCTTACCTAAAGCCGTTTTGGCCTCAATAATAATGGTGGCCGTGGCTAATTTGATTGATTTTAGGTTTGCCATTCGGTTGTATAAAACACGGAAAGATGAGTTCATTGTATTGGTTCTAACTTTTCTTTTTACTCTATTTTTAGGCATCACTGAGGGTGTTTTGTTAGGGATACTAATTTCATTGCTTTTATTAGTTTATCGGACCTCTAAGCCCCATTATGCTTTTTTAGGTCGTATAGGAAATACCCAGTATTTTAAAAATGTAGCTCGTTTTCCTAATGAAGTAGTTCACCGTGGTGATTTACTCATTTTGCGTTATGATGCACAATTGTTTTTTGGAAATATTCAACATTTCAAACAACTCGTGCTGAGTTCAATTGAAAAAAGTCCTGAAAAGGTTCGCGGGTTTATAATAAACGCGCGTTCAATAAATTATATAGATAGTACTGCTTCAGAGCAATTAATAGAGCTAATTAAAATACTACACCAGCAGGATATACGGGTTATGGTAGTAGGAGCAATAGGTCCAGCAAGAGATTTAATTTTTAAAAGTAAACTCATTAAAGTAATTAAGAAAAATAATCTATTTATTACCTCAGGTGATGCAATGGATAGTTTTGATGGGGTATTTCCTAAAAAAAGCCCCTTACAAAAAAAACTTAGCCGTCAAAACAACAAATAAAATCAAACCAAAAAACATATCTTAACTTAGCTAAAATTTATTCTATGATTGTCGAACAAATTTACACGGGATGTCTTTCACAAGGAGCCTATTACATTGAAAGTAATGGAGAAGCCGCAATAATTGACCCGCTTCGTGAGGTTGCTCCTTATATTGAAAAGGCCAAAAAAAATAACGCCACCATTAAGTATATTTTCGAAACTCATTTCCACGCTGACTTTGTTAGTGGGCACGTAACCCTGGCCAAAGAAACCGGCGCTTCGATTGTATATGGTCCTGGCGCAAAAACAGGTTTTGAATCAATTAATGCGCAAGATGGACAAGAATTTAAAATTGGAGACATCACCTTACTTGTACTTCATACTCCTGGTCACACTATGGAAAGTACTACCTATTTATTGAAAGATCAGAAAGGAAAGGATTATGCCATATTCAGTGGCGACACACTCTTTTTAGGAGATGTAGGCCGTCCGGACCTAGCACAAAAAGCAGCGGATTTAACACAAGAAGATTTAGCCGGTATACTGTATGAAAGTTTACGCTCAAAAATTATGCCTTTACCTGATGATGTTTTAGTTTATCCCGCTCATGGTGCCGGTTCTGCTTGTGGAAAAAACTTGAGTAAGGAAACAGTGGGGACCCTTGGCGAACAAAAGAAAACCAATTATGCGCTTCGAGCAGACATGTCGAAAAATGAATTTATCAAAGAAGTTACTGATGGCCTTTTGCCTCCTCCTCAATATTTTCCGTTAAACGTGAAAATGAATAAAGAAGGATATGAGGATATTGATACGGTAATAGAGTCGGGTACTCGTCCTTTAAGCCCAGACGCCTTTGAAGCAGCTGCCAATGAAACAGGCGCTATTATATTGGATGTTAGAGATCAGGAATCATTTGTCAAGAGTCACATACCTCAGTCTATTTTTATTGGAATTGATGGAAGTTTTGCGCCTTGGGTTGGGGCAATGATTGGAGATGTAAAACAAGCCATACTGTTGGTAACCCCTGAAGGTAGAGAAGAAGAAACGGTAACGCGATTAGCTCGTGTTGGCTTTGATAATACATTAGGCTATCTTGAAGGAGGAATTGAAAAATGGATCGCATCAGGCAAAGAAATTGATACTGTTAATCGGATCGATGCTGATGAATTCAAACAGCATAAAGAAGGGAAACAATTAGAAACCTTTGATGTTCGTAAGCCTGGTGAATACCTTTCAGAGCATGTCATTGAAGCCCACACTACACCCCTTGATTTTTTTAACGAACACATGAGTGAATTTCCTTCCAATACGGAATTTTATATTCATTGTGCTGGAGGCTACCGAAGTTTAATCGCTGCCTCAATCCTTAAAAGTAGAGGTATCCATAATTTTATCGATATCCGAGGGGGGTATGCCGCACTTAAGAATAGTGGCGTCAAAGTTTCGGATTATGTATGCCCTTCAACCCTATAAACTACAGAATATGAACTGGATTTTTGAACCCTGGCCCTGGTATATCGGTGGGCCTATGATTGCCCTAGTTATGATGCTATTAATTTTTTCAGGAAAAAGTTTTGGTGTATCCTCAAATTTAAGAACCCTTTGTACCTTATGTGGTGCAGGGAAAAACACTGATTTTTTTGATTTTGATTGGAAAACCCAACGCTGGAATTTACTCATGGTTTTGGGAGCAATTATTGGTGGTTGGATTGCCATGAATTGGCTAACCCTAGATGCAACTGTACATATCCATCCTGATACTATAGCCAAACTAAAAGACCTTAAAATTACAAGTGCGGGTTCTGCCTATTTGCCTGAAGAATTGTTTAGCTTACATGCCTTTACCAAACCTAAAGTATTAGCCAGTTTAGCATTAGGTGGTTTTTTGGTGGGTTTTGGTGCGCGTTATGCTGGTGGTTGTACTTCCGGTCACGCCATATCTGGGCTAAGTAATTTGGAACTTGTATCGCTTTACGCGGTTATTGGTTTTTTTATTGGCGGTTTATTGATGAATCATTTCTTACTTCCTTATCTATTGTAATATGACACGATCACTCACTTTTCTTCTTATCGGAATTCTATTTGGAATAACCATGTTTAAATCTGAAGCCGCATCTTGGTTTCGCATTTATGAAATGTTTCAGTTCAAATCGTTTCATATGTACGGAATTATTGGTTCTGCACTAGCCTTAGGCATACTCATGATTCAACTCATAAAACGAATGAAATTAAGGTCCTTTTATTGCGAACCGATTGAAATCAAAGACAAAGTAAAAAGCTTTTACCGTTACAGTGTAGGAGGGGTTATTTTTGGACTAGGCTGGGGCTTATCTGGTGCTTGTCCGGGCCCAATGTTTACCCTTTTGGGAGCCGGTTTTTTGCCCATTTTAATAGTCATAATCACCGCCGTATTTGGCACATTTGTGTACGGTAAAATCAGGCATAAACTACCTCACTAAAAAATCATTTTTTAAGGCTGTATCAAGGTATCAAATTGTTTTACCTCTTCAAATTCTGAGAGTTCAACAGCCTCTATTTTTGATTTAAGATTGTCCCAATGTTCCTGATAAAAGGCATTTGTTTGTTCAAGTGCACTTTTCAAATCTTGAGTCGCATGCGCTAGCAGTTTTTCCTCTGTAGATGTTATTCCTGAGGGTCTTGAACGAATATAACTGTTGGCCTGACTTATCCGTCTCATTACGCTGATCTCAGGATTTCTGACAATTCCTTGTCGGTTGTCTTCTTTTCCTAAAAATACGTCTAGAATTTCGTCTATTGTTTTGGTATGAGTAGCAATCGTAGAAAGCAATTCAGCATTTGCCTTTTTGTCCTTGCTTTCGATTCTCTTTTTGTATGAAGCTAATATTTTTTTACTTGCTTTGAGTTGATCTACTGCTTCTGTAGCCTTTTCTGTTAATGCTTCAATCTTTTTTCCGTAGTTGTACTGATCGTCAATAGACTGCTGAGAAGTCACCAGACGTGGGTCGGTGAGAACAGTCACCGAAGTTTCAGTTGTAGATGATTTACTTTCAAGCACTACTTTGTAAGTACCTGGTTTTACACTAACACCACTAGATTCAAATTGCCTTATTCTGTCGGATCTACTCGGACGATTGACTCCTTTTTCATCCATATTCCAATACCATCTATGAAAACCCGTAGTTTTGGGAGCTTTTGATTTTAGAGTACGAATTAATCTTTCTCCATCGTAAATTTTTAAGGTAAGTGAATCTTTACTTTTCTCATCAGAAACTTTGTAGAAATAGGTCATCATACTTCCGTACCTCCGGTTTTCAGCATTGTATAATGCATCACCACCAAAACGTGAGCCTGTAGGTTGCTGATAGGCGGCCATATAGGCTGTAGGTGGATCAAAAAGATGTGATTCTTTAGTCAACAATTCTGGATTATTTGCAAGGGCACGTAGCGGTCTGATGTCATCCATTACCCAAATTGCTCTTCCAAATGTTCCAATAACCAAATCGTGTTCTCTAGGGTGAATTACCAAGTCTTTTGTAGATACCGTTGGAAATACTTTGGAATCAAATTTAGTCCATTTTTTTCCTGCATTTAAGGAATAGTACAATCCATCATCTGTACCTAAAAACAGTAAGTTTTCGGCCTCTATGTCTTCTACAATGCTTAAGGTATAACCAAAGACATCGTTTTCATCAACAATTCGTTCCCAAGATTTTCCATAATTCGTCGTTTTAAAGACATAAGGAGTATAGTTAAATCTTCGATAATCATTAGCGACTAAAAAGGCTGTCCCTGCCGCTTTATTTGAGGCTTTTATCTGTGCAATCCAGCTCCCTTTAGGTAAGGATTTTAGATTTTGGCTTACCTCAGTCCAATTTTTTCCACCATCAAATGTAATATGAACTCTACCATCATCTGAACCGGTCCATAACAGGTCTTTTTGGATAGGTGATGGTTCGATTACCAATAAGGTACAATGGTTTTCAGCGCCTGTTGCATCTAGAGTTAGTCCTCCACTTTCCGATTGTTTTTGTTTTTCAGGGTCGTTGGTAGTTAAATCCGGTGATATTACTTCCCAAGTAAGGCCCTTGTCAGAACTTTTATGAACGAACTGGCTTCCAAAATAGACTGTGCTGTTATCGAAAGGATCTTGCCCAATAGCTGCATTCCAATTAAAACGCAGCACCATATTCGGGTCAGGGTGTGTGGGTCGAACTCCATAATTATTTCCGGTCTGCCAATCGTATCGGGACACATTCCCTTGCTGGCTCATAGCATATCCAAAGCGAGAATCGTCTCGATCAGGAACCACATCAAATCCATCGCCAAAGGCTATTTCTTGCCAATAAGAATTTCGTATTCCCTGAGCTTTCCAAACATAGGCTGGGCCTCTCCATGAACCGTTGTCTTGCATTCCCCCATAAACGTTATAAGGATACTCTAAATCAACACTGACGTGATAAAATTGCCCTACAGGTATATTTCCCACAAACTGCCAACTGGCGCCCCCATCTCGAGTGATGTTTAACCCTCCATCATTACCGTCAATCATAAATGAGCCATCTTCAGGATGTATCCACCACGCATGATGATCAGGATGTATTCCGTTGTTGGCATTATAGGCGGGCATTAACGAGGTAAAACTTTTTCCTCCATCTTCAGAAACGTTTACATAAGTAAATACAGAATAAAGTCTGTTTTCGTTTTGGGGGTCAACAAAGAGGTCTGAATAATAAAATGGACGGTTTCCAATTTCTGGCTTGTCGTTTACTTTCATCCAAGTATCTCCTCCGTCTATTGATTTATACAACGCATTTTTTTTGGCTTCAATTAAGGCATACACCACATTGGGTTTGTTGTGCGCCATAGCTAACCCTATTCGGCCCAACTCACCCTCGGGCAATCCTTCTCTACTTGTTTTTTTCACCCAATTCTTACCACCATCAACGGTGATGTAAAGTCCACTTCCTTCGCCACCAGATTTAAAAAACCAAGGGTCTCTTTTATGTTCCCATAGGGCAGCGATTAATTTATTCGGATTGGTGGGGTCCATAATTAGATCGGCCGCACCAGTTTTGGTATTTACATAAACTATTTTTTCCCAGGTTTTTCCTGCGTCAGAAGTTTTAAATATTCCGCGTTCAGGATGTTCTCCCCAGGGGGATCCAATTGCAGCAACATAAACCACATTAGGATTGGTTGGATCAACAATAATGCGATGAATGTGACGCGTTTTTTCGAGTCCCATACTTTGCCAGGTCTTTCCCGCATCTAATGAACGGTAAACTCCGTATCCACCGTTTAAGCTATTTCTAGGGTTTCCTTCCCCTGTTCCAATCCAAATTACATCAGGATTTGATTGCTGAATAGCAATAGCTCCAATAGAGGCCGTAACTTGATCTTGAAATAATGGGGTCCAGTCTATTCCTCCGCTAGTTGATTTCCATAAACCCCCTGAGGCCGTTCCTACATACAGAATATCACTCTGATTTGTAACAACATCTATAGCGGTTACCCTACCACTCATCCCTCCGGGACCTATGTTTCTTGGGGCTATGCCCTGCATCCACTCTGGATTAATTTCTTGTGCTATTAGCATATGAGCACCCAATAAGAAAAAGAAAATAATTGATTTTTTCATTACCCTAAAATTTTTGAAAAAGTACAAAAAAAGTTACTCCACTATACTTCTACAACTTAAAAATCGAATTTCGTGGGTAAAAAAAGTGTTTTTAATCCTTAACCTTCCCATAAAATCAATAACTCTAAAGGAGTACTCTTAGAACATTATCTTCTTTTAACTGCTGACAAAATGTCGGTCTTTATTTATTTTTTTGTAATTTTGCCTCGGTTTTTCGGGATGATACGGAAAGCGTTTAAGTCCCTAATTACATAAAAATTGAAAACTAAAGAAATACAAAAAGACAATACAACAACTGACCCTATTCTCAATAGAAATCCCAATGATTTCAATGGGGAAGTGCTTGCTATACCTTCGGTAATAGACAAAAGTTCTTCCGAAAAAAAAGCGTATATAGAAAGTTACGGTTGCCAAATGAATTTTGCTGATAGCGAAGTTGTTGCTTCGATTTTGGATCAAGAAGGATTCTCAATTACCACAAAAATTGCTGAAGCCTCATTGGTCTTAATAAACACCTGTTCCATTCGGGAGAAAGCAGAGCAAACAGTACGCAATAGATTAGAACATTTTAATGCCTATAAAAAAGAAAATCCAGCGATTAAAGTTGGGGTGATGGGCTGCATGGCGGAGCGTTTAAAGCACCAATTTTTAGAGGAAGAAAAAATTGTAGATTTAGTGGTTGGGCCTGATGCATACAAAGACTTACCTCATTTACTTGAAGAAGTTGCAAACCACAGAGAGGCGGTAAATGTTATTCTTTCTAAGGAAGAAACCTATGCCGATATTGCCCCCATACGTTTGCAATCCAATGGTGTTTCTGCATTTGTGTCCATCACCCGTGGTTGTGACAACATGTGTACGTTTTGTGTGGTTCCTTTCACCAGAGGAAGAGAACGCAGTAGGGATCCAAAAAGTATTTTAAAAGAAATAGACACCCTCGTTGAAAAGGGGTTTAAAGAAGTAACCTTGCTCGGGCAAAATGTAGACAGTTACCTTTGGTATGGAGGGGGATTAAAAAAAGATTTTGTTAAAGCGAGTTCCCTACAACAAAAAACAGCCGTTTATTTTGAGCATCTCCTTGCATTAGTGGCTGAAGCGCATCCACGTATCCGAATCCGCTTTTCCACTTCAAACCCACAAGACATGTCGGTTGGCGTATTGAAGGTAATGGCTAAATATCCTAATATTTGTAACTATATCCATTTACCTGTTCAATCGGGGAGCGATGCCATTTTGAAAAAAATGAATCGCCAACACACCCGTGCTGAATACCTAAAGTTAATTGATACCATTCGCGAGCTGATTCCAGATTGTGGAATTTCTCAAGATATGATTGCAGGATTTCCAACCGAAACAGAGCAAGACCACCAAGACACCCTTGACTTGATGGACTATGTTCAGTATGATTTCGGGTTTATGTTTGCTTATTCTGAACGTCCAGGAACCCTTGCCGCACGTAAAATGGAAGATGATGTTCCAGAGGAAATCAAAAAGAAACGGTTGCAACAGATTATCGATAAACAACAGGCCCACAGTTTGGTCCGAAATCAAAAATACATTGGTAAAACAGTCTGTGTATTAATAGAAAAAGAATCGAAAAGGTCAGATAAAGCCTGGAGTGGAAGAACCACACAAAATACAGTTGTTGTGTTTCCCAAAGAATACTATGCAGCTGGAGACTTTGTGGACGTAATTATTGAAGCTTGTACAGCGGCTACTCTAAAAGGGGTTGCCGTGGGTTATTCGAAAGGAATCTAATTATGGAATCACTACAAGGAATTAAACAACGTTTTGGCATTATTGGAAACAATATCGGACTGAACCGTGCCTTGGAAAAAGTGCTGCGTGTTTCCGCTACTGATATTTCCGTTTTGGTTATTGGAGAAAGTGGCGTAGGGAAAGAAAATATTCCCAAAATAATTCATCAAAATTCACACCGCAAACACGCAAAATATATTGCAGTGAACTGTGGGGCTATTCCGGAAGGAACTATAGACAGTGAATTGTTTGGTCATGAAAAGGGAGCCTTTACAGGAGCAACACAAACCCGATCAGGTTATTTTGAAGAAGCCGATGGAGGCACCATTTTTTTAGATGAGGTAGGGGAACTACCGCTACCAACACAAGTTCGTTTGCTACGGGTGCTTGAAACGGGAGAATTTATTAAAGTAGGGTCTTCAAAGGTGCAAAAAACAAACACTCGAATTGTGGCCGCAACAAATGTTAATATGAAGGAGGCTATTGAAAAAGGGAAATTTAGGGAAGACCTTTATTACCGTTTGAGTACTGTTGAAATAAAACTACCTCCTTTACGGGAAAGAAAAGAAGACATTAGCCTTTTGTTTCGAAAATTTGCTTCTGATTTTGCGCAAAAATACCATATGCCCCAATTGCAACTCGATGAACATGCACAAGCGTTATTAACTGAATACCGCTGGAGTGGAAACATTCGACAATTGCGAAATATTGCAGAGCAAATCTCTGTTCTAGAAAAAGAACGAAATATAAACGCTGCCCTTTTGCGTTCCTATCTTCCTGATCCTGGTTCACAACTACCTGCTGTTTTAAATAAAAAAGAACGCGAAAGTGATTTCAGTTCCGAAAGAGAAATTTTATACAAAGTGCTTTTTGACATGAAAAGTGACTTAAATGATTTAAAAAAACTCACCTTAGAATTAATCAATTCTGAAAATTTGGAAGAGGTCAATCAAAAAAACCAAGGGTTGATAGAAAAAATCTACGGAAAAGAAGCTAATGATAAAGAAGAATCAGACCCCTCTTTTGAAGCACTACCCGTTCATGAAACTGTAGCTTATAAACCCACAGAACCCATAGATAAATACGCTTACGCAGAAACCATAGAAGAAGAGGAACCTTTATCATTACAAGAAAAAGAATTGGAAATGATTAAACAGTCTTTGAAAAGAAGCAATGGAAAACGTAAATTGGCTGCAAAGGAATTAGGAATTTCGGAACGGACACTGTATAGAAAAATTAAACAATACGATCTCAATGACATTGACGAGGACTAAAATAATACCCTTATTGGGCTGTTTTGCACTTCTTCTCCTCGCTAATGGATGCAAATTTTATTCGTTTACGGGGGCATCAATCCCCCCAGGAGTAACAACATTTCAAGTAAATTTCTTTGAAAATCAAGCTGGAAACCGACCCGGATCAACCGTTGAACCTGGGCTAGACAATGAATTTACCAATGCGCTCCAAGATTTAATAATGAACCAAACCAATTTGGATTTGGTCACTTCTGACGGTCATTTGATCTACGAGGGTGAAATTACTGAATACAGCGTGACGCCGATGTCCGCTACCGCTCAAATAACCGCTGCTCAAAACCGATTAAAAATGTCGGTAGCGCTTCGTTTTTTTAACACGAAAAGAGAAGAGGATGATTTTAATAAAACCTATTCTTTTTTTTACGACTTTCCAGCAGCTCTTCAGGTATACGATGTAAAAGATGCTGCTCATCAAGAAATATTTGAACGCATCACTCAGGATATTTTTAACGATACACTTGCAAAATGGTAATTGAATCCGCAACAGATCTTTTTGAGGTTTTAGATCAATTTGATCCTAATAGTTCAATCCATTTAAAGGCCCTTGAAGTTTTGGTCGACGAATATCCTCATTTTCATCTCATACAACCCTATTTACTCAAAGCGATTCAGCAACAAAAGCATGAAAAGTTTGATAAAACACTCTCGCTAGCAGCCATTTCAACTTTTGATCGTTCCCTTTTGTATTCTTTTTTAGAAAATGAAGAACCGTCTCCCTCTCAAAACACCAAAGAAATAGAAGTGCCAAAAGAGGAGGTGGAAACACAGAAGACTAAAACAAAAGAAACTGCTTCTCCAACTACAATGCGTTTTTCAGAATGGGCATATTTTTTACAATCTCAAAAACACGAAGAGAAAAGTAAAAATTTGGAAGAAAAATTCCAGTTAATTGATGCGTTTCTATCAAAGGAGCCTAGTCGATTTTCGCCTAAAATTGAGGATAAAAATAAAGAAGACTTAAGTGAGCTAAGTTGGGCTTCAACCGATGAACTTATGACAGAAACCTTAGCCAAGGTTTTTATCAAGCAAAAAAAATACGACAAAGCCCTTCAGGCCTATCAAATTTTACGTTTGAAATATCCAGAAAAAAATAGTTTCTTTGCAGACCAAATAAAAACGATTAAACGTTTAGAAAAAAAGAAAGACTAGCCCAATGAGCACATTTACCATTTTTATAGCCCTAATTATTGTTGTTTGTTTTTTACTCGTCTTAGTAGTGATGGTTCAAAATCCAAAGGGAGGCGGATTATCTTCTTCTTTTGGAGGCGGTTCACAACAAGTGGGGGGAGTTCAAAAAACCTCTGATTTTTTAGACCGAAGTACTTGGGTATTAGCCACTCTCTTATTGGTCTTTATTTTAATATCCAACGCTACACTTTCATCAGGTGAAGGACTTTCTGAGTCGAAATTACTACAAGACAATACGATTCAGGAAAGTATCCCTGAAACCCTTCCCGAAAGCACTCAACCTGAAGCGATTGAGGAGATACCCGAAATTCCCGCTCCATCGACTGACGATTCAAATTAATTTCGTCGAAAAACTGACAGACTGACATTCTTAACAGGAAATTGTCAGCATTTTTTGTAATGGCACGATTTATGAAAATTGTTGACCAAAATATTAATTTAAATACCATGAGTAAAATAAGTATCAAACCTTTAGCAGATCGAGTGCTTGTTGAGCCCGCTGCTGCCGAAACAAAAACTTCTTCTGGAATAATTATCCCAGATACTGCAAAAGAAAAACCACAAAAAGGAACTGTTGTCGCTATAGGGGCAGGTACCCAAGAGTACAAAATGACTGTGGCTGTAGGCGATACGGTTTTATACGGCAAATATGCAGGAACTGAACTTCAACATGAGGGTAAAGACTACCTCATCATGAAAGAAAGTGATATCCTCGCAATTGTATAACCTCATTAAAAAATAATAAAATGGCAAAAAAAATAGAATTTGATATTGAAGCAAGAGATGGCATAAAACGCGGAGT
>RGZR01000058.1 GCA_010031465.1 Flavobacteriia bacterium
TACCCATTTTTTTATAGGGTATAATTATCATATATATAAAAATAATTTTTTAACACCCCCTATATTTTAGGGGATGCATCAAAAAAAATTAGTTTTGGCACAAATTAAATAACTAATATGTTTTAAAATGAAAAATGCCAAAAAATTTTCCACCACACTCTTACTCTTCAGTTTGATTTGTTCATCGGGAGTAATGGGACAGAATGAAACGGATGCAGAAGACGATTCTACATTTAACTTAAGCGGAACTGTAGACACCTACTTTCGCTCAAGTTTTTCGAAAGACCCAGCAGCTCCCAACACTTCGTTTGCAGACCTAAATGGTTTTGCATTAGGTATGGCAAATTTGATTGCTTCTTATGAAGGAGAAAAATCAGGTTTCGTTGCCGACCTTGTATTTGGACCCCGAGGGTCTAATGCCGTTTTTGGTTCCGTAGGGAATTCCTCAGAAATGGTCAATCAGCTTTACGTTTACTACACTATTGATGAAGGAGTAACTATTACCTTAGGAAATTTCAACACCTTTTTAGGCTATGAAGTAATTTCTCCTGCAGCCAATTTTAATTATTCAACATCCTATATGTTCTCCTATGGTCCGTTTTCCCATACCGGAATTAAAGCGGATTTCACATTAGCTGATGATGTTTCATTAATGCTTGGAATTTTTAACCAAACAGACCAAACAGAAGCTAATTATGACCGCTACACTGCCTTTGGTGCTCAACTAGGGATATACGGTCAATACATTAACTTTTTAGGGGGTGAAGACTATACCCAGATTGACTTTACAGGAGGCTTTGACCTTACTGATTCTTTTTACTTAGGTATAAATGCAACTACAGCTTCTTTAGCAGGTGATACGGGATTTTCAGGCGTGGCTTTATATCCTCAACTGACGGCTAGCGATTCTTTTGCAATTGGTTTACGAGGGGAATTCTTTTCTGAAACCGATGGCTTTGGTGCACTGGTTTCAGATGGTGATGCAGACAACTTTTCACTCACTTTAACTGGAAGCATCAGCTCTGGAAATTTTATGTTAAAACCCGAGCTGAGAATTGACACCTGTTCCTCTGAAATTTTTGCCATTTCCCCTTCAGAAACTTCAGACCGATTGTCTTCTTTTTTGGTAGCTGCAATCTATTCATTCTAAGATCAGAAATAGTATATTCAAATATTAATAACATTAAAACTATTTATCATGAAAAAAATTGAAGCCATCATCAGAAAATCAAAATTTGAACAAGTAAAAGAAGCCTTACACAATGTTGAAGTTAACTTCTTTAGCTATTGGGACGTAACAGGGGTAGGAAACGAAAAAGAAGGGCACGTTTACCGCGGAATTAGTTACAGTACCTCTGAAATTCAACGCCGATACCTCTCTATTGTGGTTAATGATGATTTTGTTCAACCCACAATTGATGCCATCTTAAAATCAGCCGCTACCGATAAGGTAGGTGACGGAAAAATATTCATTCTCCCTGTAGACGAAGCGTATAGAATACGTACCGGCGAAAAGGGAGGCAAATCGCTCAACTAACAAATTAAATTATGGAAAGTACCGCTTTATTTACTGCTAACAATGTATGGATGATGATCTGTACAGCATTGGTTTTTTTTATGCACCTCGGTTTCTCTTTTTTAGAAATTGGATTAACCCGACAAAAAAACACTATCAATATTTTATTTAAAAATTTCTTTGTAATCACTATTGGTCTTTTACTCTACTGTATTGGTGGATTTAATTTAATGTACCCCGGATTTGATGAAGGAGCAATGGGGGTTTTAAAATTTGCTGGATTCGGTATTGCTCCTCCAGAAGGAGGAATGACTGCCGAATATGCCAGCGGGGGGTATACTTGGTGGACTGATTTCCTTTTTCAAGGAATGTTTGCTGCAACTGCTGCAACCATAGTATCCGGTGCCGTGGCTGAACGTATTAAACTTTCTGCCTTTATGTTATTTACCATTTTTTATTTGGGGCTTGTTTATCCAATAATTGGCTCTTGGAAATGGGGCGGTGGATTTTTAGACAGCTGGGGTTTTTATGATTTTGCAGGCTCTACGCTTGTCCACTCTGTTGGTGGCTGGGCTGCATTAGTAGCAGTAGCTCTTTTAGGCGCTCGAATTGGAAAGTTTACTAAAGAGGGGAAACCCAACGCCATTCCAGGGCATAATATTCCTCTAGCAGCTGCAGGTGTATTGATTTTATGGTTAGGTTGGTTTGGCTTTAATGGAGGATCTGTATTATCAGCTGATCCAGAATTAACTTCTCTCACCCTTGTCACTACCTGTTTGGCAGCGGCAGCGGGAGGAGTATCGTCAGCCATTTTTTCTAACTTTTTGTATAAAAACTATGATTTGACCATGTTTATGAATGGCGTCTTGGGAGGACTTGTTGGAATTACAGCTGGCGCAGATCAAATGGGCCCTACAGACGCCATTTTAATTGGGACAATTGCAGGGGTAATCATTGTGGCTGGAGTAGCTTTTATTGATCGTATTAAACTTGACGACCCGGTAGGTGCCATTGCCGTTCACCTAATTTGTGGTGTATGGGGAACCCTTGCCGTTGGCATTTTCGGCAATTTGGCCAGTATACAACAATTCTTTATCCAATTAGCGGGAGTAAGTATCGTAGGAGGATTTTCAGTATTATCTGCATTTATTATGTTATTTATTCTAAAAAAAACCATTGGTTTGCGAGTAGATACTGAAGAAGAAATCAAAGGTTTAGACCTTACGGAACACGGAATGGATGCATATGCTGATTTCCGATTAAACCAACATTAACAACATATAGTTCACATACTATTTATTTTTGTTTAGGTTAACCTCCTGCAATGCAGGAGGTTTTTTTTATCTTGTTGAAAATTTACTATATGAAATCTTTACTTTCAATTTTAATCGTTTTTTTTCTGACAACTGTTAAAGCTCAAGAAAATTCCAACTCGGCTGCAGAAGGCCCATTTTCACAACTTATTATACGAGGTGCAACATTAATCAATGGAAATGGCGCTCCACCTATTGGTCCAGTTGACATTACGGTTACAAATGATAAAATTACAAGTATCGATGTTGTGGGTTATCCAGGTGTAGCCATTTCAGAGGGCCGTAGACCTAAATTAAAAACAGGGGGGAAAGAAATTGATGCCACGGGCATGTTTGTGATGCCAGGTTTTGTCGATATGCACGGACATATTGGTGGGGATGCTCAAGGAGCAGATTGGGACTATGTCTTTCGTTTGTGGTTGGCACATGGAATCACTACGGTAAGAGAACCCAGCGGGAGAGGTGTAGCGTACACTATAGATTTAAAAAAACGAAGTCAAAAAAATGAAATTATAGCCCCTAGAATTTTAGCCTATACAGGATTTGGTCAAGGAAGTAAAGAACCAATTAGTACCCCTGAACAAGCTAGAGAATGGGTGCGAAATAATGCTAAAAACGGTGCGGATGGAATAAAATTCTTTGGAGCTGAGCCCGATATTATGACCGCTGCATTAGATGAAAATAAAAAATTAGGGCTTCGCTCTGCTTGCCATCATGCGCAACTTAGTGTTGCTCGATGGAATGTATTGCATTCTGCAAGAGCAGGACTCACTTCAATGGAACATTGGTATGGTTTACCTGAAGCCTTATTTGATGATCGAACGGTTCAAAATTATCCTTTAGATTATAATTACCAAAACGAACAACATCGTTTTGGTGAAGCTGGAAAATTGTGGAAACAAGCTGCAGCGCCTTATTCTGATCACTGGAATTCGGTTATGAATGAGCTAATTGATTTGGATTTTACTTTAGTACCTACCTTTAATATTTATGAAGCCAGTAGAGATTTACATCGTGCACGAAGAGCCGAATGGCACGAAACCTACACACTTCCTTCTTTGTGGCGTTTTTATCAACCCAGTAAAATTTCCCATGGGTCGTATTGGCATTTTTGGGGTACTGAAGAAGAAGTGGCTTGGAAAGAAAATTTCAAGCTTTGGATGACCTTTATCAATGAATATAAAAACCGAGGAGGAAGAGTTACTGCAGGATCTGATTCCGGATTTATTTTCCAACTCTATGGTTTTGCCTATATCAGAGAATTGGAGTTATTACGAGAAGCCGGATTTCATCCGTTAGAAGTTATTCGGGCAGCAACACTTAACGGTGCTGAGGCACTTGGGCTTGATAAACTGATAGGATCTGTGGAAATTGGAAAAAGTGCAGACCTGGTTATAGTTGGTGAAAATCCATTGCAAAATCTTAAAGTTTTGTACGGAACAGGAGCCATTAAATTAACAGAACAAAATGAAGTGGTTCGCGTTGGAGGTGTAAAATATACCATTCGCGAAGGTGTTGTTTACGATGCTCACCAACTTTTAATAGAAGTTGAAAAAATGGTTTCAGAGGCCAAAGAAAAAGAACAGTTTGAACTTAAACAACCCGGTATTAATTAACGCAACCCATTGAAACGCATAATATTATTGATGCACTGCCGCGACAAAAAAGGGATTATTGCGTCAGTTACCAATTTTATTCATCAACAAAACGGCAACATCGTTTACATAGATCAATATGTAGATCGAAACCTAGGGGTCTTTTTTATGCGCGTTGTGGTAGAGGGTGCATTTGACGACTCAAAATACACGCAATTAAAAGCGGCCTTTATAGCTAGTTTAGGAAAAACGTTTCAATTGAATTGTTCTTTTTACTTAGAAGAAAAGCTTCCTAAAATGGCGGTTTTTGTTTCGAAATACGACCATTGTTTATATGACATTCTTTCTCAACAACGTTCCGGAAAATTAACGTGTACAATACCCTTTATTTGCAGCAATCACCCCGATTTACAATTTATTGCTGAACAATTTAATATCCCCTTCTTTCACATTCCTGTGAGCAAAGAAAATAAAGCCGCTGCCGAACAAAAACAACTCGAAATTTTAAAACAATTTGAAACTGACTGTATTGTTCTGGCGCGTTATATGCAAATTATAACTTCAAAAATAATTGATGCTTATCGCCATAAAATCATCAACATTCATCATTCCTTTTTACCTGCATTTCCTGGAGCAAAACCCTATCATTCGGCCTTTGATCGTGGGGTGAAAATTATTGGTACAACTAGCCATTATGTTACTGAAGAATTGGACGCAGGGCCTATTATCGAACAAGATGTTATCCGCGTATCCCATGAACATGAGGTAAAAGATTTTATCGCAAAGGGGCAAGATTTAGAAAGGGTCGTACTACTTCGCGCTTTAAAATTGCATTGCGAAAGGAAAATTATGGTCTATGGCAACAAGACCGTTGTATTTAATTAATCTTTTTTGAGAAAAGAAAGAAGCATAGCGTTGAATTGATCGGGTTGATCAATATTGACTACATGACCTGAATTTGCCACAATTATTAACTCAGCGCTTTGATGTAGCGAAACTATTTTTTTTACAAAAGGCAAAAACATATAATCGTCTTTACCCATAATATAAAGCGTCGGTTTTTTTACTTCTAAATTTCGTATTTGTGCTAAAATAGGGAGCAAATTTGCTGTTAACTTATACCAACGTTTAAATTCATTTTGGGATATTTTTTTCGCTTCTTTTATAAACAATGCTCTTGCCTTACGATGAGCTCTATAAGGCATAATGACGTAAGCAAAAAAAGTATAAATCCAAATAAAGGGAAGTATTCGCTGTGTCAACTTTCCCATTAACATTAAAAACCGTGATTGTAAATTTAGGTTTAAGATTGCGCCGCCCAATCCGATTTTCTCAACACGTTCGGGATGATCTTGAATTAATTTTTGAATTAAGATGCTGCCTAATGAAATACCAACAAAATGTGATGTTAAAACCCTTTTGTGGTCTAAAACATTTAGAATATCGAAGGTAATCAAATCAAATGAATACTGTGTTCCTTCTGCAGAAGCGTTTGATTTTCCATGCCCTCTTAAATCGATTAGAAGAACATTAAAAAATGCTTTAAAAAAACGAACCTGATGAAACCAAATGGAGGAACTTCCCCCCGCTCCATGGATAAAGGTGATCCATTGGTTTGAGTTATTTTCTGCTTTATAAATTTTATGATGTAGCACTACAGGATTCCTTTATCAACCAATATTTCTTCCATTTCAATCTGAAGTTTTTGCGCTTCATTAGCAGCAGCTTGAGCAAAATCCTCTTGCTGAGAAGCATACAATATAGATCTTGATGAATTGACCAAAAGACCACATTGAGCATTTAATCCAAACGTTGCAACCTCATGTAAGTTTCCCCCTTGAGCACCAACACCTGGCACCAAAAGAAATGCATTAGGTATTAGCTTTCGCAATGAGGCTAGGGCTTCTGCTTTAGTTGCCCCTACTACATACATTAAGCGATCGGCATGCTTCCATTGTTGACTTTCTTGTATTACTTTTTCGTACAGCAGTGTATCAACGTCTTTACTGTATTGAAAATCTTGGGCACCTTCATTTGAGGTTAGAGCGAGAAGTATGGTATGTTTATCTGGAAATGCCAAAAAGGGTTCAACAGAATCGCGGCCCATATAGGGCGCAACAGTAACCGAATCAACTCCATATCCTTCAAAAAATGCTTTGGCATAACGAGTCGCAGTATTCCCAATATCGCCCCGTTTAGCATCTGCAATAGTAAAATGATTGGGGTAATTTGTATTGAGGTAATGCATTGTTTTTTCAAAGGCCTCCCATCCTTTTACCCCATAAGTTTCATAAAATGCCAAATTGGGTTTGTATGCAACGGCATAGGGGTGTGTAGTATCTATTATGGCTTTTGCAAATTCAAACAAGCCTTCCTTTTGGTTTTGGAAAGCTGTAGGGACTTTGTCCAAATCAATATCCAGTCCAACACACAAAAAGGACTTTTTTAATTTTATTTGTTCGAATAAAGCCTCTTGGGTCATAATACTTCGCCTGCGGCTTTTAGTTTTGATGTGTTTTGATGCAATTGCAATTCATCAATTAATCGTTGTACATCACCGTTTACAATGTTGGGCAAATCGTATAAGGTTAGTCCTATTCTATGGTCAGTAACCCGTCCCTGTGGATAATTGTAGGTTCTTATTTTTGCAGAACGATCACCTGAAGAAACGAGTGACATTCGTTTTTCTGCATCAGAAGCTAATTTTTTTGACAATTCCATTTCATACAATCGCGAGCGCAATACTTTTAGGGCCTTGTCTTTATTTTTATGTTGTGATTTTTGATCTTGGCATTGCGCAACAATTCCCGTGGGTTCATGTGTTAATCGAACTGCGGAATAGGTGGTATTCACCGATTGTCCTCCTGGACCAGAAGAACAGAAATAATCCACTCTCACTTCATTCATGTCAATATCGATATCAAATTCTTCTGCTTCGGGTAAAACCATTACCGTTGCAGCTGAGGTATGAACACGCCCTTGGGTTTCTGTTTGAGGAACGCGCTGTACACGATGAACTCCAGACTCATATTTTAGTGTTCCGTATACATCTTCACCCGAGACTTCAAAAATTACTTCTTTAAATCCTCCTGCAGTTCCTTCACTGGCGTCAACAAAGCTAACTTGCCAATGTTTGGCCTGACAATATTTAGTATACATGCGATACAAATCGCCTGCAAAAATGCTTGCCTCATCGCCTCCAGTACCCGCACGGATTTCCACAACAACATTTTTTGCGTCTTCGGGATCTTTCGGGATTAAGAGCAATTTGATTTCCTCTTCTAGTTGAGGCAATTGGCTCTGTACAGACTCCAGTTCCATTTTGGCCATTGCAATCATTTCTTCATCTTTTTCTTCTTTAAGAAGTTGTTCTGCTTCTTTGGCATTTGATAAAAGCAATGTATAGACTTTCCCTTTTTCAACAATAACACTCAAATCTTTATACTCGCGATTGAGTTGAATGTATCGCTTTTGATCGGCGATAATATCGGGTTGAATAATGAGGTCAGCTACTTCGTCGTATCGTTGTTGAACAATTTGAAGTTTTTCTACCATAGTGTTGCAAATTTACAAATAGTATTTGGTATTAAAGAATTCCTAAAAAAGGGAAAGCAATCTATAAACACTATGATAAACCAAAAATTGAGGAAGGTTAATATTCAAAAGTCCCGTAAGGGGTGTCTAAAGTGAGTCTTTTATTTGCCGCCGCAGCTACACGGCCTACAATTTGGGCTTCTACATTAAATGTTTTTGCAATAGCAATGATCTCATCAGCTACTTCAGGTGCCGTGTAGAGTTCCATTCGGTGCCCCATATTAAATACCTGATACATTTCTTTTCCGTCTGCGCCTGACTCTTTTTTGATCAAATCAAAAAGCGGTGGAACTGGAAAGAGTTGGTCTTTAATGATGTGATTTTGATCTATAAAATGAAGAATTTTCGTTTGGGCTCCTCCACTACAATGTACCATCCCATGAATTGCTTTTCGACCCAATGCAGCAAAGACAGCTTGAACGATTGGGGCGTATGTGCGCGTAGGTGAAAGTACCAATTTTCCTATATCTAAAGGGACCCCCTCTAGCATTTCCGTAAGTGACCTCGAGCCTGAATACACTAGGGAATCGGGAACCGAAGGATCAAAACTTTCCGGGTATTTTTCGGCTAATATTTTTGAAAAGACATCGTGCCTAGCCGAGGTCAGCCCGTTACTTCCCATTCCACCATTGTATTCTGATTCATACGTTGCAAGCCCACTTGAAGAAAGCCCAACAATCACATCGCCTGGCTGAATATTGGCATTGTCAATGATTTCATTTTTCGCAATTCTGGCTGTTACTGTCGAATCTACAATAATTGTCCGTACAAGATCGCCAACATCTGCGGTTTCGCCTCCTGTACTGTAAATGGTTACTCCCCATTTTCTAAGAGAGGCTATCATCTCTTCTGTGCCCTCAATGATAGCTGAAATTACTTCACCTGGTATTAAATTTTTATTTCTTCCAATGGTCGATGAAAGCAAAATAGAATCGGTCACCCCAACACAGAGTAAGTCATCCAGATTCATAATTAATGCGTCTTGCGCAATCCCTTTCCAAACAGAAAGGTCACCGGTTTCACGCCAATACATATAGGCTAATGAAGATTTTGTTCCCGCGCCATCGGCATGCATAACAACAGCATGATCATCGCTACCCGTTAAAAAATCGGGAATAATTTTACAAAAGGCTTTTGGAAATAGCCCTTTGTCAATGTTTTTTATGGCATTATGCACATCTTCTTTTTGAGCAGAAACACCACGCTGATGATACCGATCGGACATAATTAGGATTTGTGCAAAAATAAGGGATTTGGCTCCTATTGACCCTGTGTTTCTTTATAATTTATTAACGAATAAACAACAGCTCCCTATACTTTACAAGCGGCCAAAGAGAATCATCTACAATTCCTTCAAGAACGTCGCAATGCTGTCGTATCTGCTGGCATAAGGGGAGCAACCCATTAGCACAAAGTGCGGCTTTTTTTTCAAATTCGTGAGTTTTATCTACTGATTCAAACAAGAGTTCTGTCTCACGAATTGAGGAGTGAATTACTGAAAGGGCTGTTGAAATTTTATGAATTAAATCCTCTTGTACTTGTCCCATTTCTTTGATTTCTGAAGAAACCAACTCTTGTAACCCTTTGTAGTTTTCAATCAACTGCGTTTGGTACTGTAAGGAAGCAGGGATGATCTGATTTAAAGCTAGTTCGTTTAACATACGGGCTTCTAAATGAAGAATACGAACATACTGTTCTAAATCCCGTTCTAAACGATCGGTTAATTCTTTTTTTGAAAATATTTCTAGTTCTTCAAAAAGGGATACAGAAGAGGAATTTATATATGCCGCCAATGCCACTGGTGTAGATTCATACAAAGGCTGTGCTTTTTGTTTTGTCTTTTTAGAATCAGCAGCACCACCAACAAGCAATTCATCTTTTATAGTAGAAATGGTTTCCCTAAGGGTATTAAATAGGGCATCGTCCTTTTTCATGTTTTTTTGGTCAATCAACTTATCAACAGCCTTTTTAAAATGTTGCAATTGCTCTGCTACAATTGCGTTTAAAACGGTTATTGTTTTTGCTGCATTAGACTTTGACCCTACCGTTCGAATTTCGAATTTATTTCCCGTAAAGGCAAAGGGGGAAGTCCGATCCCGATCGGTATTGTCTAATAAGATTTCAGGAATTTTCCCAATTACATTTAACTTTAAATCTGTTTTTTCCTGGGGAGAGAGTTTTCCCTCTGAAACATGTTCCAGTTCCTCCAAAACTTGAAGTAAGTGTTTGCCAACAAAAATAGAGAGCATTGTGGAGGGTGCTTCGTCCTGTCCCATCCTTAGATCATTACTGGCTGATACTGTTGATGCGCGCAACAAAGCTTCATGCTTCAAAACCGCGGCAATAGTGTTTACAAAAAAAGAAAGGAATTGGAGGTTACCCATAGGGGTTTTGCTTGGACTCAATAGATTAAGCCCTGTGTCGGTCATTAGTGACCAATTACTGTGCTTACTAGACCCGTTTATTTTATCAAAGGGTTTTTCGTGAAAGAGTACACAAAAATTATGTTTGTAGGCAATCTTATGCATTATACTTAACAGTAACGCATTGTGATCAACGGCTAAATTGGCTGGTCCAAACACCTGAGCAATTTCGTATTGACTGGGGGCGACTTCGTTGTGTCGGGTTTTAATTGGGATTCCTAACTGGATACATTCTTGTTCTAAGGCAATTAAAAATGCGGATACACGTGCTGGTGCTGTTTCAAAAAAGGCAGGGTTACTTTGTTGCCCTTTAGGCAAGGATTGTCCGATGAGTGTACGTCCTGTCAGCACAAGGTCAGGGCGAGATAGAGCTAATTTTCTATCTATTAAAAAAAACTCTTGTTCCCAGCCTAAGGTAGGTGTTACATTTTGAGTGTTTTTATCAAAATAGCGGCATATCTCAGTGGCTATTTCGTCAATTTTTTGTGTAGATTTTAAAAGGGGGAATTTGTAATCTAGGGCTTCTCCTGTATACGAAATAAAGGTTGTGGGCAAATATAATGTTGACTCATAAATAAATGCGGGAGAGGTAGGATCCCAAGCGGTATAGCCACGTGCTTCAAAAGCATCTCTTGAACTTCCGCCGGGAAGTCCGGTTTCATAAGGTACTTTTTGAACTAACTGTTCTCCATCAAACTTTTCAATATAATTGCCTTTTTCATCCAAACTAAAAAAGGAATCTTGTTTATCGGCGGCCATCCCTGTGAGGGGTTGAACCCAATGTGAAAAATGTTTGGCTCCCTTACTGATTGCCCAGGCTTTCATTGCCATAGCAATCTGATCGGCTAAAAGTGTAGGAATGGGAATTCTTTTCACTATAGATTGATCCATCTGATGTAAAGCCTTTTCTGTAAGAAAAGATTGTAATTTCTCTCGATTAAAAACAGCACCAGCAAAGCAATAGTCATTTGTAGTTAAAGAATCCAAATTTATAGGTTGATACGCTGACTGAAGACCGTTAATTCGATGATTTGGCATGGATTTCCTAATTT
>RGZR01000059.1 GCA_010031465.1 Flavobacteriia bacterium
GGCGTTCTATAAGTTTTGGATGATTTACTAAGAGTTGTAATACTTCAGTTTCCGTTAATTCTTTTTTATTTACAATTGATTTCCATTCAGGTTCATTTTTTCGAACCAGTTCAAAGAAGGTGCAATTTATTTTTTTTAAAAGTGTTGAAAGAGTGTCAACAGTGAATGGAGATTCATCTAAATAACGTACTATTTTAAACGCATAGTTATTCGCTTCTAAATACTGAACAGCCTCTCTAGATTTTCGACAACGTGGATTGTGATATAGTGTAAGCATAAAATGAAAAAACTACCCGAAGGTAGTTTTTTGCTTTACTTTATTTTTTCGACGATGGCTTTAAAGGCATTCGGGTGATTCATTGCTAAATCGGCGAGTACCTTTCGGTTTAGTGCGATATCATTAGCTTTTGCTTTTCCCATGAACTGGCTGTACGATAGGCCGTTGAGTCGAGCACCGGCGTTTATACGAGCAATCCATAAAGCTCTAAAATTACGTTTTTTGGTCTTGCGATCACGGTAAGCATATACCATCGCTTTTTCTACTGCATTTTTGGCTACGGTCCAAACGTTTTTTCGTCTACCAAAGTACCCTTTGGCTTGTTTGAGTAATTTTTTTCTTCTCGCTCTTGAGGCAACTGAATTTACTGATCTTGGCATTTTTTCTTGTTTTTTGAAGGAGGCGGTAGAACTACACTTTTAGGCCTGACTTCGGGTTGTTAAAAAATTGAATAAACCGGGTTATTTGAGGCGTAATTGTTCTTTAATACTGTTTACATCACTTTCATGAACTAATCCAGCGTGGGTTAGTTTGAGTTTGCGCTTTTTTGACTTTTTTGTCAAAATGTGGCTTTTAAAAGCGTGTTTACGCTTAATCTTTCCACTGCCGGTTACTTTAAACCGTTTTTTAGCGCTTGATTTTGTTTTCATTTTTGGCATATCGACTCTATTTTATTTTTTCTTTGGAGCGAGTAAAATACTCATCTTTTTCCCCTCCAAAATGGGCATTTGTTCTACTTTACCAAGGTCTTCCAAATCTTGTGCTAATCGAAGCAATAAGATTTGACCTTGCTCTTTGAATACGATAGAACGACCTTTAAAAAACACAAAGGCTTTTAATTTAGCCCCTTCTTTAAGAAACTTTTCTGCGTGTTTCTTTTTGAATTCATAATCGTGTTCATCTGTATTGGGTCCAAAACGAATTTCCTTAATTACAATTTTACTTGTTTTTGCTTTTAAGACTTTATCTCGTTTTTTCTGCTCGTATAAAAACTTTTTATATTCTAAAATTTTACAAACTGGAGGCACAGCATTGGGTGAAATTTCAACCAAATCAAGACCAATTTCTTCTGCAATGGTCAACGCTTTTCGTAGAGGATAAACTCCTACTTCAACATTGTCACCAACCAAACGAACTTCTGCAGCAGTGATTTTTTCATTTATTCTGTGCTGATCTTGTTTGATCACCCTTCCGGGAGAGTTGCTTCTGCGTCTACGTATTGCTATGTCTTCTCGTTTTTAGTTAAACTTCAAAGCGCACAAGGCTACTTTGTATTTCATTTTTAATTTGTTTTGCAAGCTCTTCCAGTGTAAAACTTCCCAAATCTCCTTCGTGGTGTTTACGAAGTGAAACCGTTTGTTTTTCAGCTTCTTGCTCTCCTAGAATTACCATGTAAGGGAACTTTGCCATTTCAGACTCTCGGATTTTTTTTCCGATGGTCTCATTACGGTCATCTAAGAGGGCGCGAATTTCGTGATTTTCCAAGAAATTTAAAACTTTTTGGGCGTAATTTTTATATTTTTCGCTGACGCACAAAATATTGACCTGGTATGGCATGAGCCAAAGAGGGAAATTTCCTCCTGTGTGCTCCAATAATATGGCGACAAAACGCTCCATACTCCCAAAAGGGGCACGATGAATCATAACAGGTCGATGGAACTCATTGTCACTGCCTTTGTACTGTAAATCAAAGCGCTCCGGAAGGTTATAATCTACTTGAATGGTCCCTAATTGCCATTGTCTTCCAAGAGCATCTTTTACCATAAAATCCAGTTTAGGGCCATAAAAGGCAGCTTCCCCAGTTTCTATAACATAATTCAGTCCTTTTTCTTTAGCAGCATTGAGAATGGCTTGTTCTGCTAATTCCCAATTGCTGTTCGAACCGATGTATTTTTCTGGTTTTTCGGGATCGCGCAACGATACTTGTGCTGTAAAATTTTCGAATCCTAAGGCACCGAAAACATAAAGTACGAGGTCTATTACTTTTTTAAATTCCTCATCCAACTGTTCGGGCATGCAAAATATATGCGCATCATCTTGAGTAAAGCCACGAACGCGAGTCAAACCGTGTAATTCGCCACTTTGTTCATATCGATATACGGTACCAAATTCGGCATAACGCTTTGGAAGATCACGGTAGCTCCAAGGTTTCGCTTTATAAATTTCACAATGGTGCGGGCAATTCATGGGTTTTAATAAAAACTCTTCTCCTTCAGCTGGCGTGTGTATGGGCTGAAAGCTATCTGCGCCGTATTTTTCATAATGCCCAGAAGTAATATAAAGTTCTTTGTTCCCAATATGGGGCGATATAACTTGTTCATAACCCGCTTTGTGTTGAGCTGCTTTAAGGAAATTTTCAAGACGTTCTCGTAAAGCGGTACCCTTAGGCAGCCATAAGGGGAGTCCTTGACCTACTTTTTGAGAAAAGGTAAAAAGATCCAATTCCTTACCTAATTTGCGATGGTCTCGTTTTTTGGCTTCTTCCACAAGGGCTAAATAATCGATTAGCTCTTTTTGTTTAGGGAAGGAAATGCCATATACACGTGTAAGTTGCGGCTTGGTTTCATCGCCTCTCCAATAGGCTCCTGCTATATTGGTCAGTTTTACCGCTTTAATAAATCCGGTATTGGGGATGTGGCCACCACGACAGAGATCAGTAAAATCTGCATGATCACAAAAGGTAATGGTTCCGTCTTCTAAATTTTCAATCAACTCAACCTTAAAAGGGTTTTTTGATTTTTTATAGTAGCTAAGGGCTTCTGACTTAGAGGCACTTCGCATTTTGAATTCAAATTTTTGACGAGCAAACTCTAAAAACTTTGTTTCTATGGCTTGTAAATCTTTTTCTGTTATGCTGTGGTCTCCAAAGTCAGCATCATAATAAAATCCGTTTTCTATTGCAGGACCGATAGTGAGTTTGCAATCGGGATATAAAGCCAATAGGGCCTGAGCTAAAACGTGTGCAGAAGAATGCCAAAAGGCTGTTTTCCCTTCTTTGTCATTCCAAGTAAACAAATGAATTTTTCCATTTTCTTTAAGTGGAGTTACACTTTCAACAGTGTGTCCATTAAACTTTGCAGAGAGAACATTACGGGCAAGCCCTTCGCTAATGCTTTGAGCAATTTCAATTGGGGTGATGCCAGAAGTGTAACTTCTAACGCTGCCGTCAGGAAATTGAATTTCAATCATAATTCAGATTAAATGCGGTGCAAAGATAGGGGGTTGTATACTAGCACGCAATCGTTCGTTTAAAGATTTGTTTTTCGTTTACCTAATAATGCGTTTACCAAAGTTTTGATTCCAGTAAAGCCATAAAAAAAGGCAAGGGCTAAGAGCAGTATCCCTGATAAAAGCACAGGCAAATACAATGTATGCGTTTTGTTTTGAAAGGCTTGATGAACAACTACAGGCCCAATAAAACATAGGGGTAGGGCTATGGCTAGTCGTTTAATTCCTTTTTGAAGAAGTGCTTTATTCATCGGGAATAGGATTCAATAGCCGCACGAATACTTTTGTACTTAGTTAATAATTGTCTCGCCTCCTCTTGAGTGATTTGAAGTTCACCCATCACAATGCGTTCCGCTCTTCCCACTAATTTTTCATTACTCATTTGCATATCAACCATCTTATTACCTTTAACATGGCCCAGTTGAATCATGGTTGATGTTGTGATCATGTTTAAAATAAGTTTTTGAGCTGTTCCGGCTTTCATTCTTGAACTTCCTGTTAGAAATTCAGGTCCTACAACTACTTCAATTGGATAATGGCTAACGGCAGCTAGGGGAGAGCCTTGATTACAGGTAATACAGCCTGTTGTTATTCCCATTTGTTGGCATTTTGATAATCCACCAACGACATAAGGAGTGGTGCCTGAAGCAGCAATACCGATAACCACATCTTTTGTTTGAATGGAATAGGCTGATAAATCTTTCCATGCCTGTTCTGTATCATCTTCTGCGTGTTCTATGGAATTTCTAAGTGCGTTATCGCCACCAGCAATTAATCCAATTACACGTTCCGGGAGGGTTCCAAAGGTGGGTGGACACTCTGAAGCATCTAAAACACCTAACCTACCGCTTGTTCCTGCACCAATATAAAATAATCGACCGCCTATTTTTTGTGCTTTAACTATTTCATGAATTAAGGGCTCTAGACGGTGTAAAACCTTACCTACTGCGGCTACTGCATTTTGGTCTTCTTGGTGTATACCAGCTAAGAGCTCGGCAACCGTCTTTTTTTCAAGATCGTTATGGTTTGAAGAATGTTCGGTTATTTTTTCAAATGACATATTGGAAAAATTTTAACGAATTTAAAAAAGAAACCCTACAATGTGGCATTGAAGGGTTTGAATTTTCAGTTTGCAATTGGAGTTAGGTACTCCATTTTTTATCTAAATTTTCTTTTAATGCATCAAGAAAAGCTTGAGTGGTTAAATAATGAGAATCATTTAATTTATCTTCATGAATTAAAATTGCTAAATCCTTTGTCATCTTACCGCTTTCAACGGTCTCAATGCATACGTCTTCTAAGGTTTGACAGAAGGAAATTAATTCAGTATTGTTATCTAATTTACCTCTATGAGCCAGCCCTCTTGTCCACGCAAAAATTGACGCTATGGGATTGGTTGAAGTGGCTTTTCCTTGCTGATGTTGGCGGTAGTGACGGGTAACGGTTCCATGGGCAGCTTCAGCTTCCATCGTAATTCCGTCAGGAGTTACCAATGTTGATGTCATTAATCCTAGTGATCCAAAACCTTGAGCTACTGTATCCGATTGAACGTCTCCGTCATAATTTTTACACGCCCATACAAATCCGCCATTCCATTTCATTGCGGCAGCTACCATATCATCAATTAAACGGTGTTCATAATGGATGCCTGCAGCTTCAAATTTTGATCGAAATTCGTTTTCATACACTTCTTGAAAGATGTCTTTAAATCGACCGTCATACGATTTCAATATAGTGTTTTTAGTTGAAAAATAAAGAGGCCATCCTTTATCTAGCGCTCGGTTCATACAAGAACGAGCGAATCCGTAGATAGAAGAGTCAATGTTATACATGGCCATAGCCACACCATTTTCTTCAAATTTATATACTTCCCAAGTTTGCGGTTCTCCACCTTCATCTGGGGTAAACGTAAGGGTTAATATTCCTTTTCCTACAGTAACGGTATCAGTAGCTTTGTATTGATCTCCGAAGGCATGTCGACCAATGCAAATAGGTTTTGTCCACCCTTGAACATAACGCGGTATATTTTTCATAATGATCGGTTCTCTGAAAACGGTTCCGCCTACAATATTGCGGATGGTTCCGTTGGGTGAACGCCACATTTTAGCTAAATTAAATTCTTTTACTCGATCTTCATCAGGTGTAATTGTCGCACACTTTATACCTACATTGTATTGTTTGATGGCATTAGCAGCATCAATTGTAATTTGATCTTGTGTTTCGTCTCTAGAGGTTACAGAAAGATCATAATACTTTATATCTAAATCGATGTAGGGTAGAATGAGTTGTTCTTTGATAAATTTCCAAATTATTCGGGTCATTTCATCCCCATCCATTTCTACAATTGGGTTTGCGACTTTAATTTTCGCCATGATAAAGTTTACTTTTTGATTTCGGGTGCAAATATAAGGGCTAGACTTAATTAAACACCTAATTATGCAATAAAAAATGCCAGTCTGAATGAACAAACTGGCATTAAAATTAAATTTAAAGAGGTACGGTATCGGACTAATCCATTCTCGCTTCTTTGATTCTCGCTTTTTTACCGCGTAAATTTTTAAAGTAATATATACGTGAACGACGTACTTTACCTTTTTTATTCATTTCAATTTTTTCTAGTCCAGGCATGTTGATAGGAAATATACGTTCTACACCAACGGTACCTGACATTTTGCGAATCGTAAAGGTTTTAGAAAGTCCTTGTCCTTTTATTTGAATAACAACGCCTTTAAAAAACTGTGTTCTTACTTTTTCTCCTTCTCGAATTTGATAGTAAACGGTTAAAGTATCTCCCGTACCAAATTCTGGAAAATCTTTCTTTTCAATAAACTGGTTTTTAACGAAGTTAATAATGGATTCCATGTTCAGAATAATTTAATTTTAAAAGTCAACATCCACGATTTTCGTCAGCGGTTAATCTTTTCGTGGTGCAAAATTAAAATTAATTTTAATCTGTACAACTTCTTTCTTTTTTTAATTGATTGTTTCGTGCCCTTTTATTTTTATTACATGACAGCCATCCGATTGGATTTCAAAGGTTTCAAAAATGGGGTTGTCCAGACGTACTCCGACAAACACAAAGATTTCGGATTGATTGCGTTGCAATTGGTTGACAAGATTGTCATTAACAACAGGGTAATAGTTTTCATAAATAAAATCAGACCGAAGCGTGTCTTTAGTGTTCAATCGAAGCGTATAGTAATCTGATGGGGGAGGCCCGGTAATTTGAAGGGTAATCGTAACAAATTGTTCCGTACAGACCAAGGGTTCTTCATTATTTAGAAGAGACGTTTTTTGGCATCTCAAGGAAAGCAATGCCGTTCCTATCAAAAGAAAATGAAACAGTTTCATGCACTTATTTTAAAAGGTCTGGGCGAAGGTTTTGGGTTCTTTCATACGCTTTTTCTTCTCTCCACGCTTCAACTTTAGGTGTGTTTCCAGAAGTTAGTATGTCTGGCACTTTCCAGTCTTTATATTGTGCTGGACGGGTGTAAATGGGGGGTGCGAGTAAGTCGTCTTGAAAACTGTCGGTCAATGCAGAAGACTCATCGCCTAAAACACCAGGAAGTAAGCGAATAATACTGTCACAAAATACCGCAGCTGCAAGTTCGCCACCAGAAAGTACAAAATCACCTATTGAAATTTCATGAGTGATAAGATGATCGCGTACTCGTTGATCTACCCCCTTGTAATGACCACATAACAAAATAAGGTTTTGGGTAGTGGCGTAGCGATTGGCAATTTTTTGATTTAAGGTTTCTCCATCTGGGGTTAAATAGATAACCGCATCGTAAGTAAGTTGTTTTTTAAGATAGGTAATACAGCGATCAATCGGTTCAATCATCATGACCATTCCCGCACCCCCACCAAAAGGATAATCGTCTACTTGCTTTTGTTTGTTTGTGCTGTAATCTCGTAGGTTGTGAAATTCGACTTGAGCAATACCTGCAGTAAGTGCTCGCTTTAAAATTGAGGTTTCAAAGGGGCTCGAGAGTAATTCGGGAAAAAGCGTCAAGATGTCAATGCGCATGCTGAAGAAATTCAATGTGTAAAAATAAAAAAAAGTCGCCGAGAGGGCGACTTTTCAAGAAATACTTACGTTAGTATTGGAGTATGATTTTTTCTTTTTCTCCGTCAGGATTTAAGAACAGGATGTTTTGTATGTCAGCAGGTGCCCAATTTTTAATGTCGGACAATGTACTTACTTTTCGGTCATTGACTTCCAAAATGATGTATCCATTATCAATTCCATTCTGATAAAGTCTACGGTTATTCATTTGAGAAATGTAAAGGCCATGGTCAATATCGTATTGTTTTTTTTGTTCAGGGGTTAGCTCTCGAACTTGCATATAATAGAAATTCACCCGATTAATTTTTTCTAATTTGACCTTAGCCGTATTTAGCGTCCCTTTTCTACTGTACTTTATAGTAACCATCTCACCGGGGCGTTTTGTTGACAAATAACCGGATAAGTCAGCAAATTTATTGATGGCAATTCCATCTACACTCTTAAGAATATCGCCAGGGCTAATTCCTGCATTTTCTGCTCCCATTCCTTTTTCTAATTCGGTAACGTAAAACCCTTCTGTTTCTTCAATTTCAAAGCGTGAGGCAAGATCTGAATTTAAAGCTTGTCCCATTACACCAAGTAACCCACGTTGAACGTCCCCAAACTCTATTAAGTCTTCAAAAACTTTTCGGGCAATATTACTTGGTACGGCAAAGGAGTAGCCAACAAATCCACCTGTCATTGAGGTGATGGCCGTATTGATTCCAATCAATTCACCCCGGGTATTTACTAGGGCACCACCACTATTTCCTCTGTTGACAGCAGCATCAGTTTGAATATAGGATTCGTTTTTCCCGTCACGTGTATTCAGATCTCTGGATTTTGCGCTTATTATTCCGGCAGTAACAGTGGAATTTAAATTAAACGGATTTCCAACAGCTAAAACCCATTCACCTATGCGTGTAGTGTCAGAATCACCAAAGAAAACATAAGGAAGTTTTTCGTCCGAGCTAATTTTTAATACCGCTATATCGGTATCCGGATCTGCCCCAATCACACGAGCTATGTAAGTTTTGTTATCATTGGTGGTTACTTCGATTTCCGAATGATTTTCAATCACATGATTGTTTGTAATAATATAACCATCAGGCGAAACAATTACTCCTGACCCTGTTCCAATGCGTTCAGGCATTTCCTCATCACCATAAAAAAAACGGTAAAAGGAAGGTGCATTTGATGCTACTGAGCTTGTGTTTTTTACATGCACAACCGCATGTATTGTTTTTTCAGCAGCAGCAGTAAAATCAGTTGCTTCTGGAGCTACACCTGCGGTAGTATAGGTGTAGTTGGTTGGAATTAAAGTAGGATTTTCAGATTGTTGTGTTGATGTATAAGGCAATTCAACAATATAAGTATCGTATAAAAAAATACTGAAAGCGGCACTTGCTAGTGCAATTACGGTAGTTTTAAAAATTGATTTCATGTTAAATTTTTTTTTCAAAAATAAAGAATTGTACTGTTATCTAAATTCATTTAACGCAGCTTTAACAGGGTTCAAATTTGATTATCTTTGAGCGATGGTTCTTTCATTTGAAAAATATCAAGGGGCGGGAAATGATTTTGTCATCCTAGACAATCGGGAAGGAAACTATTCCTCTATACCGTCAGATCAGCTTCGCTTTTTATGTGATCGTCACAAAGGAGTTGGAGCAGATGGAGTTATTTTTATCAATGCGCATCCTTCAGCCGACTTTGAAATGATCTATTTTAATTCTGATGGAAACAAAAGTACGCTTTGTGGCAACGGAGGACGCTGTGCTGTAGCTTTTGCTTTTAAAAAAAACATAATTTCAACTGTCACTACCTTTATGGCTTCAGACGGGATACACCATGCTGAATGGCTCGGTGAGGGGCAGGTTCGTTTGCAAATGCAGAATGTGAAAGAAATTCAACATAAAGAAAAGGCCATTATTACCAATACGGGTTCCCCTCATTACATAACTCTCGCTGCTGATTTAGCTTCTCTTGATGTCAAAAATGAAGGAGCCGCTATACGGTATTCACCTCCTTTTAAAAAGGAAGGGATTAATGTAAATTTTATAGAACACATTAAAGATTCACATTTTAGAATTCGGACCTATGAAAGAGGAGTAGAAGGCGAAACCCTAGCTTGTGGCACAGGAGCCGTTGCAAGTGCTTTGGCAATTGACCAGTGGGGGAATTTTCCAAAATCCGAACAAATACACCTTGAGGCAAGGGGAGGTAACTTACTAGTTGATTTTAAAAAAGACAATACAGGATACCATTCTATTTTTCTGCAAGGTCCCGCTACCTTTGTATTTTCAGGAACCCTAACCTTATGAGTTCGCCGTCCATTCAATTACGTTCTCTTCAGCCTAAAGACTTTGAGGCATTAGTTGCTGTAGAAAACAATCCAAATTTATGGCGCTACTCGAATCAAAACGCTCCATATTCAAAAGAAGTGCTGACTTCCTATATTGAAAATCAAGATCGTTCAATTTTTGAGGTGAAACAACAGCGTTTTGTGATCACTAACCTAAACCAAATCCCCCTTGGGTTTATTGATCTTTTTGACTTTGAAATCGTTCACAAGCGGGCGGGTGTGGGGATTGTTGTGTTTGAAGAATACCGCAATAAGGGGTACGCAAAAATATCTTTATCTTTACTTGAAGAGTATGCTGTTAATCAATTGAATATAAAAAACTTATACGCTAATGTAGGTGCTGAAAATAAACCGAGTATTCACTTGTTTTCTGCGGCAGGTTTTCAACGTGTAGGAGTTAAAAAAAATTGGAATTATTACGACGGGCAATTTCATGATGAATACCTTTTTCAAAAAGAAATATAAGTATGTATAGACGTAAAATAGTTATTGCAATAAGTATCCTAGGCATAGTGCTGGGAGGTAGTTTTATCTACTATTTTTACCAGGTTTTCTTTTGGAGCAATACAGCATTTGAAAACGATTCTTCTTATTTGTTTATCGATCGTGATGATAGTTTAGATTCGTTATCTCTAAACTTAACTCCTCTATTAAAATCTATCGACCTATTCCTTGTGGCAGCTGAAAAGAAGGGATACGCCACTCGGTTGCGATCGGGTAAGTTTAAATTGCTTCGAGGTATGGGCAATAACGAGATAATTAATGAGCTTAGAGCGAACCCTTTACCTGTTAAAGTAACTTTTAATAATCAAGAACGAATAGAGAATTTAGCCGGACGCATTGCAGCTCAAATTGAACCTGATAGTTTGTCTTTATTGGAAGCCTTTTTAGATACTGAATTTTTATCCGAAAGGGGTTTTACCAAACAAACGGCTTTGTGTTTGTATTTACCCAATACTTATGATTTGTATTGGCACAGTTCCGCAGATGAGTTTCGAACTAAAATTTGGGAGTTTTATCAGCAATTTTGGAATGAAGAACGACGTGCTAAGGCTAAATCTTTAAGATTAACACCCATTCAAGTCTCAATTTTAGCCTCAATTGTGGTCAAAGAGTCTGTTAAAAAAGAAGAACAGCCCACCATTGCAGGAGTCTATCTGAATCGCCTTAAGAAAGGAATGAAATTGCAAGCGGACCCTACCGTAATTTATGCAATTAAAGAGGCAAAAGATGATTTCGACCTTACTGTTAGAAGGGTTTTATACCGCGATTTAGAACTTGATTCACCTTACAATACATACAAAGTGAAAGGATTGCCTCCAGGCCCAATAGCAATGGCTGATTTGTCATCAATTGATGCGGTGCTAAATGCCGAACAACACAGCTACCTTTATTTTGTAGCCGCACCAGAGAGACCCGGTTACCACTTATTTGCAAGCAGCTTAGGGGAACACAATCAGAATAAGCTGAAATATACCCAATGGCTTAATCGGCAAAAAATATTCCGTTAAAATCCAGCGTCGAGTATAAAAATACAGGGACGTTTATTAAAATTTACATTGTTTTTTTTCC
>RGZR01000060.1 GCA_010031465.1 Flavobacteriia bacterium
TATTTTTCTTTTTCATAGCAATTTTTTCCCATCCTTTAACGAGGATGGGTTTTGTTTTTTATAGTAACTTGCTACCCATATGAGGGCACTAATTCGCAGCATTTCAGATTTCCTGAATTACACCTTTACCATAGGTGAAAACATCTCTTTTACGCTAAAGTCGATATTAATAGTAATCTTTGTTTTTGTTATCACTTCAATTTTTTTAAAATTATTTAAAAGATTGATTTATAGAACACTAACAAACGATGCGAAGATTAAATTCAAAAGCATCTTTTCCTTTTTTAATTATTTTATCTACACTATTGTTATCCTTTTGACATTGCAAAACAATGGGGTAAACCTGTCTTCCATATTTGCTCCCGCTGCGGCCTTATTGGTGGGTGTGGGTTTGGCATTGCAGACCTTTATTCAAGATATTATTTCGGGTATTTTTATCCTTGTGGACCAATCCGTCCATGTGGGCGATATTATAGAAGTTGATGGACAAGTAGGGCGCGTAGAAAACATTAAATTAAGGACGACAAGAGCAGTGACTCGTGAAAATAAAGTGCTCATCATCCCGAACCACAAATTTTTAACGTCCATACTTTTTAACTGGACAGAAAATGGCGTGATCACAAAGGAATTTGTGCAAGTAGGCGTATCCTATAAATCAGATCCTGAGCAGGTTAAAAGAATTTTAATAGAAGTGGCTAAGGCTCATAAAGTTATTTTGAAAGATCCGGAACCCTTTGTCTTATTTGAAGATTTTGCAGATAGCGCATTGTTATTTCAATTGTACTTCGGAATCAATAGTAGTTTTGCCTCAAATGTGGTCAAAAGTGATTTGCGATTTGCCATTTTTAAATCTCTTCAAAAAGAAGGTATTGAAATTCCTTTTCCTCAGCGCACCCTTCATTTTGCTAATTCACCAACCCTAAAAGAATGACAAAAATCCTACTCATTGAAGATGAAGAACCCATTCGACGTGTATTGACTCGTATATTAACAGATCAAAACACTGACTTTGACATAATCGAAGCCGAAGACGGAAAAATTGGTTTTGATCTCCTTTCAAAGGGAAATTTTGATTTGGTTTTATGCGATATCAAAATGCCAAAAATGGACGGTATTGAGGTCTTGAAAAAATCAAAAGAAGCGGGATTGTTCCTACCCTTTATCATGTTAACCGGGCATGGAAATGTAGATACTGCTGTTGATGCAATGAAATATGGTGCCTATGATTTTATTTCGAAACCTCCAGATTTAAATCGATTGCTTAATTCAATAAGTCACGCTTTAGAGAATAAATCGTTGCGAAAAGAAAATAAAATCCTAAAGCGAAAAGTAGAACAAAAATACAAGATCATTGGTAAGAGTAAGGCTATTGGATGTAATCCAAATGATCGATAAAGTTGCACCCACCGATGCCAGGGTATTAATTACCGGTGAAAACGGAACAGGAAAAGAACTAGTAGCGCATCAGTTGCATCAGAAAAGCGATAGAAAAAAACAGGCATTTGTAGAAGTGAATTGTGCGGCCATTCCTTCCGAACTTATTGAAAGCGAACTATTTGGACACATAAAAGGGGCTTTTACTTCTGCAATTAAAGACCGGTCAGGTAAATTTGAAGCCGCTCATAAAGGAACTCTTTTTTTAGATGAAATTGCGGACATGAGCTTAGCCGCTCAAGCCAAGGTGCTTCGGGCACTTCAAGAACATAAAGTACAACGTGTAGGTAGTGAAAAAGATATTACTGTAGATGTTCGGATAGTTGCTGCAACAAATAAAGACCTTCAAAAAGAAATCAATGAGGGCCGTTTTAGAGAAGACTTATACCACCGCTTAGCGGTTATTTTAATTCATGTTCCTTCTTTAGGCCATCGCAAAGAAGATATTCCTATTTTAACTTCTCACTTTGTTGAGTTAATTGCTTCTGAGCAAGGGGTTGAGCGAAAGGGATTTTCAGAAGATGCACTAGCATCACTAAGCGATTACCCTTGGACTGGGAATGTCCGCGAATTGCGAAATGTTATTGAACGTTTACTGATTTTAGGGGATAATCCGATCAGTGTTAGCAATATCAAACAATTTGCTCCTAAATAATAAGGAGAAAAAAGCCAATATTATGCATCGAATGAGTCGTTTTCTATTGTTTTTCTTTTTTCTTACACAAACATTTTTTGCACAAACCAAACAGGATGAACTCCAGTTAAGTGCTATTTACAAAGGGGCATTGACTCAAGGGAAATCCTACGATTGGTTAGATCATTTGTCAAACAAAATAGGCGCTCGGTTATCGGGCTCACTAAATGCTGAACGAGCCGTTCTTTGGGGAAAAGAAGAATTAGAAGCGTTAGGACTTGACCGGGTTTACCTTCAAGAAGTAATGGTGCCAAAATGGGTAAGAGGAAGTTTTGAATACGCAAGCATAATTTCGGGTCCGGGAATGAGTATGAATGTACCCGTATGTGCCTTGGGGGGATCAATAGCCACGCCAGCCTCTGGTTTGCGCGCCCAGGTGGTAGAAGTCCACTCGTTTGAGGAATTAGAAGCCTTAGGTGAGGAGAATGTAAAAGGTAAATTTGTGTTTTTCAATCGGCCAATGCCTGCTGAACTGATTAATACTTTTGAGGCCTATTCAAAATCTGTTGATCAACGATCAAGAGGAGCCGAAAGAGCAGCCCGCCTAGGCGCTGTAGGGGTTATTGTTCGTTCTATGAATTTGAGAATGGATGATTTTCCCCATACGGGAGGAATGAATTATGGCGATTTACCCTTAAAAATGCGTATTCCTGCGGCGGCCATTAGTACGAATGGAGCACAATTGTTAAGTTCCATGTTGTCTTTAAATAAAGACGTATTGTTTTTTTTAAAGCAAGACTGTAAAAACTTTCCAGATGTTCGTTCCTACAACGTCATTGGTGAAATCAAGGGAAGCGAATTCCCCGATGAAATTATAGTAGTTGGGGGACATTTAGATTCATGGGATTTGGGTGATGGCTCGCATGACGACGGTGCAGGCATAGTTCAATCTATGGATGTTCTTCACCTTTTAAAAAACATTAACTACCGCCCAAAGCGTACGCTTCGCGTTGTATTGTTTATGAACGAGGAAAACGGATTGCGTGGAGGTCTTAAATATGCTGAAATGGCTAAAAAGAATAACGAAAATCACATTTTTGCTCTTGAATCCGATGCGGGAGGTTTTACCCCCAGAGGATTTGGTTTCCAGGCTAACACTGAGCAATTTGTAAAAATAAAATCATGGGAACCTCTTTTTAGACCTTATATGATTGACCGTCTTGAATTGGGTGGAGGAGGAGCTGACATTGGCCCCTTAAGAGATGGCAAAGTGGTGCTTTCGGGACTTCAACCAGATTCTCAGCGTTATTTTGATTATCATCACGCAGCGAATGATACCTTTGATGCGATTAATAAACGTGAATTGGAATTGGGTACAGCGGCCATGACCAGCCTGATCTACTTGGTTGATCAATACGGATTTTAAGCATTCCCCTTATGATTGCCCTATCTCAATACACTCAAGAGTTTCGCTATAATTTACGTCTTGCTTATCCGGTAATAGTAGGGTTATTGGGCCATACGTTTGTCCAGTTGGTGGATAATATTATGGTAGGGCAACTGGGTACTGCTGAGTTAGCTGCGGTATCCTTAGGCAATAGTTTTTTCTTTGTCGCCATGTCTTTAGGTATTGGATTTTCAACCGCTATTACTCCGTTAATGGCAGAAGCCGATGGAGCGAAAAATATTAAAGAAGGGCGAAATTTATTTATTCATGGCTTGATTTTATGCACTGTTTTGGGCGTATTTCTAACTGCCGCAGTTTTATTGAGCAAGCCGTTACTGTTTCAGATGGGACAACCTGAAGAAGTTGTGGAATTGGCCTATCCTTACTTGCAATGGGTTGCTTTGTCTTTAATCCCCCTTGTTGCCTTTCAAGGATTCAAACAGTTTTCAGAAGGGCTTTCATATACACGTCCGGCAATGTATGCCACACTCCTAGCCAATGGTATAAATGTGGTTTTAAACTATGTGCTTATTTTTGGCTTTTGGATCTTTCCTAAAATGGGGGTTGAAGGAGCAGCAATAGGAAGTTTAGTCGCACGATGTTCCATGCTGTTGTTTATGGTTTTTTATGTTCGGTTTCGAAAAGAGTTCGCTCTCTATTCCCAAAAATTAACACTCAAAAAGCCTATACTTTCTTTATTCAAAAAAATTATTCTTTTGGGTTTTCCCTCAGCACTACAGATGTTTTTTGAAGTTATTTTTTTCACCGCAGCCATTTGGTTATCCGGTATTTTGGGGAAGAACCCTCAGGCAGCCAATCAAATAGCGCTTAACCTGTCTTCTATGACCTTTATGTTTGCTTTGGGGCTTGGGGTAACCGCGATGATTCGAGTGGGAAACCAAAAGGGCAGAAGAGACTTTATCTCCTTACGGCGTATAGCTTATTCCATATTCTTGCTCATATTCATTTTTGATGTCGCGTTTTGCCTTTTCTTTTTATTGGCCAATGATCTTCTTCCCTGGATTTATTTGGATCAAACCAACCCCCTTCAGCTTGCTGATGTTTTAGAAGTGGTAGAAATGGCATCCACCTTGCTTATAGTGTCCGGTTTTTTTCAAATATTCGATGGCTTACAGGCTGTAGTTTTAGGAGCACTCCGTGGAATTCAAGATGTTAATTTGCCCGCATGGATCACTTTTTTCTCCTATGGCCTTTTTGGTTTTCCCATTTCATATTATTTAGGGATACATACTTCACTAGGGGCTACAGGAATTTGGATTGGATTACTTTCGGGTTTATTTTCCTCAGCACTATTGCTATTTTTACGTTTTCAACACCTTACCAAAAAATTAATAATTCAAGACTATGGAACTTCCTAAATTTTTATTGGCAGACACCTCAGCTTCAGAAGTTGACTTGTATGTAGTTCACACCGAATACCCACGTTTTATTCTTAATGTAGCGAATGATGATGTACATTGGATGGAAGAATTTGACCCTGAGGATGAGGAAACTTTAAAAACAGAAGCCGAACCTTTAATTCAAAAAGCGTTTGACTTTTATGATCGGGAGATGGAGGCACTCGATTGATGGAGGCACTTGTAGAAATAGATAAAGCTTTATTTCTATGGCTCAATGGTTTGGGTTCCCCATCCTATGATGGATTTTGGATGGTGATGACCCATCGCGCTTCAAATGTTGTACTTTATTTTTTTTTATGGCTTTATTTCATCTATAAAACAAATTGGAAATCGGGGGTAATCTTGCTTGTGTTTACTGGGGTGTTAATTTTATGCACCGATCAATTGACCAATTTAGTGAAGGTAACAGCAGGCCGATTACGCCCTTGTTATAATGAGGAGATTAAGGCTTGGGTTCGTTTGGTAAAACCCACCTGTGGTAATCATTTTGGTTTCTTTTCAGGACATGCATCAAATTCATTTGCTTTAGCAGTTTTTTACAGTCTTCTACTAAAACCATACCTAAAAAAGAAGGTTCTTCTGCTTTTTCTCATTGCTGCACTTATAGCCTATAGTAGAGTATATATTGGGGTGCATTTTCCTTTAGACATTATAATAGGAGCCCTGGCAGGGGCTGCTCTCGGATATGGATTTTATTTACTTTGGCGAAGGTTTATTCCCTTTCAGGAATTGAAAAAGTAAATACCGTTTTTTGTTTGTAGGGTTTGTTTGGAACGACTAATGTAGTAGGGAAAGATTCAATATTTGGGGTGTTTGAAAACTTTTGTGTTTCAAAACAAATGGCCTCAAAATGTGGGGGAGTAAAAACGACTATTCCCGGTTGATCGGTTTTGGTTTCCATCAAAATTCCCGTTTCCGAAGCATATAACGATGCGGCAGGTGAGGCTTTTTTATTCAATACATAATAATCGTCAAGAGAAAGAGAAGCTATCTTTTTTGGGATTCTAAAATCATAAGGAGTTTGGTCTACTTGAACCCTATTTCCTGTAGGCAGTAAGCTGTTTTTTAATTCTAAAATTGAATCTGCGGAAATCGTAAGTTCTTGTGAAGCGATTTTTCCCGAAGGATTTAAATTGAAATACGCATGATTCGTAAGATTTATGTGGGTGGGCTGATCGGTTTGCGCCGCGTAATGAAGAATTAAATCGGAATCCTTTAGTTGGTAAGTTAGTGTTGCCTCTACCGTTCCCGGAAAACCCGTAGTTCCATGAGCACAGGTATAGAAAAGTGAGATTTCCTTAGCCGTTTGTGTATGAACGGTCCAAAATTTAGAACCCCATCCGCCAGAACCACCGTGAAGCATTACACCCTTCTCGTGTTCAATTGTATGGAATTGTTGTTGAACGGCAATAGGATTTTCTAAGCGTCCAGCAAAACGCCCTATAACTGCTCCTCGAGACCAAGTGTCTGTTAGATAGGCTTCAGGGATGTCAAGTCCCATTACTACATTAACCCACCTTTGGTGCTTATCCTTTACCCACAATTGATGAAGTAGGGCTCCATAATCTAGAATAACTACCCTGAGGTATTCGTTCTCGAGTGTAAAGGAGTTCAATGTTCACTTGTTGGTTTAAGCAATTCGGGATAGCGCTTTTGGAAACGCTTTAATCGCGGTATGGATACTTGTTGTACGTAAGGATTGTCAGGGTTGTTTTTTTCATAATTCTGATGGTATTCCTCAGCATAATAAAAAGTTTCTAGGGCTTTAATTTCCGTTACAATTTCTTTAGAAAAGATTTCTTTTTCGGTTAGTAGAGCCATGTATTTTTGAATTTGATCTCGCTCTTGATCAGAAGTATAAAAAGCGATTGAGCGGTACTGGGATCCGTAGTCCGGCCCTTGTCTATTTGGTGTTGTTGGGTCATGGGAACCAAAAAACACTTGCAATAAAGTTGCAAATGATACTATATTAGGATTGTAAATTACTTCTACAGCTTCGGCATGTCCAGTTCTTCCTGTTCCAATTTGATTGTAGTTTGGATTTTTTGTAAAACCCCCTGCGTAACCTGAATAGACCTCTTCTACGCCCTTTACACTTTCAAAAATTGCTTCAACACACCAAAAGCACCCCGAGGCAAAATAGGCTTTTTTTAAATTTTCTTGAGGTTGCGTTTGCGGTGTCCATACCGGTTTGGAGTAGTTAACGGGTGGCGTATTTGAAATGCAAGTTTGAAGTGCCAGTAAACTTATCCAGGCAAAAATAATTTTCATCTCTTTTTTTTGGCAAATTACTAAATCTAAACAGACGAAATAAGGCTTAGGCTATAGTATTTGTAAAAGGGGTACGATTTTTCCTCAATTAGGGATAGAGAATCGGATTCATGGGTGTGTCTATTACTTTCCCTATTTCAGCACCCGGACACCATTGGCGCCAATCGCGTTCTTGGTTTGTATTTTCGGGTTGTTTGAGTTTCATTGCACCATCCATAAAAATTACCGTCATTACTTTTCGCATTGTGGACGATGTATTTGCCCCTGCTCTGTGAAATACCCAACCGGAATGAAAACTCACTTCACCTAGCGCATAGGGAGAAACGTGCTGTTCAAAATCGGTAAGGCGTAGAAGCTTGTCTATTTTCTCTTCACTTTCGTCCCCAATTTCAAGTTGCCGTCCTTCCAACATCTGTTGGCTACCGGCGCTAAATTCTAGCGGCCCCATAGCTAAAGGAACCTTAGTAAGGGGAATCCAGGCGGTAACGGTTTTGTTGCTCTCTAGGGGCCAGTATTGTTGGTCGCAGTGCCAAGGGGTTATGCCTCCTCCGGCTTCTTTGTAAAGTGCTTGATCGTGATACATACGAACACTGTCTACTTCTAATAACTGTTGTGCAATATGAGCCAGTGGCTTGGAAAATACAAAATCTTTGATGCGTTGCTCTTGCTCCCATAGGTTTCCCAGTTGTATAAAGGCTTTGCCGTAGGTATCGCGTTCTTCTAGGGGGGGGAGTTGCTCTTTTTCTTGGGCCACAATTTGATCCAATACCTCCTCAAAGGCTGAAAGTTGTTCGGCAGAAAAAACATTTTTTATTTTAACATAACCTTGGGTGTTGAAGTGCTCCACTTCAGCTTTTGATACAGGAAAATGAGTTGTTTGATTCATATTATACTAAAATAATGTTTTAAAATTATTTAGTCTTATGCATTTCAAAAATTTCAAGCTTTTTACTCCAGCCCTGAGGTGCCTCTTACAATTCAGTTGGTTATGTTACCCTGGGCTTTCGGTTATACTCGAACTTTGATACGAGCTAACAGCTTTTCTCCATAGACTCTAACGGCTACATTTCGACATTGAAAATATGGCGTTGGCATTATTTTCATTAAAAATCAATATAAAAAAACCCGCTAATGCGCGGGTTTGGATTTTTGGTGTGGGCACTGCTTATCCCAAAATTTGTTGGACTAAATAATCGCCTACTTCAGCGGTGGAATTTCCTTTAGCCTCTCCTTCTTTTAGGTCTTCAGTAACTACTCCCTCTGCAAGAGAAAGATCAACTACTCGGCGAATTTCAGCGCCTTCTACTGTTAGGCCAAAGCTCATTTCAAACATCATAGCCGCAGATAGAATGGTAGCGAGTGGATTGGCTATGCCTAAGCCTGTGGCTTGAGGAAACGATCCATGAATGGGTTCATACAATGCATTTTCAGTACCCACAGAGGCGGAGGGCATTAATCCCATAGAGCCTGAAATAACCGAGGCTTCATCGGTTAAGATATCGCCAAAAAGGTTTTCTGTAATTAGCACATCATAACTATTGGGCCATTGTACCAAGCGCATCGCCACTGCATCTACAAACTCGTAGGAAACCGTTATTTCTGGGTAGTCTTTTTCCATAGCTTGTACGGTTTCTCTCCACAAACGGGAGCTTTCAAGCACGTTAGCTTTATCTACACAACATAACTTTTTTGATCGTGTCATGGCCAGTTCAAAGCCTTTGCGTGCCAATCTTTTTATTTCATCACGGGTATAAGTACAGGTGTCAAAGGCAGTATTTCCATTGTCTTTTCGGCCGCGTTCTCCAAAATAAATTCCTCCTGTAAGTTCACGTAAAAAAACTAAATCTGTTCCTTCAATTCGTTCGCGTTTTAGTGGCGATTTATCCAAAAGTGAGGGAAATGTAAAGGTGGGTCTTACGTTGGCAAACAAGCCTAATTTTTGACGCATTTTTAATAATCCTTGCTCAGGTCTTACTTTGGCAGAGGGGTCATTGTCAAAACGGGGATGTCCTATAGCACCAAACAAAATAGCATCGGCTTGTAAACAAATTTGATGGGTTTCTTCAGGATAAGGATCGCCCACTGCATCAATAGCTGCCGCTCCCGTAAGGGCAGGAGTCCATTCAATATTATGATTAAATTTAGAAGCTATAGCGTCTGAAACTTTAACCGCTTGATCAATTACTTCTGGGCCAATACCGTCGCCGGCGAGTAAGGCAATTTTTAAGTGCATGGAGTTTTATTTTTGTATGAGATTTAACATTTTTTCAGTGGCTTTAATGGCGGAAACCGTTTGATCAGAATCTAATCCACGGGTGGTAAATTCTCGACCGTTTCCTTTCCACGTAATACTGGTTTCACATAGGGCATCAGAATTACTGCCTGGGGGGATGCGCACTGCATAATCTACCAAATCAGGAAGGTCTTGTTTTTGATGGGTGTATATTTTTTTTAATGCATTCCAAAAGGCATCATATTGCCCGTCACCCGGTGCGTTTTCTTCAAATTTTTTCCCGTTGATTTCTACTGAAACACTTGTAGTGGGTCGTAATCCTTTAGAATGGGTAAGCACATAGGATTGTATTTTGACTTTGTCAGGCACCTGATTGCCCAACACATCAGAGATGATAAAGGGAAGGTCTTCTGCAGTGACTTGTTCTTTTTTATCGCCAAGTTCAATTATGCGTTGGGTTACTTTTTTAAGTTCATCCTGGGTTAGGGTAAGCCCCAATTCTTGCACATTCTTTTGAATATTGGCTTTACCCGAAGTTTTTCCTAATGCATACTTTCGTTTGCGTCCAAAACGTTCGGGCAACAAGTCATTGAAATATAAATTCTTTTTCTGATCTCCATCGGCGTGGATTCCCGCAGTTTGAGTAAATACATTTTCACCTACGATGGGTTTGTTGACCGGTATTCGAAACCCAGTCAGTGTGGCCACCAATTGGCTTACTTTGAACAGTGAACTTTCGCGTATGTTGAGTGCTATTTCAGGAATAAAATCATTAATTACAGCAACCACACTAGCCAAAGGAGCATTCCCAGCACGTTCCCCCATTCCGTTTACTGTTAAATGAAGGCCATTTACCCCCGCTTTTGCTGCTTCCATTGAATTGGCCACCCCCAAATCATAGTCGTTATGACCATGAAAATCAAAGCGCATGGTGGGAAATTGAGAAAGGATAGCAGTTAAAAATTGCCTTGTTTTTTCTGGGGTTAACACCCCAAGGGTATCGGGTAATAACACGCGTTCAATAGGCTGTGTACTTAAAAATGCAATAAAATCAAAAACATACGCTTCTGAAAACTGCATGCCGTTGCTCCAGTCTTCTAAATAAACATTGGTTGAAATACCCGCAGCCTTAGCTTTTGATACGCAGTCACCAATTTGTTCATAATGGGCTTCCGGAGTTAATTTTAGTTGATGAGTTAGATGATTTAGGGAGCCTTTGGTAAGTAAATTTTGAACACAAGCCCCTGACTTTTTCATCCATTCTAAAGATGTACCTCCATCAACAAAGGTGAGCACTTCGATTCGCTCTAAGCATTTATTTTCTTTTGCCCATTGGGTAATTTCTTTAACCGCATTGAATTCTCCATCCGAAACACGAGCGGAAGCGATTTCTATCCGATCAATATTGAGTTCTTGGAGGAGTAATTTAGCAAGGGTTAGCTTTTCTTTTGCTGTAAAGGATACCCCAGAGGTTTGCTCGCCATCGCGAAGTGTGGTATCCATAATTTCTAGAGTTCTTCCCATTGTGCTGTGATTCACTAGAGCGGAGTTTGTGATGCGAAATTTACGATTTCAGGTTTAATATTGTTTAAATAATCAATATCATCGTAACCGTTAAGCAAGTTTTCTTTTTTGTATGAATTTATCTCAAAGGGTTCTGATTGTTCTGTTGCATTAAGTGTTAAAGTTTGTTGGGGTAAATCTACCAACAACTCAGTAGAAGGATCGGTTTCAATCGCATGAAAAAGGGTT
>RGZR01000007.1 GCA_010031465.1 Flavobacteriia bacterium
ATTACAATGCAACCACACCTTGTGACAAAGAGGTAGTAGAGGCAATGCTTCCGTATTTTAGCGATACTTTTGGTAATGCCTCAAGCCAACATCACGCTTTTGGCTGGTTGGCTTCTGATGCTTTAGAGCAGTCAGCACATTCTCTTTCAAAAGTACTTGGGGTTTTACCTAACGAACTTGTTTTTACTTCAGGGGCTACAGAAAGCTGCAATACCGTTATTAAAGGGGTTTTTGAGGCGGCTTTACCACATAAAAATCACATTATAACTACTCAAACTGAACATAAAGCAGTTCTTGATGTATGTAAACAACTGGAAAAAAAAGGGGCTAAAGTAACCTATTTGGAGGTTGACGATCAAGGGGTTATTTCATTAGACGCTTTACAAAAAGCCATAACAGAGCAAACGGCCTTGGTTTGTATTATGTGGGCAAATAATGAAACGGGAGTTTTACAACCTTTAGCCTCTATTAGTGCTATTTGTAAAGAAAAAGGAGTGCTTTTATTTTCGGATGCAACCCAGGTATTGGGAAAAATTAAATTAGATTCTTTTTTTAATTGGGTTGATTTTGCTTGCTTTTCCGCACATAAAATCTATGGTCCAAAGGGGGTGGGATTGTTGTTTAGTAAAAAATCAGCACATTCTCAATGGGGGAGTTTTATTCAAGGGGGAGGGCAACAACGTAAACGTAGAGGAGGCACCTATAATATTCCTGGTATTGTTGGTTTGGCCAAAGCGATAGCGTTAAATCTTAAAACGCAAGAGGAAACAAGTCAACGGCTAGAGGCTTTTAGAAATGAAATTGAAAATAAATTAATTCAATTGGAAGGGGTTCAAGTGAATGGAGGTTTAGCGGATCGTCTTCCCAACACATTGAATGTTTCTATAGCGTATGTAGATGGAGAACAATTACTCAACGTTTTAGGACAAGAAATCGCAGTTTCAAACGGTTCAGCTTGTAATTCTGCAGCGGTTCACCCTTCACACGTGCTTACAGCTATGGGCGTTAAATCATCTTTGGCAATGGCTTCTTTGCGTATCAGTCTCGGTAAATTTAACACGCCAACAGAGATAGAACAAGCTGTTGAGAAAATCATACAGTGTGTATCCAACCTAAGGGCTAAAAACATTTTATGGACCGATCGAAAATCCTAATTTCGTTCGTGAATAGGCCCTTTTTTAGTTCTTAATTTCCCCCCTTCTTTATTAGAAAACGCACTCATAATTTCGGAACAAATGCTGGCGGCAATCTCTTCTGGTGTATTTGCTCCAATTTCAAGACCAGCAGGAGCGTGTATGCGTTCAATGTCAGAGGCAGCGAGTGTAACCCCCTCCTCTTCCAATCTGGACAATATTTTATCGTAACGCTTTCTAGGGCCTAATAATCCAATATACCGAACGGGTGTTTGTAAAAGAATTTTAAGGTTTTTAATGTCCGTCTCAAAATCATGTGCCATCAATATAGCAGCTGTTCGGTCATCAAAGTCAGGGCGAGGCTTATGCTCTTTTTGAAATGTTTTTTGTATCCCAATGAGTTTTTCTTTATTCATTTTTTGAATATTACCAACTAAACTCACTTCCCAATCTAAAACCTTAGCAAAATCGAGTAGTGGATACACATCGTAATTATCCCCATAAATAGTTAAATGAAAAGGTGCAGGGATAAATTCAATAAAAGCCGAAAGAGGTTCCTGGTCAAGTTCAAAATGGGCTATTTTAGATTTTCTTTTTTCTAAAACGGTTTGAATTTCACCCAACAATACATTTTTCAAATTCGTATCAGTACAATTTTCTAATTCACGAGAATCGATATCATAATAAAATGTTGATCCTAAAGGGAGGGAGGGATGATGTTGACCGGTAAGGGTTACAAGGATATGAGATTTTCTAGAGTGAATAATTCGTTGCAGCAACTCAATTGCGTGATTCTTTTTATCAATAGGCTGAATCAACACATCAATAACTCCATTGCAACCCAGTCCTACTCCAATTTGGTTTTCATCGTCATTAGAAGTATCATAGGTAATTAAAGAAGCTTCCTCTTTTAGGATGGCAATTTTTGAACGCTTTAAAGTATCTCCTTCTAGGCATCCTCCACTGATTCCCCCAACAAAAGTACCGTTCTCAAAAATTAACATTCTGGCCCCTTCTCTTCGGTATGAGGATTCCTCAACCCGAACAACTTGCGCAATAGCAGCTTTGTTATTTTCATCTTTAAAAGAGTAGAATAAATTGAGAATTGATTTTATTTCTTTCATAGCATTTTAAAAATCCTTTTTGTAGATCAAAAATAGCGTGAAGGGGTGACAATTAAATTCAACCCATCCGTTTTTTTAATATATTACGCCACTTAACCAAGTTTTAATTGGCTTATAAACATAAGGATTTCTATCAAATGACCCTAAAAGACAATTACAATCGAGATATAAACTACGTAAGAATTGCAGTGACAGACCGTTGCAACCTTAGGTGTTTTTATTGTATGCCTGAACAGGGGATTGTTTATGAGCCTAAGGATCATTTGTTAAGCTATGAAGAAATTATACGCCTATTAACTATTTTAGGACAACTGGGCTTTACTAAGGTAAGGTTTACCGGTGGGGAGCCTTTCCTTAGAAAAGATTTTACTCAGTTAATAGAAAAAACCGCTGCTTTAAGCGCTTTTGAAAACATCCATATCACAACCAATGGGACTCTGGTTCAAAACCATATTCCCTTGTTAAAAAAGCTCGGAATTACAAAACTCAATTTAAGTTTAGATACCCTTAATGAAGAGCGCTTTAAAAAAATCACACGTAGAGACGATTTTTCAAAAGTATGGGACACTTTACAGGTATTGATAAAAGAAAACTTCAGTGTAAAAGTGAACGCGGTGGCTATGAACGGTATTAATACAGAAGACATCATCCCTATGGCTGAATTGGCAAGAGAATATCCAATTCACGTCCGTTTTATTGAGGAAATGCCCTTTAATGGAGGAGCAAAAGAGAATCAAAAGATATTTTCTTCAAAAGAAATTCTTAGCACTTTACATAAGCATTTCCCCGATTTAAAGGTTTTGTCTGGAAAACATGGGGATACGGCTACCGAATATACCGCAGCTCATTTTATAGGAAAAATTGGAATCATTCCCGCTTTTTCTAGAACGTTTTGTACTACTTGTAATCGGTTACGAATTACAGCCAATGGTGAGATTAAAACCTGCCTTTACGACGGAGGTGTTTTTAGTATGCGTGATTTTTTACGTTCTGGGGCTACTGACCTAGAAGTAAAAGAAAAATTTATTGAATTAATTCGATTAAAACCTAAAGATGGTTTTGAAGCTGAAAAATTTACTACACAATCCGTTATTCGGAATGAAAGTATGAGTTCAATTGGAGGATAATGGAAAGTATTGATTTTATTACCTATGAGAAAGCGATTTCCATCATCAAAGCCCATCTCTTTGAAAGGGATCCAATAGCATTACCTATAGAAGAAGCCGGAGGAGGAATCCTTGCAGAGCCTTTTATTGCAGATCGTGATTTTCCACCGTTTGACCGTGTTACTATGGATGGAATTGCGATACACTATTCCTCTTATGCTAAAGGTCAAAAAGAGTTTAAGATTGCAAAGACAGTTGCTGCCGGGAGCCCACAAAGCGAGTTAACCGACCCTGCCCAGTGTATAGAAATTATGACGGGAGCAATGTTACCTCTTTATTCAGATACCATTATTCCCTATGAGGATATCGTTATTAAAGAGGGAAAAGCGACAATTGTAAATAGCCCAATCCAAGAAAGACAAAACATTCATTTTAAGGGTTCTGACCTAAAAGCTAAAGCCACATTAGTGACCAAAGGAAGTAGACTTTCAAGTGCAGAAATTAGTGTTGCAGCCGCCATTGGCAAAAAAAACATCTTGGTCAAAAAAATGCCCAGTGCCGTGATAATTTCCACGGGTGATGAGTTGGTAGATATTCACGAAACACCTAAATCTCACCAAATACGAAGATCAAACGTATACGGTATACAAAATACCCTCAAAGAGTGGGGAGTAAAGGCCGATTTAAAACATTTATCAGATCATGTTTTGCAAATGGAATCTTCTTTAAAACAACTTTTAGAGGATTATGATGTTCTTATTTTGACAGGAGGAGTTTCAAAAGGAAAATATGACTTTCTGCCTCAAGTATTAACAAGTTTAGGAGTAAAAAAACACTTTCATAAAATTCAACAACGTCCAGGGAAACCCTTTTGGTTCGGAACTAGCACAAACAATAAACAAATTTTTGCTCTACCCGGAAATCCAGTTTCTTCTTTCGTTTGTTTGTATGCCTACATCAAAAAATGGTTGCAATTTTCATTGGGTATAGAGGAAGAAAACTGTAAAGTAGTTTTAGATCAAGAGATAATATTTCAGCCTGACTTAACTTATTTTATTGAAGCTAAACTTAAAATTGATAACGAAGGAATAATGAGAGCCACTCCCCTAAAAGGGAATGGTTCAGGAGATTTTGCTAACTTAGTAGATGCCGATGGATTTTTAATCCTACCTCAACAAAAAAAAATATTTGCTAAGGGAGAAATATATCCCTTTGTCGCTTACAGAAAAATTAATCATTTGTTATGAATAGTACAAACTCAATAATTTGTCATCCAGAAAAAATAGCGGGTGTATCAAATTCATTTAAAAAGGGTTTTATGTCTATTCTTACAACCTCTTTGATGATATTCCTCCCCAAATATCCTCTTTGTATAGCGGCTTATTTCGGAGCTTTATTGATTTTTTTTGATATTGATAATATGGTTTTAGTACCAATATTTACCCATTTAAAACCTTTTTTAGGTTTTTCCATTTTGGTCTTAATCGTATTGAATTTTAAAAAAGAAAAATCACCTTTAGCAATAGCACTTAGTATAATTGCATTATTGCTTCTTATTTCCAGTAGGTATATGAATTTTACTGTGATACCTTCTATTTACATATATTTAATTTTTCTATTTGCAGCATGGTATAATGGTAATTTTAAATCGTCTTATAATTTTCTATTAAAAAAGATAAAAGTTAGCAAAGCATGAGAATTCTCTTTTTCGGTATCGCGAAAGATATAGTGGGTAAAGCTACAGTAGAGTTTCAAAATGAAATTCAATTTCCCATTCAAGTGGGAGCGTTAAAAGCAGAATTAATAAAAAAATTCCCTGCCCTAGGAGAGTTATCTTCATTAGCAATTGCCTTGAACAGTCATTATGCTACAGACGATATGTCGGTTTCAGCACAAGACGAAATCGCTTTAATTCCCCCAGTAAGTGGAGGTTGATTATGGATATAAATATTAAAATTGTTTCCGAAATTGATACCACGATAGGGTATCATTATTTGGCTCATGAGGAAAGTGGAGGGCACTCTATTTTTATTGGGAGTGTTAGAAACTCAACTCAAAATGAAACAGTTCATGAGCTTTTTTTTGAAGCTTATGAATCAATGGCGCTCTTGGAAATGGAAAAAATAGCGAAAGAAGCTTCACAAAAATGGAACCTTCAAAAAGTAATAATGCACCATGCAGTAGGTACAAAAAAGGTAAAAGAACCTATTGTTTTAGTTGGCGCCTCTTCAGCCCATCGCGAGGCCTGTTTTGAAGCCTGCCGATTTTTAATAGACACACTAAAGGAACGAGTGCCTATTTGGAAAAAAGAATTTTTTGAGAATAAAAAAGTTTGGGTAACCCCACATCCTTAATTTTAAAGGATATATTTAGTTATGGAAAATAAATTATCTCATTTAGACGCTTCTGGTAATGCGCGAATGGTTGACGTTGGAGAAAAGGATGTGGTATCAAGAACGGCAACTGCTTCGGGTGAAATTATTTTCCCTAAAGATGTATTAGACACCCTTAGGAAACAAGATTTTTTAAGTGCAAAAGGGAGCATAATTCAAACGGCAGTTATTGCTGGAATTCAGGGTGTTAAAAAAACAGCCGACCTCATTCCCCTTTGCCATTCGCTCGCACTTTCCAAAGTAAAAATTGATATTTCTCAAAGTAAATTAGGACTTACAATTGTATGCGAAGTAAAATGTATGGGCCAAACCGGTGTAGAAATGGAAGCCTTAACCGGAGTTTCTGTAGCCGCTCTTACCGTTTATGATATGTGTAAAGCTTTATCACAGGAGATTCGGATCACCTCAATTCAATTGGATGAAAAAAAAGGAGGAAAAAAAGATTTCACACGATCAAAATGAGTTCTTCTCGGTACGACAGACAAATTATCCTTAAAGAATTTGGACCAAAAGCACAAGATAAACTGGCTTCAGCCCGAGTTTTAGTAGTAGGTGCCGGAGGCTTAGGCATACCTGTTTTACATTACCTTAATGCAATGGGCGTTGGTCACTTGGGAATAGTTGATGGTGATCGTGTGCAAGAAAGTAACTTGCATCGCCAGGTTATCTACACAGAAAAACAAGTAGGAGACTATAAAGTAGCGGCCGCTAAATATTTTTTACAAAATCAAAACAGTCAAACGATTATTGATACATTTTGTGAATTTTTAAATGAGAAAAATGCAATTGACGATGCCTGTGTAATTCTAAAAAAACCTTTTGTTTACGGAGCACTTTATGGATTTGAAGGGCAGCTAAGCGTTTTTAATTATAATGAAGGGCCTACGTATCGGTGTGTATTTCCCACCCCCCCTAAAGCCGATGAAATCCCAAATTGTGATACCCAAGGGGTTCTAGGCATACTGCCGGGAATTGTTGGAAACCTTCAAGCCTTAGAAACCGTAAAACTGATTGCGGGAATAGGGATACCATTGTCTGGCAAATTATTGATTTTTGATGCTTTGGAACAACAATACCATCAATTTCATATTCAGAAAAAACATGAAAATAGCCAAATTTACACGCTTCAGAAATCGTATGCTATAGCTTGTGCAGAACCAATACACACAATCAATGCCGAAGCATTTCTAAAATTACATCAACAGGAAGCCCTTCAAATAATTGATATAAGAGAACCTGATGAGGTAAAAAACGCTCCCTTTACGGGGGCACTTAATATTCCATTTCAACATTTATCAGACAATATCAAAGGGGAACCCTTAGGTACAGTAGTTTATTTTCTTTGTCAATCTGGAGTAAGAAGTGCAAGAGCCATTCAGCAGCTTCAGGAGCATTACCCCAACACCAAATTTATTTCTGTAGAAGGGGGAATTAAAGCACTTTTGACATATGAATATTGATCCGACACAGTGGGTAGCTCTGGTTCTGTTTTTTTTTCTGATTGCAACCTTGTATTCTTCTGTTGGATTTGGTGGAGGCTCTAGTTATCTCGCACTTCTTTCACTGATAGGCTTCTCCTTTTTTTTTATTCGAACCAATGCACTTCTCTGCAACCTTATTGTTGTGAGTGGAAGTTCCGTATTGTTTTATAAAAACAAACTCATTCACTTTAAAGACATTTTTTCTTTTGTGGTAGCGAGTATTCCCTTGACCTTTTTAGGATCGCTTTTAAAATTAGAAGAAACACTTTTTTTTATCCTCCTTGCCCTTACTTTAATAGGATCCTCCTTATCCTTGTTTTGGCAAACCTTTTTTTTAAAGAATCAAAACTCCCAAGAAAAAAAAATCCCCCTTTACTTGAATTATATCATAGGAGGAGCTATTGGGTTTTTGTCCGGTCTGGTAGGCATAGGTGGGGGGGTATTCTTAGCACCTTTACTGCTCCATTTACGTTGGGGGAAGCCCATTAAAATTGCAGCATTAACGGCCTTTTTTATACTAGTGAATTCTCTTTCAGGACTCTTGGGATTGGTATTAAATAACACGTTCGATTTTTCTTTTTCTACTACATTTCCCTTACTTATTGCCGTTTTTATTGGTGGGCAATTGGGTGTGCGAATAAGCATCCGAAAGGGGAGCTCAATTTGGATAAAAACCTTAACTGGCATACTCGTGTTAAGTGTAGGAATTCGCATTCTTATTACACAAGGATTTGCGGTTTTCGCTTAACTTATTCTGATTTATATTTTTGATATACCTTAGGAGTATCAATGTCCACCAAAGTAGATTTTGGAAATGGAATTGGGGTGCAATTTCCTCTATTTTCTTTAATAAGTTGCTGAGCTCCTACGTCTTTATTTAAGCGCGTTAAGGAGTCAAAATAACACCTGTCAAAAAGAGCCGGGACTCCCCACTTTTCATTTTCATAGGCAGTAGTAATGATCTGATTTTTACCCTTTTGAAAAGAGGTGTAAAAGGATAAAATCGCTTTACTGTCGATAAAGGGTTGATCGGCTAAATAAATAAAGACACCTTCTGCCTCTGGGCATTGCGTCAGAACGGAAGAAACACCCATAGCAATAGAGGTTCCGATGCCTTGTTCCCAATTCGGATTATAAACGATTTTTATGGGAAAAGAGTCTAGTTGTTGTCTAATTTTCTTTTCATAGGCACCAAGAACAACAAATACGTCTTGATCTAATCCTAACCCTGTTTCAATACTGTGTTCAATAAGCGTTTTACTCTTCCATTGAAGAAGCTGTTTGGAAGTTCCCATACGTGACGACTTCCCAGCGGCCAATAATAATAGCGGTAATGTACTCATAGCATACAATCAATTTAAAACAGAATAAGGCTATGGTGGTGGCAAAGGGCTTCCTAATGGGAGAACTTTACACCTAAAAAATTAAAACTGTGGGAACAATTTATCCTGCTAAAATTTTATCTGAAATTAAAGGTTGATTGTAATGTCGAATCCCTGTGGCTTTGTATATAGCATTTGCTAAAGCTCCCATAATAGGAGGGAACGGAGGTTCGCCCAAACCGGTAGGGTCAACTTCATTTTTAACAAAATGGACCTCAATTTCTTTAGGCGCTTCGCCGTGTCGTATCAATCGATAATCATCAAAATTCTTTTGTTCAGGCACTCCATCTTTAAACGTCAAGGCGCTGTACATTGCATGACCAATACCATCAACACTTCCCCCTTCAGCCAAATTTATTGCGGCATCTGGATTGACAACGATTCCACAATCAATAGCGCAGTATACTTTTTGTACAACAGGCTTCCCTTTTTCCATAACAACATCAAGGACGTTTGCTACATAAGAGTTGTGACAAAAATAGGCTGCGGTACCTCTATGTACATTGGGGTCAGTATTGCCCCAATCAGATTTTTCTTTAACCAACTTTAGCACTCCTGCATAGCGATCAGCTTCATAATCGTTATTCTCTCCAACAGGATTTTTAGAGGCTCGATCAAGTAATTCTAACCTAAAATCAATAGGATCTTTACCTGCGGCTTCTGCTACTTCATCTAAAAACGCTTGTTCTGCTCCTGCAATAAAATTGGATCGGGGTGCTCTAAAGGCTCCTACAGTAATGTTTGAGTTTGCTGTCCAATCTTCTGCTATATAATGATCTAAAGCGCCAGCAGGAAAACGGTTTGCTGCAAGTGGACTTTCAGGTATCCCACCAGCTCTAACATGAAATGCGATAAGATTGTTATTTTCATCTAAACCGGCTCGATAATAAGCATGATAAGCAGGTCGGTAAGTACCTTGGGTCATGTCGTCCTCTCGAGAATATACTAGTTTTACGGGTTGGTTCATTTCTTTTGAAATGACCGCAGCTTCAGTTAAAAAGTGGCCGTAAAGCCGTCTTCCAAATCCTCCACCCATTCGCGTCATTTGAATATCAATTTTTTCAATGGGCATACCCAAACGTTTGGATACACTCCCCTCCATTATTTCAGGAGTTTGAATTGGGCCCACTAAAATGGCTCTTTCCTCAGTAACATCGGCAAAAAAGTTCATGGGTTCCATAGTATTGTGCGCCAAAAAGGGACAAGTATAATTTCGTTCGATGATTTTTACTGCTTTTTTAAACATAGCTTCCGGGTCACCATCTTTTCGAACTACACGACCTTTCTTTTTCGACATTTTTTCAAAAATAGCTCTATGATCTTCTGTACTTTCTAAACCAGCAGGAGTTTCAACAGTCATTTTACGTCCAAATAAGTCCAATTCTTTTTTGGTCCCTGGAGCCAATTCCCATTCTAGTTTAAGCTCTTTTTTGGCTTGCATGACTTCCCAAGTCGAGTTACCAACAACTACAGCCACCTCATTAAAGGCGTCGTTATCAAAAGCCCCTAAATCGTAATGATCAAGATGGGTTTTCATTGAAAAAACCTTTCGAATACCAGGCATTATGGCAGTTTGACTGTCGTCTATGGATTTTAATCGCATTCCAAATGCTGGTGGGTGAACAATCATAGCAATTAGCATATTATCCACTTTGTAGTCTATTCCGAAGAGCGGTTGTCCGGTAACAATTTTCTGCCCGTCCACGTTTTTTCGTGAGGTACCAATGATCTTAAATTCCGAAACATCTTTGAGTAAAACTTCATCGGGTACTTTTAATGTTGATGCTAAAGAGGCAACCTCTCCATAAGTTAATGTTTTTCCACTGGTTTCATGTAGGATGGTTCCATCATTTGTAGTGAGTTCATTTTCAGGAACCCCTAACGTTTGTGCAGCAGCACTTAATAACATTGCACGTGCTGTTGCTCCAGCCATTCGTAAACTTTGCCAACCCTGTCTTATGGATTGACTTCCTCCGGCCAATTGTCTTTTAAAGAGTGTTGTATTTAAAGGGGCTTGTTCTACAAGAACATTATCCCAATTAATGTCCAATTCTTCAGCCACTATCATTGGCATAGAGGTTTTTACATTTTGCCCAATTTCAGGATTGGGTGACATAATGGTAACCATGCCATTGTCTCCTACCTTTAAATACCCGTTGAATGTAAACCATTCTTTGGGCAAGGCCTTTACTTGTTTGGGCGTCATATCGCAAGAGGCAAGCCAATTGAAACTTAGCATAAGGCCTCCTGAAGCCAGTGTACTTCTTTTTATAAATGAACGTCTTCCGACACCTGTTTTTGTAGATTTCATAACAATAAATTTTTAAGAATTAGCAGCAGTTTTGATTGCAGCTTTTATGCGTGTGTATGTTCCACATCGACAAATATTTCCGTTCATTGCGGCTTCAATATCTTCATCAGAAGGATTTGGATTACTGTTTAATAGGGCTGTTGCACTCATAATTTGCCCTGCTTGACAATATCCACATTGCGGCACATCATGCTCAATCCACGCTTTTTGAACAGGGTGATCTGCTGATGCTGAAAGTCCTTCGATGGTTATGATTTTTCCTTCACCTACTGAAGACACAGGAAGTTGACAAGAGCGTAAGGCAGTCCCGTTCAAGTGAATTGTACAGGCTCCACATTGTGCAATGCCACAACCGTATTTTGTTCCAACCAAATTTAAATGATCACGAAGAACCCATAAAATGGGGGTAGAGGGGTCAACTTCTACATTGTGTAGTTTTCCATTGATATTTAACTGATAGAGTGCCATACATTTTATTTTAAGTTTAAAACTAAGTAAAACGTTTTAAAAAAGGTAATATTTTCCAATAAATAAAAAACTGGCTACTAATATTCCATTCAATAGAATGGATTCAAAAATCAATTTTATTTATGATTCTTTATGAGAGCCATCGCAAATAGGGGCTTTTTTTGATTTGCCACATCCGCATAGTGTAAAGCGTTCTCCATGCGGTATTTTATTACCTTTTTCATCAAGTAAAATAACCGCTCCTTCAACTAGCAGTTGTCCACTGGGTTTTCTCGTAATTTGTATTTTTCCCATTTTCAAGAAAGTAAATTATAGTTTATTGAATTTTCTGTTTTTTTCTATTAATGTAGTTGAGAATTTGATTCTCCAAAAGGGGTAGGGTTAAGGTACCTCTTTTTAAAATTTCCTCATGAAATTCTCGAATATCAAAATCACTTCCCAATTCTTTCATAGCTTTTTCACGAAGCTCACGAATTTTTATTTCTCCAATTTTGTAAGATAAAGCCTGACCAGGCCATGATATATAACGATCGATTTCGGTATTGACTTCATGTAATGAAAGGGCAGTATTAGAGGCCATAAAGGTAACCGCCTGATCTCGACTCCATCCAAAGGCATGGATTCCGGTATCTACTACCAATCTGCAGGCGCGCCACATTTCGTAGGTAAGTTTACCAAAATGTTCGTAGGGCGTTTCGTAAATTCCCATTTCTTCTGCTAAATATTCGGTATAGAGTCCCCATCCTTCGCCATATGCCGACAAATAGAGGTTTTTTCGGAATTGGGGAATGTGGTCGGGTAATTCTTGATTTAACGCCCCTTGAAGGTGATGTCCCGGAACAGCCTCATGCGCAGTCAATGAAGGGATAACATAAAGTGGTCTGCTGGAAAGATTATAAGTATTCACCCAATAGTATCCAGGATCTGTACTGTTTTTTGGTGATCCTACATATCTGCCACCGGTGTACTTAGGTGCTATAGAAGCAGGTACTGGGGCTACACCATAGGGTTTTCTGGGAAGGGTAATAAAATAGCGAGGCAACTGTTCGTCTAACTTTTTGGCAATATTACGAGCGTGTTTGAGCAACATTTCTGGAGTAGTTGCATAAAACTTAGGCGAGGTTCTTAAGTAGGCAATAAAGTCGTCAAAAGTACCTTTAAATCCTACTTCATCAATAATGGATTCCATCTGTGACCGTATACGAGCCACCTCTGATAAGCCAAGTGAGTGGATGCCTTCAGGGGTCATTTGTTGTGTTGTATAATAGTCAATTCGACTTTGGTAATAGGCTTTTCCATTAGGAATTTCAGAAACTCCCAAAGTTTTTCGGGTACGTAAAAAATACTCTTGCTCAAAAAAGTTTTTTACCTCTTCAAAAGCAGGGATCACCTTTTCTACTACAACTGTTTTTGCTGCTGCTTGAAGGGAATCTTTTTCTGCCTCTGTCAATTGGGTGGGGAGATTTAAAAACGGACTGTAAAAAAAGTTTTCTTCAGCTGTTGATGTTATGTGTTGATTATAAGTAGACTCATAGCCTTTAAAAATAACAAGCGGTTGTCCCATGCCGGCTTCCAATCCTTTTTCGATTAAGGCTTTTTGCTGTTTTATGTAGGTAGGAATTCCTTCTAACGTGCGTAAGTATATTAAAGCACTTTTTTTATTTGTCAAGGGACGAACGCGATAGGTCAAACTGGAATGAAAACCAGCATCAGACAAAATAGGATTCCAATGAGTTTTAAATTGGTATTCAACTACGGCTTCATTGAGAACAAAGTCGAGTAGGGAATAGGAAATCTGATCCTCCTCGTTTAGTAACTTATAATCAAGGGTATTGAGTTCATTTTTCAATGAATCACAAAACTGGGCATATTGTTCAAAACGTTGTTCGCTGTAATCGCCTAATGGATACTGTTCATTATCTGATTGTTCATAGCTCTCATAAGCTGTGATTAGCCTGGTTAACTTATTTTCTTTTGTTGGATTTTGACACATAACCCATAATAGGCTGCCAAAAGTGATTAAAATTTTTCTCATATTATTATTGCTTTTTGTTTGTGCCAGACACAGTAAAAAACACTGGGAAAGGCATTGGTATGCTCATAATTTTCAACTACTAAAGAAATTGTAGCTAGCGTTTGAACGGAATAATTAAGGGGTTAAGGCTTGTTTCATTTTAACGAAAATTGCAGTATTATCGTAGATCCCTTTGAATAAAGAGGCTTTAGGGCCAAAACTAAATACAGGAACCATGGTGGCCGAATGCCCTTTTGTACTGTAAATTCCTTTTACTCTACCTTCAGAAATTATTCCCCCACTGAGGTTAAGCCCTCCGGTTTCGTGATCTGCAGTTACAATTACAAGTGTATTTCCTTGTTTATTCGCAAAGTCAAGTACCTTTTGTATGGTACGATCGAATTCCTCAAACTCAGAAAGCATGTACTCTAAATTATTATCATGACTTCCCCAGTCAATTTGCGACCCTTCAATCATCATAAAAAAGGGAGCTTCTTTTTGAGAGAGTTTTTGAAGGCTCATATCAACTAAAGATTCTAAATAGGGACTTCTACCCTCTTTTAACGGAGGCGGTTCATCATTATAGGTAAAGTACCCAATTTTATCAGCAGTTGATTTTTCAAATTCCCTTATGCTGGATACAAACTCATATTCATTCATTTCAGAAATTAGATTTCGTTTGTCTTCCCGACTCACAAAATGTTTTTTTCCACCACCAATAAATAAGTCTACATTATGTTCACTCAATTGAAGGGCAATGTCTTGGTATTGATCCCTTAGAGGAACTTTAGCATAGAATGAAGCTGGTGTGGCGTGAACAATGCTAGAGGTGGCTATTAATGCCGTAGTATAGCCTAATGCGTCACAGTGTTCTAAAATACTTTTTTGAGGTTGATTTTGACTATCGATTCCCAAAACTTTATTGTAGGTTTTGTATCCTGTAGCCATTGCCGTTCCACTCGCCGCGGAGTCGGTAATAAGTTGATCAATGGCATGGGTTTTCGATAAACCCACAAATTCAAAACCTTCTAATGCAGTTGCGTTTTTATTGGCATACATTCCTGAACTTATTTGGGTAAGCCCCATTCCGTCGCCAATCATCAATATAATATTAGGTTGTTTTTGATTTTGACCATAAACAGAAAAAACAAAAAGAAAAAGAAAGGGTAAAAATCTCATAAAAATTCAAAATAGAATCAAATATACAATTCCCATCCTCATGATTTTCAATCTTTTCTCATTTTCTTTCTGTATTCAAATATGTACCTTTAAACCTCAATTTTTGTGAATTGAAAAATGTAAATAACAAACCGATTGATATTGTCATTGCTTGGGTAGATGGAGAGGATCCTGTGCTGAAAAAAAAGCGAATGAAATACCTTCAGAATCCCCACTCAAAAGGCATTTCTGGGGCTGCTCCCACGCGATTTCGTTCCTTAAAAGAAATCGAATATTGTGTTCTTTCCATCTTTAGATTTGCTCCTTTTGTTCGCAATGTATTTATCGTAACCGATCAACAAGATCCCAAAGTTGATGCCGTTGTAAAAGACTATTTTCCAGACCGCTTGAAAGACATCAGAATAGTTGATCATAAAGAACTATTTGTAGGATTTGAAGCTTTTTTACCCACCTTCAACAGTATTTGTATAAGTAATATGATTTGGCGTATCAACGGATTAGCGGAATATTTTGTGTATTTCAATGATGATATTTTTTTATCACAACCCATTCACCCTACAGACTGGTTTGAAGGTGATTTTCCTGTTTTAAGAGGCAAATGGGTAGCCAGCCCTTATGAGCGTTTGCTTTGGGATTGGATAAAACAAAAAGCCATGCCCAAAAGGTATACTTCCTTAACAGCTTCTTTTCAAGTAAATCAATGGCGCGCATCGGCAATGTTAGGCTTTAAGGGTATTTATTTTCGATCAGGGCACACCCCTCTTGTCTTAAAAAAAAGCACCTTAGCGCACTATTTTCATAACCATCCAGAAATTTTAAAAGAAAATATTTCCCATCGCTTTCGGCATTACAGTCAATTCAATACTGTGGCTTTGGCGAATCATTTGGAAATTCAAAAAGGGAATCCCATTCGGCGTTCCCCACAAGCTCTCTATATTCAACCCCATAATCGAAAAGAAAACTATGTTGCCCGAAAAATGAAATTACTTGAGTCAGATTCAAAATACCTTTTTGTTTGCATTCAAAGTTTGGATTTAGCGAGGGAGTCCGTTCAAAAAAATACATTTTTGCTGCTAGACAGATTAATAAAACCCAAATCATGAATCAAAAAGGAAAAAAAATGGCCGTGATTTCCATGGCACGGAATGCTCCTCATTTTGTTTCAAAATGGATTTCGTATTATGGTAGCCAATTCGGGTTTGAACATTTGTATTTATTTCTCGATGGATTAGAGCAACCCTTACCTGAAAATGCAGATCAAATTCATTGTTTTCAAATTCCCCATAAACCTTTATCTCGAACACGTGGAGATAAGGAACGCGCAAAAAAAATCTCAACTTTTGCAAATACGCTATTTGAAAAATACGATGGGGTAATTGCTCTTGATATTGATGAATTTTTAGTTGTCGATCCTAAATTAAACATAACTCTATACGATTATCTAGTCAATCAAAAACAACACCCGTCTTTATCTGCTCTTGGGGTTGATGTTATTCAACATCCCAAAAATGAAAAAGAAATGAATTGGTCAAAACCCATCTTATCCCAACGTTCCTACGCCATATTGTCTGATCGATATACCAAACCAATAGTAGCTTTTCAGCCCGTCCAATGGGGGGCTGGATTTCATCGAATTAAAGGGGAAGACTTTACAATTGATCCCCATCTCTATCTCTTTCATTTAGGATCAGCAGATTTAGACCTTGCTGAAAGAAAGCTTCATGATCTAGAAATGGTTAAGGAGGGGTGGAAAGGCCATCTTAAGCGAAGAGCAAAATCAGTTCAACAAATTCAACTCATAGACCCGCAAGGCGAAGAACAAATGAAAAAGGCACAGCACTATTTTTTAAAAAACAGGAAATGGTACGCTTGGAACAAACCCGCCCCGCTTAAAATGAATCCCCTTGTTGAAATTCCCGAACGCTTTAAAAGGGTTCTGTAAACATTCCTTTTATCTTTGCCCTGCCAATAGCTAATTAAATTGTATTTGAAGTGAAAAAGATCCAAATGGTTGACTTAAAAGGGCAATACAACTTCATAAAGGATGAAGTTGACCGTGCACTTGAAGATGTTTTTCAAACTACGTCATTTATTAATGGCCCTACGGTTCAAGAGTTTCAAACGAATTTAGAGCACTATATGGGTGTAAAACACGTTATCCCCTGTGCTAACGGAACAGATGCCTTGCAGATCGCCTTAATGGGTTTATCACTTTCTCCAGGAGACGAAGTCGTAACGCCTAATTTCACCTTTGCCGCTACTGTTGAGGTTATTGCACTACTTAAATTAAAACCCGTTTTGGTGGATGTTGATCCTAAAACATTTATGCTAAATGTTGACGCAGTAGAAAAGGCAATTACTGCAAAAACAAAAGTAATTTTACCGGTTCATTTGTTTGGACAATGTGCTCCAATGGAACCTCTTTTAACTCTTGCCCAAAAACACGGAATCTATGTGTTGGAAGATAACGCCCAAGCCCTAGGGGCCGTTTATACATTTTCAAATGGCAAAAAAGCTAAAGCAGGTACTATAGGCCATGTAGGGGCAACTTCTTTTTTTCCTTCAAAAAATTTAGGTGCCTTCGGAGATGGAGGAGCAATCTTTACAAATGACGATGCTTTGGCACACAGCCTAAGAGGTATAGTAAATCATGGAATGTACGAACGGTATCATCATGATGTTGTGGGAGTAAACTCTCGTTTAGATTCCATTCAAGCTGCCATTTTAAATGTTAAATTAAAGTATTTAGACTTTTATAACGAGAAAAGAAAAACAGCAGCCCTTCACTACAATAAAGCATTTGCTCATTCAGAGGCACTGATTACCCCCTACAGAGAAGCACAATGTGATAGCCATGTATATCATCAATACACCTTACAGATTAAAAAGGGGAATCGTGATGAATTGGTTCAACACCTAGCAGATCATAACATTCCGTGTGGTGTGTATTATCCCATTCCCTTGCATCAACAAAAGGCATATGCCGACCCAACTGAAGAAGATTCCTCTTTCCCCAATACAATACAATTGTGTAAGGAAGTGATTTCCCTTCCCATGCATACGGAATTAGCCCTAGATCAAATTGAATTTATTTCAAAACAAGTTCTTTGTTTTGTCAATAAAGTTTAATGCTTTTCTTTTACAGTTCATCTTTTACAATTATCTTCCTCTTTTTAAAATTCAATCATGAAAAAAAGTTTATTATTTATCATACTTCTAAGTCATAGCCTTATCTGGTCACAGCAAACCTATATCCATTGTGGACAGCTTTTTGATGCTCAAAAAGCAAAATTTTTGGGTCCTCATACAATTGTTGTGAATGGAGAGGCCATAGAGTCTGTTTCTCAAGGGTTTCAAAATCCGTCTTCATCGGAGGCAACGGTTATAGATCTCAAAACAAAGACAGTATATCCAGGTTTTATTGACATGCATGTACATATTGAAGGAGAATACACACCCACCCAATACCTCAATAAATTTCAAGCCAATGATGCGGATGTCGCCTTTGATGCCGTTAAAATTGCAATGCGTACCCTTGAAGCCGGTTTTACCACCGTACGCGATATGGGAGGGAGTGGTGTAAATATCGCTTTGCGAAATGCCATTAATGAGGGCAAAGTATCTGGTCCTAGAATTTTCACAGCAGGAAAAGCCGTAGGAACTACTGGCGGGCATGCTGATCCTACCAATGGGTTTAAAGCGTCTATTCAAGGAGATCCAGGACCTAAAGAAGGGGTGATCAATTCGGTTGATGATGCTAAAAAAGCGGTACGTCAGCGGTATAAAAATGGAGCCGATTGGATAAAAATTACGGCTACTGGCGGTGTGTTGAGTGTAGCCAAAAACGGTCAAAACCCTCAATTTACAGAGGAGGAAATTGCGGCGATTACAAGCACAGCAGCTGATTATGGGTTTAAGGTAGCCGCTCATGCCCATGGCGATGAGGGGATGTATCGTGCAGTTGCCAATGGGGTTACTACAATTGAACACGGAACCCTTATTGAAAAACGGACCATGGAACTTATGAAAGAGAAAAAAGCCTATTTGGTGCCTACAATTTCCGCAGGAAAATTTGTTGCTGAAAACGCAAAAAATCCTGGGGCTTACCCTGAAATTATTGTACCCAAAGCCATTGCTATTGGTGCTCAAATTCAAGATACTTTTAAAAGGGCCTATGAGTTTGGAGTTCCTATTGCCTTTGGAACCGATGCTGGAGTTTTTCCGCACGGACAAAATGCAGGAGAGTTTATATATATGAACGAAGCTGGTATGCCAATTACGGAAGCCTTACAGCTTGCCACGTTAAGAAATGCTGATATTTTAGACCAATCTGATCGATTGGGTCAACTAAAAAAAGGTTTTATGGCAGATATTGTTGCCACAGATGAGAATGCCGAAGAGAATATAAACACACTCCTTAAAGTTTCTTTCGTAATGAAAGGGGGCAAAGTTTATAAAAACAATTAATCCTTAAGCGCCAGAAGCTGTTTCTATATCGCGATTAATTTTTTTCACCAAGCCTTGTAATACTTTACCAGTCCCTACCTCGGTAAAATGGGATGCACCGTCTGAAATCATATTTTGTACGGTTTGAGTCCACCGTACAGGCGCAGTGAGTTGGGCTACTAAATTCTCTTTTAATACCCCAGTATCTGTGGTGCCTTTCGCAGTGAAATTCTGATACACAACACATCGAGGCGAATGAAAATCAGTTTGCTCAATGGCCTTAGCTAATCGTGCTTTTGCAGGCTCCATAAGTGGAGAATGAAATGCTCCTCCTACTGGAAGAAGTAAAGCTCTTCGAGCCCCGGCTTCGGTAAAGGCAACACAAGCTTGTTCAACCGCCGACTGCTCTCCTGATATGACCAATTGACCGGGACAATTGTAATTGGCTGCAACAACAATGCCTTGAATAGTAGTACAAATTTCTTCTACTTGATGATCTTCTAAACCTAATATAGCAGCCATAGTACCAGGAGCCAGGTTGCACGCCTCTTGCATAGCTTGGGCTCTTTCAGCCACCAGCAACACCCCATCTTCAAAACGGATAGTACCAGCAGCTACCAAGGCGGAAAACTCACCCAAAGAATGGCCAGCTACCATTTCCGGTATAAATTGATTTCCCATGACTTCACTTAAAATCGTGGAATGTAAAAATAGTGCAGGTTGGGTAACCCGAGTTTCTTTTAACGCCTCAGCATCTTCACCAAACATTATGTCGGTAATTCGAAATCCCAATAACGAATTTGCCAATTCAAATCGTTCTTTGGCTAGCGAGTTTGTTTCATAAAGTTCCTGTCCCATACCGGGAAACTGAGAGCCTTGTCCTGGAAATATGTAAGCTTTCATTCCGTTTTATTTTTATATGTTATGTACGAATAAGCATAAGGTTGATCTTCTGTGGCAGGGTAATTTTCCTCTTGAATAATTTCCCACTGGGCTGGATTAAGATTAGGAAAAAAAGCATCTCCATCAAACATGGCATGTACCCTCGTTAGTTCTATTGTTTGAGCTACTGGAAGAAATAACGAATAAATCTCTCCGCCCCCAATAATAAAAGGTTGTTGGTCATCAGCCGCCGCTTTAAGGGCTTCTTCTATAGAATGGACAACAACACCGCCCTCTGCTATATAGTTTGGATTGTGAGTTAAAATGATATTTTTTCGATTGGGAAGAGCTTTAGGAAGGGATTCAAACGTTTTTCTGCCCATAATAACGGCATGACCTAGAGTGAGTCTTTTAAAGCGCTTTAAATCTTCAGGAATGTACCAAATGAGTTGATTGTCTTTACCCAGCGTATGGTTTTCAGATGCTGCTGCAATTAATGTAATGTCTTTCTTCATAGTAAGGATAAAGTCGAAATAAGATAATTACCTTTGCGCAAAAATACGCTTTCTTATCAACCCATGCCTATTCCAACTTTCCCAGTTTTAAAAAATTCAACCTACCTAAATACGGCTTATGTTGGCCCATTGTCTCAGGAACTATTTGACTTTAGAAGGGCAGAGGAGGAAAAGTATTTAGCATTGGGTAATGAATATAAAGTGGATACCTATAACACCTTAGACGAAACTCATAGGGTTTTATCCCTTTTTTTTGGACTGCCAAGCCATCACTGTTTTGTGGTTCCCAATTTTTCAAGTGGTATAAGGTATATTATGCCTTTGCTACCCAAAACTTCAAAAGTGCTTTACGTAAATGAGGATTACCCTTCATTATTGAATTCATTCCAATCTCAAGGCTTGAATACAAAAGGAATTCCATTAACAGATACAATTGAGCAAGACCTAGAGAAGGAATTGTCAAAAGCTCAATACGATGTTCTCATTTTAAGTATAGTTCACTATACGAGCGGTATTTTAATTGACACGGAATATTTAAATCAACTAAAAGAAAACTACCCTAATCTTTTAATCATTGCCGATGGGACTCAATTTTTAGGGGCTCATTCTTTTCAATTCAATCAGAGTCCGTTTGATGTGGTAGTTGCTAGCGGATACAAATGGCTTTTGGCGGGTTTTGGAAATGGAGTTTTGATGGTTTCAGAGGCCTTTTTGTTAAATGTTAATATACAGTCATCAGACCTCAAAGAAATTATTTTTCAAGGCCATTTTAACCTATTAGCCACTTCGAGTTTAAAATTTGCTGTTGAACAACTTGTCACATTAAATTTTGAAGAATTACTGGACAAAAAAAAGAAGCTTTCAGGCTATGCAAAAGAAGCCTTACTTGAAAGTAATTACCTCGATCAGCGAGTGAATAAGCGAAAAGAACACAGCAGTATTTTTTTGTTGAACGGTTCAACTTCACTTTATCAGCATTTGATGAATTCAAACATTAGTTGTGTTCAGCGTAGCACGGGTGTACGGGTCTCTTTCCATTATTACAATACTATTGAAGAAGTGGATATCTTGTGTAAAGCCTTAAAGGCCTTTTAAATAGCAACTTTTCCTTTGATTAAGGGATGAGGATCATAATTGATTAACGTAAAGTCCTCATAAGTAAAATCAAAAAGAGATGTTATGGCTGGGTTAAGCACCATTCTCGGGAGCGGTTTAGGATCCCTCGAGAGTTGTTCTTTGACCTGTTCAAAATGATTTGAATAAATGTGGACATCACCAAAAGAATGTACAAAATCCCCCGGTTGTAAATCACAAACTTGGGCCATCATTAAAGTTAGTAAAGCATAGGAGGCAATATTAAAAGGAACACCCAAAAAAACATCGGCACTGCGTTGATACAATTGACAAGAAAGCTTCCCGTCGGCCACATAAAACTGAAAAAATGCATGGCAGGGGGGTAGTGCTGCTTTATTGTTGGCAACATTTTCAGCAAAAGAAACGGCCGTATTAGGCATGACACTCGGGTTCCAAGCAGAAACCAACATTCTTCTGCTATCCGGATTGGTTTTTAAGGTGTGTATTACCCCTTTAATTTGATCAATACCCTCGTTATTCCAGTTGCGCCATTGATGACCATAAACAGGCCCAAGGTCTCCCTTTTCATCAGCCCATTCATTCCAAATTCGAACGCCATTTTCTTGCAGATAGCTAATATTTGTGTCTCCTTTTATAAACCATAGTAATTCGTGAATCACAGATTTTACATGGATTTTTTTTGTGGTTACTAAGGGAAATCCTGCATTGAGATCAAATCGCATTTGATGACCAAAAAGACTTTTAGTTCCGGTACCTGTCCGATCGGTTTTTTCTACCCCATGGGCCAGGATGTGTTCCAATAAATCCAAATATTGCTTCACGTGTTCTATTTTCATCAAAAATAGAGTCAAAGTGGAAGATTTAAAACCTTTGTGAAAAAAGGTTATTAAAAAAAATTAACAACGGGATTTATTCAGAGCGTTTAGAAAGTTCATCACGAACACGCGCTGCCTTTTCATAATTTTCTTGGGCAACTAAAGTCTGAAGTAATTTTTTGAGTTTTATAATGGAAAGTTTTTTGATGTCTTCTTCCATTTCAGATAAGCGACTTTGCTCTGCAACAAAATTTTGAATCCAGTTATCTTCAGAAAATTTCTTAACTCCTGTGGCAGTTGAACTTGAAAACCCTGCTTTTTTCAGTATAGAATCATAGGTAAAAATGGGGGCATTGTAGCGTAGGGCTAAAGCGATTGCGTCGGAAGTTCGGGAATCAATAATTTCTTCAATCTTATCGCGTTCGCAAATCAAGCTGGCAAAAAATACTCCGTCAACCAATTTGTGTATAATGACTTGTTTTACATAAATCGAAAATCGATCGGCAAAAGTTTTGAACAAATCATGAGTAAGGGGTCTGCTCGGTTTCACCTCTTGCTCAAGGGCAATAGCAATGGACTGTGCTTCAAATCCACCGATGATGATTGGAAGTTTTCGATCTCCTTTAGATTCACTTAATATTAGGGCATAGGCTCCAGTTTGTGTTTCACTAAATGAGATCCCCCTTACGTCTAGTTGTATTAATTTCATTTGCCTTAACTCGAGCAATTAATGTTTCTACAAACCCATAATATAGGTTAAGATTATAGAATCGTTCAATATCCTGCTTTATTGGGCTAAATTAATAGATAATTATTGATTAAATTTGCGCCTCAATGATTTTATTACATGAAAACCATACAATTTAGAGAAGCCATCGCGCAAGCCATGACCGAAGAAATGCGGCGAGACCCATCAATTTATCTTATGGGAGAAGAAGTTGCTGAATACAATGGAGCCTACAAGGCTTCTAAGGGAATGCTTGATGAATTTGGCGCAAAACGCGTGATTGATACTCCCATTTCTGAATTGGGATTTTCAGGGATTGGTGTAGGTTCTACAATGACAGGTAACCGACCCATAATTGAGTTTATGACATTTAATTTTGCCTTGGTTGGAATTGATCAAATTATAAACAATGCCGCTAAAATTAGACAAATGTCGGGGGGTCAATTCCCTTGTCCAATTGTATTTAGAGGGCCAACAGCGTCTGCAGGACAGTTAGCCGCAACCCATTCTCAGGCATTTGAAAGTTGGTATGCCAATTGCCCTGGGTTAAAAGTTATTGTTCCTTCGAATCCTTACGATGCTAAAGGTTTATTAAAAGCCGCTATTCGCGATGATGATCCTGTAATTTTTATGGAGTCGGAACAAATGTATGGTGATAAAGGCGAGGTGCCCGAAGGCGAATATACCTTACCCATTGGAGTAGCCGACATAAAACGTAAAGGTACTTCGGTAACTATAGTGTCTTTTGGGAAAATTTTGAAAGAAGCCCTCAAGGCAGCAGAAACCTTAGCAAAAGAAAATATCGAATGTGAAGTAATTGATTTACGAACCATTCGTCCGCTAGATTACCAAACTATTTTTGAATCGGTTAAAAAAACGAACCGATTAGTCATATTAGAGGAATCATGGCCCTTTGGTAATATTTCTACAGAAATTACGTATCAGGTTCAAAACCAAATTTTTGATTATTTGGATGCACCAATTGAAAAAATTAATACGGCCGATACACCAGCTCCCTACTCACCTGTATTGCTCAATGAGTGGTTGCCTAACGAGGGGGATGTAATTAAAGCCGTAAAAAAAGTATTATATCACAAACAATAAACACCAATTTTAAATTAAAAGCTGAAAATCAGTTCAATAAAAGGATATAAAGCCAATTTTGTAATCAGGTTGGTTTTACTATTTTTACCGTCTCATTTTAACAAACAAATTACATGGAATTAATTATACGTTTTTTACCCGCTTTCGGTGTTTTAGCCCTCATTTTTGTATGGATTAAAAACATTTGGATAACAAAACAAGAAGTTGGGGATGAAAAGATGGCCCGGATTGCAAAAAGTATCGCTGAGGGAGCAATGTCTTTCTTAAAAGCAGAATATAAAATTCTCTCCATATTCGTTATCTCTGTTGCCGTTTTACTCTACTTTAAAGGCAGTAATGAAGAAGGTTCTCATGGTATGGTAGCCTTGTCTTTTTTTGTTGGGGCAATATGCTCTGCATTGGCAGGTTTCATCGGGATGAGAGTGGCTACAAAAGCAAATGTTCGAACAACACAAGCCGCTAGAACGTCGCTCGGAAAAGCTCTAGAAGTCGCTTTTACAGGAGGCTCAGTTATGGGCTTAGGTGTTGTTGGATTGGGTGTTTTAGGACTAAGTGGATTATTTGCTTTATATCAAATGATTTGGCCAGGGTCTGAAAACCTTGAATTGGTACTAAACGTATTGACCGGTTTTTCTATGGGAGCTTCCTCTATTGCTCTTTTTGCTCGTGTAGGTGGTGGAATTTACACTAAGGCAGCCGATGTAGGAGCAGACTTAGTGGGAAAAGTTGAAGCAGGAATTCCAGAAGACCACCCCTTAAATCCAGCAACTATTGCCGACAATGTTGGAGACAATGTTGGAGATGTTGCCGGTATGGGGGCCGATTTATTTGAATCTTATGTAGGTTCAATAATTGGAACTATGGTACTAGGAGCCTTTATTATAACTCCAGATTTTAATGGTTTAGGAGCAGTTTATTTACCTCTTGTACTGGCTGCAGTAGGTATCATTATGTCTATAATTGGAACCTTCTTTGTTAGAGTAAAAGAAGGAGGAAACCCACAAACTGCATTGAATATTGGTGAATTTGGATCAGCAGGCCTAATGGTAATTGCTTCTTACTTTATCATAAACAGCATGATTCCAGAAGCGGTAGAAGGGCTTCCTTACGGATCCCTAGGAATTTTCTTAGCCACTTTGGCAGGACTTATTGCTGGATTAGGAGTTGGAAAAATTACAGAATACTATACAGGTACGGGAACAAAACCTGTAAAATCTATTGTTGCACAATCTGAAACGGGTGCTGCAACCAATATTATCGCTGGATTAGGGGTTGGAATGATGTCGACCATGATTCCTATTTTATTAATTGCAGCTGCAATTTTAGTTTCTCATCACTTTGCAGGTCTATACGGTATTGCGATTGCTGCGGTAGGGATGCTTGCAAATACAGGAATTCAGCTAGCCGTTGATGCTTATGGTCCAATATCGGATAACGCGGGAGGGATTGCTGAAATGGCTGAATTGCCCAATGAGGTGCGCGAACGTACAGATACTTTAGATGCTGTTGGAAACACAACGGCCGCTATTGGAAAAGGATTTGCAATTGCTTCAGCAGCACTAACGGCCTTAGCTTTATTTTCCGCATTCATGCAAGTAGCTAACGTTAAAAGTATTGATGTTTCTGAACCAAAAATTATGGCAGGACTCCTTATAGGAGGTATGCTCCCTTTTGTGTTTTCAGCACTTTCAATGAATGCAGTAGGGCGTGCGGCTATGGCCATGATTGAAGAAGTACGACGTCAGTTTAAAGATATTCCTCAATTAAAAGCGGCTCTTGAAGTGATGCGCAAATATGATGCTGATATGTCAAAAGCCACTAAAAAAGATCGCGAAATTTTTGATGCGGCAGATGGATATGCCGATTATGAAAAATGTGTTGAAATTTCAACTACAGCTTCAATCAAAGAAATGATTTTACCCGGTTTACTTGCCATTGCAGTTCCCGTTGCCATCGGATTTATTGGTGGAGCAGAAATGTTAGGTGGACTTTTGGCCGGTGTGACCACTTGTGGTGTTTTAATGGCCATTTTCCAATCCAATGCTGGTGGAGCTTGGGATAATGCCAAAAAAATGATTGAGGCCGACGGTCGTAAAGGTACTGACGCACACAAAGCCTCAGTAGTTGGAGATACTGTAGGAGATCCGTTTAAGGATACTTCAGGTCCCTCACTGAACATATTGTTAAAATTAATGTCTGTTGTGGCATTGGTTATTGCCCCCAGCTTGGCAATGCAAGACGAAGCTGTTGAAGCCTACGTTAAAACACAATGGAACGAAGATGCAATTGAAATGGTTGTTCCTTCAGAAGAAGGTACAGAAACCTTTCAGTTAAAAAGGGGGCTTGATGCCGAAGCTAGTCAGAATCAAATTAAAGGTGCAGTTGCCCCTACTGAGGCCTCACCTACTGCTTCAATACCTGAACCTCACGTGCACCGTGACTAACCGCGGATTGAAGAAAATGTAAAATAATAAAGGTCAGCAATTGCTGACC
>RGZR01000061.1 GCA_010031465.1 Flavobacteriia bacterium
CCACTTCGGGTTGGGTCAAAACCATCTGTTAGATATTCGTAGCGGTGGGTAAATTGGAATTGAAGAAAGGTATTGTTTAAATAGCGTTTTTGAATGGAGGTCATTAACCATCGATCGGTTAGCTTATAGTCAATAGTAGGGTTAAATACAAAGAAACTACGTTGTGTTAATTCAATAGTATTTACATTTGGATTCTTAGGATAAATTCGGTAAGTGTATTCTGGAGAGAGTTTCAGAAAACCTATACGTCTAAAAAAACCAAGGTCGGAACGAAAATCTTCTCCTCCATGGATCACTTCCATTTCTATCCTGTGATTTAGTGTATTGCGTCCAAGACGAAGTCCTGAAATTAAATCATCGCCATCTAGCCCGTCGGTAAATGATTTGTGTAAAAAAGCTCTTCCAATCCATTTACTGTCTGCAGAGGCTAAATTATATTCAATACCCGTTACACTATTCTTTTTTTCATATTCATCTATAAAATCATATTCTTCTGTTGTACGCCGATCAATAAAAAAGAAACTTATATTGGATCTATTAAACACTTTTTGACGCAGGGTAAATACGGTATTTAAATTGGAGGCAATTTCATTTTTTTGATCAGCATCGGTTAACACATTTAAAAAGCCTAGCCTTAAATTTGAATTTAACTTACCACTCAATCGAGCCCCAGCTATGATTCTATTTTCAATTGTGTTCCCGTCTAAATCTTCAGCAACACCAATTCTTCTTGAGAAAAAAGGTATTACTTCTCGGTCTGCTCCAAAGTCTTTAAATAGATCATCATTTTGGGTAAAAAACTGTCTTTTTTCAGGTAGGGAAATCGCAAAACGGGTAAGGTTAACTACCTGATCGTCTACCTCAACTTGAGAAAAATCAGGATTTAAGGTTAAATCTAAATTTAGAGCGTTGCCAATTGGGATTTTGGCATCTCCACCTACGGCAATTTTATTGGAAGATTTATCCTCAGTAAAATCTTTATATGATGCCCCAGTAAGAAAAGGTATTAAAGCGATTGGATTTTTTGCTTTATTCAGAGGGGTTTCAAAAACCATTTTTCCCATAAAAGCTAAATTTCCAATGGTTTGATTTTGTGGGGTTCTTATCCAAACACTGTGCTCATTGCCTTGGGTGTTTCTTCTTATGATATTGAAGCGCCAATAGCTAGTGTTATGATCATAAAAAAATGCACTTAATGGAATTTTAAATTCGGCAGTATATTTTTCATTATCTACCTGAGTTTCAACGTTCCATTTCGTGTCCCACGCAATATTTCGATCCGTTCTAAAGTTTTGATTTCCTCCTGAAATCAGAGCATCAGCCTTAACACCTAAAGGATTTGTTGAAAAAGAAAAGGCATTAGTAGCATCACTAAAAGTGTCAAAAAGGAGTGTTAAATAATCAGCTCCAAACGATTCAAAGTCACGTTTCAAACTGGGTGTGGTAAAATTAGTACCATCGACAAGTGCTTCAACTAAAAAATAAAGATTGAGATCATCACGAAGAATTTTAAACCGAGTTTGTTTGTTCGCTTTTAATGTATCTGTGGGTCTCCACATCCAGAAATTAGATGTCCATGTTGTTTTATTCCAAGCCATTTCATCCCCAAGGCCATCAATTTTAATGATGTCTGCTGTAGAGGGAACAAATACTTCCAATTCTTCACTTTGGGAAAAAAGTAAATGCGGCAGAAGGTATAGTGACAGAGTCAATACTTTAAGATAAAAAAGGTAACTTTTCAATGTAATTTTTTAAGCGGCTAAAATAGTTATTATCAATATGACAGTTTCTTTTTAAGAAGGTTTATTTTAGTAAAAAAAATAATATGTATCGATGGCTTTTTTTTATGGTTCCGTTTCTTTTTTTTGGTAAGACCGACAATGCTTCGCTTCTATGGGGTGAAACGGGCCACAGAGTAGTTGGTGAAATTGCGGCAAAACACATTTCAAAACGCACGGCTAGAAAAATCTCTAAATTACTAGATGGAGCTACATTAGCCTATGTTTCTACCTATGCTGACGATATTAAATCGGATAAGCGTTATACCGATTTTTATTCATGGCATTTTGCAAATATACCTACAAATTCAACTTATACTGCAAGTCCAAAAAATCCAGAGGGAGATATTGTTCAAGCCATTAAGATGTGTATTTCAATTCTCAAATCACCTTCAGAAAGTGATGAAAATAAAGCTTTTTATCTTAAGCTTTTGGTTCATTTTGTGGGCGATATCCATCAGCCGATGCATTTGGCTAGACCAGAGGACCGTGGGGGAAATGAAGTTAAATTGAAATGGTTTGGTCGAAATTCAAATCTTCATCGACTTTGGGATAGTGATATGATAAACAGTGACAATATGAGTTATACCGAAATTGCTGAAAATGTACCCTATATTAACCCATCTGAACGGAAACGCATCAAAAGTACTTCACTATATGAATGGGTTGGAGAATCGTATGCCTTAGCAGAAACCATTTATGAAAACCTTCCGGAAGATACCAATCTAGGCTACGAATACCGTTACCAATATTTAGATAGAGTACGATTACAACTGTTAAAAGGCGGAATTCGTCTGGCTGCCCTTTTGGACGAACTTTTTAAGTGAGTTTTCTGAAGGTTAAATTTATTCTTGGTGTTATTGTTCGGCTTGTTTTGGGCAATTGATGAAGCCAATGGTGTTGCATTTTTCCTTCCATCAGCAATAGGCTTCCTGAGTGGAGCAGAAGTTTAAAACGCATGTCCTTTAGCGTTCTGTGTTTACAATGAAAATACCGCTCTGCACCAAAACTTACTGAGGCAATTTGTGGATTTTCACCCAATTCTTTTTCGTTGTCTGCATGCCAACCGTTACTGTCATTTCCGTCGCGATATAAATTAAGGAGTACCGTTGTAAACGGTTCAGGAATAACTGTATTTATTTTTTTTTGGATGGTTAAAAGAAGAGGGGTAATTGATTGAGGATGCATTGTAATTCCCGAATACCGATAAGGAGTAGTTGTATGAGCATAAAGTGCGGTTAAACGGGGTTGGGAATAGGTTTTGCCAAAAACAGTAATTGGATCTTGTTGCCATTGAGTTTGCTCTTCTAATTGGGTATACAACTGTTGGGCCTCTAAAGCAGAAAAAAAATGTTTAAAATACCGGAATTGAGCATCAGGCAAACGAATCAGAGTTCCGTCATCAGGGATTTTTAAAATATTCATGTTTTAAAAATACAGTATTTTTTTGCTAGGTAACTCTCTGAAAAATGAGCTCAAAAAAACCGCCCGAAGGCGGTATTGTTTATTTGATTAGGTCAACACTTCGTTGAATAAATCGCGTTAGCGCTTCCCCTTTTAACTGATTTTGAGAAAGTTTAGCCAAATCTAAGGCTTGTTCAATCAAGCGGAATCTCTTTTTACTTGATTTGGTCTCTAGAATATGCCCTACCAATTCATGATTGGTGTTGACAACTAAATTATACATGTCAGGCATAGCCCCCAAAAAGCCTCCCCCTCCGGTTTTTTGCATTTCTTTCATACGCCGCATAAATTCGGGTTGAGTTAATACAAAAGGTAAGGAAGAACTATCGAGTGCCTCCAACTGAACAGTATATCCATTTTCACCAATGACTTTTTCAATCATCGGTTTGAGTTTTTCTTTGTCTTCATCAGACAACTTAGAAATTACAGTCTCGTCTTTTTTGATCAGATTTTCTATGGTATCACCGTCAACCCGAGCAAAAGAGACCGATTCGTGACTTCCTTCAATTTTTTGAAGTAAATGACCAACGATTGGAGAATCCAAAAGCAATACGGTATACCCTTTATCTTCGGCTTGTTTAATGTAACTGTGTTGTTCTTCAGCATTAGATGTATAAAGTAATACCAATTTATTGTCTTTGTTTGTTTGGGTTTCTTTCACCTTTTCTTTAAGTTCTTCAAAAGTAAAATATGCTCCTGCAGTTGTGGGGTATAATGCAAAACCATCCGCTTTTTCGTAAAACTTATCTTCACTCAACATTCCATATTCAATCACAATCTTTATGTCGTTCCATTTTTCTTCGAAGGCTTTTCGGTCCTTTTTAAATAGACTAGTAAGTTTATCCGCAACTTTTCTTGTTATGTAGCTGCTAATCTTCTTTACAGCCCCGTCGGCTTGAAGGTAACTTCTGGATACGTTTAAGGGAATGTCTGGGGAATCGATTACACCCCGTAATAGAGTTAAAAATTCAGGAACTATTCCCTCCACATTGTCAGTCACAAACACTTGGTTCTGATACAATTGAATACGGTCTTTTTGAATGTTTAAGTCATTGTTTAGTTTAGGGAAATATAAAATTCCGGTTAGATTGAACGGGTAATCCACATTGAGGTGAATATTAAAAAGGGGCTCCTCAAATTGCATTGGATAAAGTTCGCGGTAAAAAGAATTATAATCTTCTTCTTTTAAATCCGTGGGTTTTTTTGTCCAGGCAGGATTAGGATTGTTAATGATATTATCAACCGTTTGGGTTTCAGGTTTGGTCTCTTTTGGCGCATTATCAGGTAGGGGTAGGGTTTCTTCACGCGTTCCAAATTTAATTGGGATTGGCATGAATTTATTGTACTTAACCAACAATTCGCGAATGCGTGACTCTTCTAAAAATTCTTTAGAATCTTTATCGATATGAAGAATGATCTCTGTTCCGCGGTCTTTTTTATCGGCCGTATCAAGTGTGTATTCTGGCGAGCCATCACAAATCCAATGCGCAGCGGGTTTATCTGTATGTGATTTTGTGATAATTTCAACCTTTTCTGCAACCATAAAGGCGGAATAGAATCCCAATCCAAAATGGCCAATAATTCCGCTATCCTTAGCGGAATCTTTATATTGTTCTAAAAACTCTTCGGCTCCAGAAAAAGCAACCTCATTAATGTATTTTTGAACTTCCTCAGCAGTCATTCCAATTCCTTTGTCTAGAATATGGAGTTTTTTTCCTTTCTTATCTACCTTGATTTCAATCATTACATCGTCAAGTTCACCCTTGTATTCTCCAATACTGCTAAGGTGTTTCAGCTTGGTTGTCGCATCTGTAGCGTTTGAAATTAATTCTCTTAAAAAGATTTCATGATCACTGTAAAGAAACTTCTTGATCAGTGGGAAGATATTTTCTACAGCAACATTAATTTTTCCTGTACTCATGGTGTTTTATTTACCTATTGCCTAGTCAAAAAAAATACCAGACTCAAAATTTCTGACAAGATGACACATTTAAAATTTGAGGTCTTTTCTGTTTGTTATGGATTGTGCATCAAAAAGAAAAAGAGTAATTTCATTGAAAATAACATAATGTATAATTCAAAGATTATAGGTCTAGGAAAGTATCTGCCTGAAAATGTAGTTACAAATACCGATTTAGAAAAAATTATGGAGACCTCAGACGCTTGGATTCAAGAGCGGACTGGCATTAAAGAACGTCGTCACATACTCAAAGGAGATGGAAACAGCACTTCTGTCATGGGGGTAAAAGCCGCCAAAATTGCCATAGAACGCGCAGGATTAACCCCCAATGATATTGATTTTATTTTGTTTGCCACACTCAGCCCAGATTATTATTTCCCGGGATCAGGGGTATTGGTTCAAGAGGCTTTAGCAATTCCAGATTGCCCCGCCATGGATATTCGAATGCAATGTTCAGGATTTGTTTATGCGTTGGCTACTGCGGATCAATTTATCAAAACGGGGATGTATAAAAATGTATTAGTTATTGGATCAGAGTATCATTCTGGAGGTTTAGACATGACTACAAGAGGGCGAAATATTTCTGTCATTTTTGGCGATGGCGCAGGTGCCGCTGTATTGACACGTTCTGAAAACACAAAAGAGGGAATTCTATGTTCTCATTTGCATTCTGAAGGTAAACATGCAGAAGAATTATCTTTAATTGGTCCGAATACAGGGCGTTGGGTTCCTGAAATATTATCTGCCAATGATCCGGATGATATTTCGTATTATCCGTATATGAACGGTCAATTTGTATTTAAAAATGCGGTGGTTCGTTTTTCTGAAGTTATTAATAAAGGATTAGTTACTGCAGGATGGAAAAAAGAGGAAATAGGAATGCTTATTCCCCATCAAGCCAATTTACGCATTGCTCAATTTGTTCAGAAAAAATTTGGCCTTTCAGATGCTCAGGTTTATAATAATATTGAACGCTACGGTAATACAACTGCAGCCTCTATCCCCATTGCTTTAACTGAGGCCTGGGAAGAAGGAAAGGTGGTTCAAGGGACAAAGGTCGTTTTAGCTGCATTTGGCAGTGGTTTTACATGGGGGAGTGTGATGATTCAATGGTAGGTAAAAAAACACTGGTGCTTGGAGCGAGCCCAAATCCCACCCGAACAGCCTACAACGCTGTTTGTTTACTTTTAAAAAAAGGATTTAAGGTAGTTCCTATGGGAATAAAAACAGGTGAAATTGAAGGTGTTACTATCGCCCCTCCGTTTGAACATCAAGAGCATATTGATACAGTTACCCTCTATATCTCTTCTGAGCTTCAGGAAGCGTATTACGATTACATTATTGCGCTTCAACCCAATAGAGTATTATTTAATCCGGGGACTGAAAACCCTGCTTTGAGTTCACTGTTAACTCAACACAATATAAAGTGGGAAAATGCATGCACTCTAGTGCTCCTTTCTACGAATCAGTATTAGTCCTAAAAAGGTTAAAAGACCATTAAGCGGTAAAAGTTCATACCCCAATTGATATCCTCCCAACACGGAGGCATCCAAACTACCAAAAACACTTATAATTAGCAGCGCACCAAGAACAACTGCCCAAACGTATCGGTCTTTTATTTGATAAGGTGTAAAAATTCCGAAGGCAAATAAGCCAAGTAAGGGCCCATAAGTGTACCCCGCCACGGTTAGTAGTCCGTCAATGACATTACGATCGAGCACATATTTAAATAAAATTACAACAGCAATAAGTAAAAGACTCATGCCTATGTGGACTTGCTTACGCAGTTTTTTTTGTGCGCTAGGAGTATATTTTTTCCAGTTTAAAAAATCGATACAAAATGAAGTTGTTAATGATGTTAATGCACTGTCAGCACTGCTGTAGGCTGCTGCTATGAGCCCTAGAATAAAAGTAACTCCGACAGCTATTCCTAAGTTACCATTAAAGGCAATTTCAGGAAAAAGTAAATCGGTTTTGGGTTGACCGTCCAACAATGGAAGCCCTATTCCTGCACTATTTGCATAAATGAATAATAGCGCACCCAATACCATAAACAAGGCAGTTACAAAAACTAACACAAAACTGAAGACCAACATATTTTTTTGAGCGTCTTTTAAAGTTCTACAACTCAAGTTTTTTTGCATCATATCTTGGTCTAAACCCGTCATACAAATAGTTACAAATGCCCCTCCAACAAACGATTTCAAAAAATGATTTCTACTCAAGATAGAATCTGTCACAAAAATTTTCTTGAAAGGTTTAAGCTCAGCGGACGCAATAAATTCAACCCAGGTCCAGTCCATTGCTTTTTGAATGTAAAAAATAGAAAGAACTACCGAAAGTATCATTAACGAAGTTTGCAAGGTATCAGTAAAAACTATGGTTTTAATGCCTCCTTTTTGGGTGTATACCCAAATGAGTAGAATGGATAAGACTACGGTAATTTCAAAGGGAACATTCCAGGCATCAAAAATAAATTGTTGCAGTACAATGGCCACTAGAAACAATCGAAAAGCAGCACCTAAAACGCGAGAAATAAAAAAGAAAAAGGCCCCTACACGATGACTTTGTGGTCCAAATCGGTTATTTAGGTACTCGTATATAGAGGTAAGGTGATTTTTATAATAAATGGGTAAGAGGACAAAAGCGACCACAAAATACCCAACCAAGTACCCCATTACTACCTGAAAATAAGTGAATTGAGAAGACTCAACCCAGCCAGGAACCGAGATAAAAGTGACCCCAGAAAGGGATGCCCCCACCATTCCAAAAGCCACGAGATACCACGGGGAATTTCGGTTAGCAGTAAAAAAACTTTCGTTGGTATCGTCCTTTCCTGTCCAGTAGGCAATACCTATTAAAATCAAGAAGTAACCGATGATTAAACTTAAGATAAAAAGTGGTGTTATCATGCTAGGATTAAAGCCTAAAGATACAAAAGGAAATACAACCCAAAAGTTGTAAATTTGAAAATGGAATTTTCTTCAAAATTATTAGAAAATGCAGTGCATGAAATTGCTCAACTCCCGGGTATTGGAAAACGAACTGCATTGCGTTTAGCTCTTCATTTACTTAAACAACCACGAGAACAGGTTCAGGGATTAGCTACTGCAATTGTAAGTTTAAGAGAAAAAGTAATTTTTTGTAAACAATGCCATAATCTATCGGATGTTCCCGTTTGTGAAATTTGTGCTAGCCCAAAAAGAAACCGCTCCCTGCTTTGTGTTGTAGAGGACATTCGCGACGTTATGGCCATCGAAAATACGAGTCAATACCAAGGGCTTTATCATGTTTTAGGAGGTGTCATTTCGCCCATGGAAGGGGTTGGCCCCCAAGATTTAACCATTCCTTCTTTGCTCGAAAAAGTGAAAAAAGGAGGCGTATCTGAACTAATTTTTGCCCTTAGTGCTACTATGGAGTCGGATACTACAAATTTTTATATTTACAAGCAATTAGAGTCCTTTGGTGTAAAAACTTCAACAATAGCAAGAGGAATTCCCGTTGGAGACGAATTGGAATATACGGATGAAATTACACTCGGTCGCTCTCTCTTGGCTCGAATCCCTTTTGAGGCCTCAATATCTAAAAGTTCATGAGGAATAGAAGGAGAAATCCTTTCACTCGTTGAAAATTTGATACTTTTGCAAAACAAAATTACGCATGGGACAATATCTTTTAAAATTGCCGAAAATGGGAGAGAGTGTAGCGGAAGCTACCGTCACCAAATGGCTTAAAGACATTGGCGATGCCATAGCTATTGACGAACCCATTGTTGAAATTGCAACGGATAAGGTTGATACCGATGTGACTTCTGAAGTAGAAGGTGTTTTACTGGAAAAACGGTTTTCAGAAAATGAAACTGTACAAGTGGGCGAAGTTCTCCTCGTGATTGAAACGGCAGGGGAAGAGCACCCAGAAGAAGAATCCCAAGTTACTCAAAACCCTACAATTGAAGAGAATCAACCCTTAGACCTTCCCAATCCCACTACAGAAACCCCAGAAGAAATACCTCAAGCCGTAGAACAGGAGTTAACCCATCAATTAGAAAAAACAGAAACGATTGTAGCCCCTCAGGTGTTTTCTAATGGTACTCGATTTTATTCTCCCCTCGTTCGAAATATTGCAAAAGAAGAAGGAATTTCTCAAGTGGAACTTGATCGAATTTCAGGCACAGGGAAAGACCAACGGGTAACTAAAAACGATGTATTAAATTATATTAAAAGTAGGGGGGGTGCACCTGAAAATAACGATAGATCCCCTTCTCCTAGTAAAGCTTCAAAGCCAATTTCAGTCAATACTTCAGATAGCTTTAGGGAACTGACCCGAATGGAAAAATTAATCTCTGAACACATGAGTTCAAGTCTTAAAACCGCCGCTCATGTTCAATCCTTTATTGAGGCTGATGTTACTGATTTATGGAACTGGAGAAGTAAAGTAAAAGATTCATTTGAGGCAAGGGCTCAAGAAAAATTGACCTTTACCCCCTTGTTTATGACGGCAGTGATAAAAGCCCTTCGTGATTTTCCGGAATTAAACAGTAGTTTACAGGAGGATAAAATCCAATTTAAACAACAAATTAACTTAGGAATGGCAACCGCATTGCCTGATGGTAATTTGATTGTACCTGTAATTAAAAATGCAGATCATTTAAATTTAGTAGGCTTGGCAAAAGCCGTTAATGATTTATCTCAAAGGGCAAGAAAAAATCAATTGCAACCTGACGAAATTCAAGGCGGAACCTATACCATTACCAACATTGGAAATTTTGGTTCTATTATGGGAACTCCCATCATCAATCAGCCACAAGTAGGAATACTTGCCATTGGTGCCATTCGGAAAATGCCAGCAGTTATAGAAACGGCAGAAGGTGATTTTATTGGTATTCGGAGAAAGGTAATTTTGACTCATAGTTATGATCACCGTATTATTAATGGGGCAACCGGAGGACTTTTTGTTCAAAAAGTCACAGAATATTTAGAAAACTGGGACGAACATTTGCCCTTTTAAACAGTAAGTATGACACTCAAGCTAACGCGTCCCCTTTGTTTTTTTGATTTAGAAACAACGGGAACCGACATTTCAAAAGATCGTATAGTTGAAATCGCCATTGTAAAACGATTACCCGATCATTCACAAGAAAATAAAGTATGGCGAATTCACCCTGAACAACCTATTCCTGCTGAAGCATCTGCCGTACACGGAATTACGGACGCTATGGTAGCCAACGCTCCAACATTCAAAGAAAAAGCGTTAGAGATATATACCTTCATTAAAGGATGTGACTTGGCGGGTTTTAACTCAGATCGATTTGATTTGCCTTTATTGGTAGAAGAATTGTTACGCGCCGAGATTTCATTTGATTTTAAAAAAATTAAAACGGTAGATGTTCAAACCATTTTTCATAAAATGGAAGAACGTACCCTTTCTGCGGCCTATCGATTTTATTGTCAAAAAGAATTGAAAGATGCCCATTCGGCATTAGCCGATACTGAAGCTACTCATCAGGTATTGTTGGCACAGTTGGAGCGATATGATTCGTTAGAACCCACGGTAGATTATTTAAATGCGTTTAGTACCCGAAGAAAAACAGCAGATTTTGCAGGTTTTATTGTCTACGATAAAAATGACGATATGTGTTTTGGTTTTGGAAAACATAAAGGGCGAAAGGTTACTGAAGTTCTTGCCAAAGAACCTGTCGTCCAAGCATTCTCTGTATAATTGTAGCTTACAACTCTATCAACTAATTCAGATCCATTTTTTGGATAGAACCAATTAATCTCTTCATATAAATGATTTAGACCAGCATATACTTGCTCACCTGCACTATAATTTATTCCTAAATTACTTCCTGTAGTTGTAAATACAAAATCTTCAACTAAACAACCTACAGATTTTACTGTACCATCAAATACAAAAAAACCACCAGCTTGTCCCATCCACCATACTCTACCGTTTACAT
>RGZR01000062.1 GCA_010031465.1 Flavobacteriia bacterium
ACTGCTGAAGAAGCTTTGACCATAGCCCATTGGCCAAAAGCCACTGATTTTGATTTGTCACGATTGACCGAATTTGAACGGATGCAAGAAATTGTAGGGGGCATTCGTAATTTTAGAAAAGAGAAAAACCTTTCTCCGAAAATTGAAATTGAGGTGTATGTTACAAATTCAACGCTACCCTTAGCTTTTGAATCGTCATTAAAGAAACTTGGTGGAGTAAGCCAAATTAAATATTCAAAAGTAGAATCAGGAGTTAATGGGGGAACGTTTAGAGTGGATGCCTTAGAGTTTTTTATTCCCACAAATCAAGAGGAAAATCCAGAAGAAGAACGGCAAAAACTTCAAGAAGAATTAAAGTATACTCGTGGATTTTTAACTTCTGTTGAAAGCAAACTTTCTAATGAACGTTTTGTTGCCAATGCGCCAGAACAGGTGATAGCTATAGAGCGAAAAAAAGCAGCTGATGCTCAGGCTAAAATAGTATTGTTAGAACAGCGATTGTCTTCACTTTAGGCTTTATGGGCAATTGGCTGAACGCCTCCTTTGACGCTTTGATTGAGTTGAATGTCTAAGGGTGTGCCCAAGGGCAAAAAAAGATCTACTCGAGAGCCAAATTTAATAAAGCCTGCATCTTCTCCTTGCTGCGCTTCATTGCCAACTTCAGCGTAATTTACAATACGTCGCGCTACAGCTCCAGCTATTTGGCGGTACATTATATCGCCAAAAGATTCTGTATTTACCACTATGGTTGTTCGTTCATTCAATTCGGAGGATTTGGGATGCCAAGCCACTAGATATTTACCGGGATGGTATTTGCTAAACACTATTTTACCACACACAGGGTATCGTGTAACATGAACATTTAAGGGCGACATAAAAATAGAAACCTGTAATCGTTTCTCTTTAAAATATTCTTTTTCAAAGACTTCTTCTATAATGACCACTTTGCCATCAACTGGGGCAATAATTTGAGCCTCATTTTTTGGGGTACTGCGCTTTGGATTTCTAAAAAATTGGAGAACTAAAACAAAAGCTATCAAGCTCAACAATTGAATGCCCCATTTTAAGATAGCTAAAGATGCAAATTGATACTCAGCTATAAGAACTAAAACAGTTACAATTAAAAAAGTGTGCAGTATGATTTGATGACCCTCTTTATGAAACATAGGTTATAAGTATGAAAAACAAATATACATAAGGGGCGGTAAATAGAACGCTATCCATTCGATCATAAAATCCGCCGTGCCCAGGCAATAAAGAACCGCTGTCTTTCAGATGGGCTTGTCGTTTAAATTGAGATTCAATTAAGTCGCCCAGAGTAGCCGCTTTTATTATTAAAATGGCCAACAGGAAAAATACCCAAAGCGGATAATCCGATTGAAATTGTGCTATAATTATACAAACTAACAGGCAGGCTAAGGCACCTCCAAGGAACCCTTCCCATGTTTTTTTTGGGGATACTTTGGGAAGCAGTAAATGTTTTCCCCAGCGTTTACCTATCAAATAGGCAAAACTATTGTTGGTCCAAATTAAGAGGTACATCAGTAAGGTAATTCCCATCGGAATTGTGCTTTCAATGGTGTGGGTAGCCACTATAAAAAAAGCCGAACTCATTAGATAAAAATAAGTGAATCCACTTTTTTGAATTGGCCCAATGGGAATCGCTTTCTTAACGGCAATGCGTATTGCTAAATAACTATTTACGGTTAAGGTTACATACAGTAAACCCGATGAAATCATTGGATATAAAGTGTCTGTAAACAACTGATAATAGAGAAGCCCTAAGAAAAGTATGGGAATAGGGCTAAGATATTTTTGCATTCGTTGAAATTCAAACAAAGCCAAGGCAGAAAACACAAAAAGAACGCTAAAAAATCCAATTTTGGTATACAATCCCGTACCCAAAAGAATAGTGACATAAAGAATGCCAGAAATTCCTCTTTTATAAAGTTCCTTCACACGATTCCCATTTTAATTTCATCATTTCAAACAAAAATCATAACCTGTTTAAATCCGTCAGGTTTACCACGTGTGGAAATTCTTTACTGCATACAATAATTTACAAGCCAGGGGCTAAAGGGGTTCAATTCAATTTTGGTTGTATAAAGAAATTCATTCAAAGTTGTTTTTTTAAACCAGAAAGGATTCCATAATAAACTCTTTAGAGTTCCAAAACGTCTTCCAACAACAAATATATATTTTTTGCGCTGGAATTTAAGTTCTCAATTTCATTTTCATCTCCATCACTTGATTTGGTTTTAAGTGAAGTGATGTTAGTAGGAATTGTTTTGGCATATTTATTTTTTAAGGCAGTCATTCCTTGACTTACATCCTTAACGAGTTGTTCTGTTTTTGCAAAGAGAATTACGGTATTGGGAAGTTCAGAGAGTTTAAAATGTTTTATTTGGTGTTCGCTTAGAAGAATTTTCCCTGTATTACTAATTAAATATTCACAAGAAATTAGGGCAGCATTAAACGCTTTTAGACTTCCCGAGGTTTGGCTTATTAATGTGCTTTTAAATCGATCTGAAAGCGATTTTTCTAAACAAACCACAGAGTCATTATCCCAATCATTTTCCTCGCAGATGTTATCATAATTAGCCTTGACTTGAGGTAACGCGTCACAGTATAAAAAGTGTCCACCTTTAGAGGTAAAATTTTTAGCAAAAGAAATATCAATAGGTTCTTCTACTGGGGGTAGATAGGGACTTCTTTCATGTTGATTTGATTTCTTTTTTCCAAAAAATTTGTCCCATAATGCCATTATCAATCAATGGTTTTTGCCTTTTTTACCGCTTCTATTTTTTCTTCATTGGTTTGATAGGGTCGTTTACCAAGAATTTGTTCTAAATCATCTTTAAAAATAACTTCTTTTTCTAAAAGACGATCAGCCAGTTGCATCAATTTATGCTTAGAGGTTTTTAAAATATCGATGGCCCGCTTGTATTCGGATTCAATGATTTGAGAAATTTCATGGTCAATTTTTTGAGCCGTATTCTCAGAATAGGGTTTGGTAAAGTTGTATTCGGCTTGGCCTGTGGAGTCGTAATAGGTGATATTTCCAATGGTATCATTTAATCCGTATACAGAAACCATGGCTCTAGCTTGGCGGGTTACTTTTTCTAAATCACTTAACGCTCCTGTTGAAATTTTATTGAACACCACTTTTTCAGCAGCTCGTCCACCCAGCGTTGCGCACATCTCATCCAACATTTGTTCTGTTCTCACAATTTGGCGTTCTTCAGGCAAATACCATGCGGCACCTAATGATTGCCCTCTAGGGACTATGGTTACTTTAACTAAAGGAGCTGCGTGCTCTAACAGCCAACTGACAATGGCGTGACCTGCTTCATGAATAGCAATGGTTTTCTTTTCTTCTGGAGTAATGATTTTATTTTTCTTTTCTAATCCCCCTACAATGCGATCAACAGCATTTAGGAAGTCTTGTTTACCTACCGTTTTTTTATTTTTTCGCGCGGCAATAAGCGCAGCTTCATTACACACATTTGCTATGTCTGCTCCAGAAAATGCCCCGCGCTCTACCTATGGCATCAATTTCATCAATAAAAATGATGGCTGGAGATTTGTCTTTTGCTTGTTTAAAGAGATCGCGAACACGTGATGCTCCAACACCAACAAACATTTCAACAAAATCTGAACCGGATAAGGAGAAAAAAGGAACTTTAGCCTCTCCAGCTACGGCTTTTGCTAATAATGTTTTTCCCGTTCCGGGAGGACCAACTAAAAGGGCTCCTTTGGGTATTTTGCCTCCTAAAACAGTGTATTTTTTTGGGTTTTTGAGAAAGTCTACAATTTCTTGAATTTCTTCTTTGGCCCCTTCTAATCCAGCAACATCGTTAAAATTAACTTTTACATCTGTATTTTTATCAAATAGTTTTGCCTTTGATTTTCCAATATTGAAAATTTGGCCACCGGCTCCACCAGCACCCCCTCCCGACATTCGGCGCATCAAAAAGATCCAAACCCCAATAATAATAATGATGGGTAAAAATCCAATTAGGGCGTCCATCCATCGGTTCTCAACGGTAACGAATTCCAGTCGGAAATTAACGCCATTACTACGTGCTTGTTCTAATTTTTCTTCAAACAACTCCAGGCTCCCCACTTCAAATTGGTAATGAGGACCTGCTGTATTTTCTTGTCCTAAAAAATTGGTAGATTGGACCGTTTTGTGTTCGTTTTTTTCAAGTGCTTCAGGAGTAAGAGTTACCCGTACACTACTTTTATTTCGGATTACAATTACTTCACTGACGTCCCCTGCTTCAAGGAATTTCTCAAAATTAGAAATATTGGTTTTGCTAGCGGTTTGCCAATTGCTATTGCCTCCAAAAAGACTCATGCCCAATAAGGCAAATATGACCGCACCATAGAGCCAATAAATATTAAATTTTGTGGGGTTTGGTTTTTTTTCTTCTTTCATAGTTTTTAATAGTTAGAAGCAATATGGGTGCTGACTGCATCACCCCATAGTTCCTCAATATTGTAATAATCTCGAATGTGCTTTTGGAAGACATGGACAACAATATTTACATAATCTAACAAAACCCATTCTGAAACTTCTAAGCCTTCTACGTGATAGGGCTTTTCATGAAGTGCTTTACTCACCTTTTTTTGGATGGCGTTTACGATAGCGCTAACTTGCGTATTTGAATTTCCGCTACAAATGACAAAATAATCACAGGGCGTGTTATCCAGTTTTCTCAGATCTAAAGTGTGTATGTTGTCTCCTTTTACATCTTCTATTCCTTCAACGATTCGTTCTAAAAGAACTTTTGCAGTGTTTTTTTTATCTGCCATTAAGCTTCACTATTTTTAACAAATTTATCACTTTAAACGCTAGCACTTCTATTTATGATCAATTTTAATATAATCAAACTTGATGCCATTGACTCCACCAATGATGAATTGAAAGTACGCCATAGAAAAGGAGTTGTTAAAGACGGAACGGTTTTGTGGGCAAAACATCAAAAAGCAGGTCGTGGACAACGTGAAAAAAAATGGATTTCAGATCAATACAATAGTTTAACCTTCAGTATTTACAGGTCATTTGAGCCTCCTATAGCCAATGGATTTAGTGTGAGTAAAGCGGTGACTGTAGGTCTGCTTCGTGCACTACAACAACTTTCGGTACCCGATTTGTCTGTTAAATGGCCTAACGACATTTTGTCAGCTAATTTAAAAGTAGGTGGAATATTAATTGAAAATAGTTATCGGAACCAAACCCTCCATGCGAGTGTGATAGGTATTGGACTAAATATTAATCAAGAATCGTTTGTTTCCCTTCCTGGGGCCAGTTCCCTCTTTTTGAAATGTCATCATAAATTTGAATTGGATCAGGTGCTCGAGGTCGTATTGGAACATTTAAGCCATACGCTGTATTCCCTAGTCGAAGAAGAGTATGTTTTTCATTCTTATTTTGAAAATCATTTGTGGAGAAAAGACCAACTATCCGAGTTTTCTAAGGGAAAGCAAACATTTCAAGCAACACCATTAGGTGTTACCAAAACCGGGGCATTGCGCGTTAAAGATAAAAACGATAAGGAGCAATCACTAGACTCTCAATCCTATCAAATGAAGTATACCCCGTTACATTAAGGAGTCCAATTTGCGGGATCTTTACGCCATAATTGTAAAGACTTTAGCTGTTCTTCTTCTATGGAATTTTGATGAAGTGCAGTTGTGAGCAAATGTTCATAATCACAAAGTGTTTTTAAGGAGAGTTGGGCATCTTCAAAGGCAGTATCAGCCACAGGAAAGCCATACGTAAATAAAGCATACATACTCAAAACGTCTGCTCCAGCATCACGAAGAGCGGAAACAGCATTTAGGCTACTTTTGCCTGTACTTATTAAGTCTTCAATCACCACAACGCGTTGGCCCTTATCGAGCTGCCCTTCTATTTGATTTTGTCGTCCGTGTTTTTTAGGCTCTGGACGAATATAAATAAAAGGCAAGGAAAGGGTTTGAGCAACCAACATTCCCATGCCAATGGCTCCTGTTGCCACACCCGCAATGACAATTGACGAAGCATGCTGTGCTTTGATTTCTTCGGCTAAAGCATCAGAAAGAAAGGTTCTAACCTCGTGATGTGACAATGCTACACGGTTGTCACAATAAATGGGAGATTTCCAACCGCTTGCCCACGTAAAAGGGATTTTGGGATTTAATTTTATTGCATTAATTTGCAAAAGGTATTCAGCCGTCTTATGAGCTGTTTTTTGGCTTAAGATCATACGCAAATGTATAAAGTTTTTTACAATCAAAAACCGATTTATTTGACCACTTCATGGGTTGAAAATTCGGAACAAACCCCCCTCTTTTTTATAAAATTTACAACCGCAGCCATGATCGTAAAAGCATTGCGCTCAAAACGGGTTAAAGCGGTTTACCTTTATCATTCAAAACAGGGTAAATTAGAACGTCACTTTTTAAAGCGCTTTCCTAGGGTAGTTGCTGCTGGGGGTTTAGTGGAACATCAAAACGGTTCAATTCTATTTATTTACAGAAATGAAAAGTGGGATTTGCCCAAAGGAAAAATTGAAAAAAATGAAGAAGTGTTGGAAGGGGCATTTCGGGAAGTATCTGAGGAAACTGGTGTTACCGATTTGACGGTAATCAAATCGCTACCAGAAACATTTCATATCTATAAAGCAAATGGACGATTTAAATTAAAAAAAACGGTTTGGTTTTTAATGCAAACCACTTCCGAAAGGCCCTTGGTTCCTCAAATTGAAGAAAACATCCAAAAGGCAGTTTGGGTAGAACGACAAAACATACCCTCGCTTATGGAAAATGCCTATGAAAACATTAAAATTTTGGTAAACGCCTTTGACTCCTAGTTAAAATTTTACGGCTTTTGGTACTAGCGAAGAATAATCCCCACCGTGAACCATTATTTCTCGTACTACACTACTGCTAATGTAAGCTAAGTCTGCTGCGGTTAAAAGAAATAGCGTTTCAATACCCGAGAGTCTTCGGTTAATTTGAGCCACACTTTTTTCAAATTCGAAATCTGCCGGATTACGAAGCCCACGAAGCAATGCCGTTGCTTGGACAGATTTGCAAAAATCTATTGTTAAGCCCGTATAAGAAACGACTTTAATTTTAGGCTCAGCGCATGTCGCTGAAATAAACGCTATTCGTTTTTCTAAGGAAAACAAGTATTTTTTTTCTGAGTTTTCACCTACTGCTATAATCAATTCATCGCATAGGGGAAGTGCTCGTCTGACAATGTCAAGGTGACCTAATGTAAAGGGATCAAAGGATCCAGGAAAAACAAAACGCTTCATGTGTGCTGATTTTCAGTAAGAGCTTCTTTCAAAAGTAAGGTAAAAAATTCTTTGAGATTCATACCCATAGCTTCTACTTGTTGAGGAATAATACTTCGTGCTGTCATTCCAGGTACAGTATTAATTTCCAATAAGTGGGGAACACCTTCGACAAAAATAAATTCACTGCGAACAACCCCTCGAAGTTCTAATCGGTTGTAAATCATTTCACTCCAGTTTTTTACTTGGTCTAACCACGAAGCAGGGAGGTCAGCAGGAGTTATTTCTTGAGATTGTCCTTCATACTTAGCAGCGTAATCAAAAAAATCATTTTCAGAGATAATTTCGGTCACAGGAAAAACGGTGGTTTTTCCCTTCAAAGAGGCAACTCCTACGGAAACTTCACGGCCAATTAACGCACTTTCAATAAGCAGTTGAGAATCTTCTTTAAAGGCTTCCTGAATGGCGTTTTCTAATGCATCAGCAGAATATACCTTAAACACACCAAAACTACTTCCTGCTCGATTGGCTTTTACAAAACACGGGAAGCCTACTTTCTTTTCAATTGCTTTTAACTCAATTGGATCTTTTTTATCCAAGGCAAAGTGAACAGCCGTAGGAAAGTTCCAATCCCTTAAAACAGAGAGGCAGTCACGTTTGTTATAGGTCAATGCTGAAGTATAGCTATCGCAACTTGAAAAGGGAATAGCCAACAATTCCAGAAGCGCCGCAAGTTGACCATTTTCTCCAGGGGCACCGTGGATCGCGTTAAAAACAACATCTAATTGAATCTTATCACCGTTTTTATTTAAAGTAAAATCTCCTTTTGCTACGGAATAGGAAACACCATTTTTATCCTCAGCCATCCAACGATCAGGTCGTAGGGTTATCAGATAGCCCTCCCAAAGGGTAGTATCGAGATGATCAAATACCGTTTGACCACTTTGGAGTGATATTGTGTATTCAGAAGTAAAACCACCACAAACTATACCGACCTTTTTTTTCTCCATTTTTAACACTTAAAATACAAATGTATAGCATTTCATAGCAATCGGAAAGCAGGGGTTTTATTATCTTAGCCCATGAAAACCAAAAGATGCAAATTCTAAAATTTCTTTTTAGTAACGCTTTTTATAAACAACTGTTTAAAATGGCCTTGGTACTGGTTGTATTATTTGGGATTTTGACCGTGTTTTTAAATGTAATTACCCACCATAACGATTACCAAAAGGTGCCTGACTTACAAGGAGTTCTTTTAAAAGATGTATCTCCTTTATTGGATGAAGAGCAACTGCGGTATGAGGTGCTTGATTCAGCACGTTATGTTCCTGATTTACCCCCTTTGTCAATTCTTTCTCATTCTCCAGCGGCGGGTAGTGAAGTCAAAAAAAACAGAAAAATATACCTTACCGTTAACCCCAGTGGCTATGGAAAGGTGACAGTTCCAAATTTAATTCAAATCACCAAAAGAAATGCTGAATCTATGCTTAAAGCGGTGGGTTTTGAATTGGGCGAAATTACTTATGAAGACAATATAGGTAAGGATATGGTACTTGAAATTCAACACGCTGGAAAAACAATATCAGCCGGCACACTTTTGCCTAAAACCAGTAAAATTGACTTAGTCTTAGGCAATGGAAAACGATGATCATGTTCAGGAAGATGAGTTTTCAAATTCAGATCTTCTATATGAACACTTTTCTTTTAAAGCCGATTTAGGCCAATCTCCGCTTCGAGTGGATAAATTCTTAATGTCACGAATTGAGAATGCCACACGTAATAAAATACAACAGGCAGCCAAGGCAGGGAGTATTCACGTTGATGGTCAACCAGTAAAGTCCAACTTCAAGATTAAGGGGGGCAATACGGTAAAAGTACTTTTTACCCATCCCCCTTATGAAAATCTACTTGTGCCTGAGGCTATGGAGTTGGATATCGTTTATGAAGATGATTATCTTGTTGTGCTCAATAAAGAGGCCGGTTTAGTAGTGCACCCCGGACATGGAAATTACGCTGGAACACTTCTAAATGGACTTTTGCATCACTTTACGCAATTGCCCAAAAATAGTAATGATAGACCGGGACTAGTTCATCGTATCGATAAAGATACAAGTGGTTTATTGGTGGTGGCGAAAACGGAATCCGCCATGACCCACTTAGCCCAACAATTTTTCGAAAAAACATCGGAACGAAAATACAAAGCATTGGTTTGGGGCGATTTTGAAACGGATCAAGGTACATATACAGGAGCTATTGGAAGGCATCCTAAAAATAGACTACAAATGGCCGTATTTGAAGATAACTCTGAAGGTAAGCAGGCGGTAACTCATTTTAAAGTAGTGGAACGTTTTGGGTACGTAACACTGGTTGAATGCCAACTGGAAACCGGGAGAACACATCAAATAAGAGCCCATATGAAATATTATGGTCACCCGCTATTCAATGATGCACGTTATGGTGGCGATGCCATTTTAAAAGGGACAAACTTTACCAAGTACAAGCAGTTTGTAGAAAACTGTTTTAAAATCCTACCACGTCAGGCGTTGCATGCAGAAACATTGGGCTTTGTGCATCCAGTAACAGGAGAAAAAATGCAATTTGAAACGCCCATACCCCCAGATATGGAAGAGGCTTTAGAAAAATGGCGCCATTACGCAAAACATAAGAATTTATAATAGGGCTATTACATACGTCAATCTCTTCAACTTGCAAAGCCTTTAAAAACCTCTTATTTTTGAAAATGTCGTTGAAATTTAAAATAAATTCAATTCGAAAGATCACTCTATGAAAATACTTTTGTCTCCTGCAAAGTCCCTTGATTTTGAAAGTCCACTGCCTCAACGGGAATGGACTACCCCAGTATTTGAAAAAGAAGCAGTTCATATCAATTCCGTATTGAAAAAGAAATCGCCTAAGAGTTTACAAAAGTTGATGAGCATTTCTGAAAAATTAGCACAATTAAATTGGGAGCGAAATCAGCACTTTGAAGCGGGCATCAAAAATTCTCAAAAAAGACCCGCTGTATTTGCCTTTGATGGAGACGTGTATTCGGGGTTAGAAATTCAAACCCTTCCTCAGGCTTTAGTTCCTGCGATGCAGAATAAACTAAGAATACTTTCAGGCCTCTACGGTTTGCTTAAGCCTTTAGACCAAATTCTTCCTTATCGACTTGAAATGGGGACTTCCTTAAGAGTGGGGAACCATAAAAATTTATATGCCTTTTGGAAAACAAAAGTTACCGATACTTTGCAAAGTGAAATGAATGCAGATGAACTTATAGTCAACTTAGCAAGTGCTGAATACTTTGGTGTGCTTGATCCTAAGTCCCTAAAGAGGCCTGTTATTAGTCCTCAATTTAAAGATTTTAAAAACGGGAATCTTAAAATAATTTCATTTTTTGCAAAGAAAGCACGCGGTATGATGGCCCGCTACCTTATAGAACAGCAGGCAAATACGGTAGAAGACATAAAAGGCTTTTCTTCAGCAGGGTATGTATTTAGTGCTGAACATACCCAAAATGAGTTAGCGCCAGTGTTTATTCGGTAAATTACTTTTTTACTTTTTTGGTCTATTTCCGAAGTCTTAAAACCCCGTGGCTTCCTTTTATGATTTTTCCTCTTCGTGTTTTTTTGTCGGATTTGCCCATGAATAATAAAATTTGGTTAAAAGTTTTAGTTATGGTTTTTTAATTTGATTTCAAAAGTGGGCTTATTCCTAACACACGCTCTTCGCGATACGTAGTGATAAAATCTAGGGTTAAATAGTCCTTACCCTCTAATTTTTCTGTTTTTAAAAGCGTTTCTAATGGCAGTTGGAGATAATCTTCTAACATCGGAATTGATTCAGGGGCATAACTGTAATGCCAAGGTTC
>RGZR01000063.1 GCA_010031465.1 Flavobacteriia bacterium
CCACTTTAGCCAAGACATTCAATACGAAGTGGAAATAGTAGTAAAAATCAAAAAAATCGGAAAGCATATTGAGCCAAAATTTGCTCCAAAATACTACGATGAAATTGGTCTTGGAATTGATTTTACCGCACGTACTTTACAAGCCGATCTTAAAGCCAAGGGTTTGCCCTGGGAAAAAGCCAAAGCGTTTGATGGGTCTTGTCTTGTAAGCGATTGGATTGATAAAAATAAATTTCAAAATCTAAAGGCAACCGCTTTTTCATTACAAAAAAACGGAAAAACAGTTCAAGAAGGAAATACGGCCCAAATGCTTTGGAAAATAGACGAGTTAATTGCTTATTGCTCAACTTTTTTTACCTTAAAAATTGGGGATATAATTTTTACGGGTACTCCAGAAGGTGTAGGCCCTGTGACTCCAAATGACACGTTAGAAGGTTTTATTGAATCTACATCTGTTTTTACACTAAAAATTAAATAAATGTTGGCTGAACTTATTTCTATAGGCGATGAATTATTAATTGGTCAGGTTGTAAATACCAATGCAGTATTTCTGTCTAAAGCGCTGAATAGTATAGGTGTTGAGGTGGTTCAAATCACATGCATTTCTGACCAAAAAGAAGCCATTGTCGAGGCACTTGACGCATCAAAAAATAAAGCGCAAATTATATTGATGACCGGTGGCTTAGGGCCTACAAAAGATGATATAACCAAGCACACACTTTGTGATTATTTCAATGATACATTGGTAGAAAATACTGAAATAAGAGCCCATATAGAGCATATATTCGCTTCTTATGTAACTACGCCAATTAACCAAGAGAATAGAAAACAGGCGCTATTGCCCTCAAAGGCAAGAGTTTTAAAAAATGAACACGGAACAGCTTCAGGGATGTGGTTTGAAAAGGAGAATCAGGTTATTATTGCCTTACCAGGAGTCCCTTTTGAGATGAAAGCCTTAGTGAATGATCAAGTTCTTCCGGCATTAAAAAAGAAATTTACACTTCCCCACATCAAGCATATCACACTTCAAACTTATGGTTTGGGGGAAAGTGCAATAGCAGAACGCCTTATCGATTGGGAAAATGCTTTACCCCAAGGAGTAAAATTTGCCTATTTGCCTAATTTTGGAAAAGTACGCTTACGCCTTTCCGGAAAGGATACAAATGGAAGTGAGTTGACCGAACGAATGGAGGCAGCAATAGACAAATTGATTCCTTTAATAAAAGACATTTACACGGGGAGAGAAGAAGATGCAATAGAACAAACGGTGCATAGAAAATTCATACAGAAAAAGGCAACCCTATCCCTAGCTGAGAGCTGTACTGGCGGTAAAATCACTTCTTTACTCACCTCACTCCCTGGAGCCTCTTCTTATTTTAAAGGGGGCGTAGTCGTTTATCATACTCAATCCAAAACGGATCTTTTGGGTATTCCAAAAGCCTTGATTGATGAACACAGTGTTGTCAGTGCACCAGTAGCTGAGGCCATGGCTAAACAAGCTAGAGCGCGCTATCATTCCGACTATGCTATTGCAACAACAGGCAATGCAGGTCCCACAAAAGGAGATGCTGATGCAGAAGTAGGTACTGTTTGGATTGCAATAGCTTCAAAAACTAAAGTATTTAGTGAAAAATTTGTCTTTGGAAATCACCGTGAACGCGTGGTTCATAAAGCCGTACACAAAGCCTTAGAACTTGTACTGTATCATTTGGAATAAATGCAGTTTTTTTTCTAAAACAATTTTGTTACTCTGTAAAAAACAGTAAATTTGCACCCACATAAATCAGACGATCATGTCAAAAGTTTGTCAATTAACCGGAAAGCGCGTTATGTTTGGAAACAATGTTTCTCACGCGTTAAACAGAACGAAGCGTCGTTTTGATCCTAATATTATCAAGAAACGTTTTTTTATTCCTGAAGAAGACAAGTGGATAACCCTCACTATTTCTACAGCTACTTTAAAAACAATTAACAAAAAAGGAATTTCTGCCGTTTTGAAAGAAGCGAAACAAAAAGGATTCTACAAAGGATAATATCATGGCAAAAAAAGGAAATAGAGTTCAAGTTATCTTAGAGTGTACAGAACACAAAGAGTCTGGAAAACCAGGAACTTCTCGATATATTACAACTAAGAATAAAAAAAATACGCCCGAGCGTTTAGAAATTAAAAAATTCAACCCCATTTTGAAAAAAATGACGGTTCACAAAGAAATTAAGTAGTCATGGCAAAGAAATCCGTAGCAACATTACAAACTGGGTCAAAAAAATTGACAAAAGCCATTAAAATGGTGAAAAAAAGAGACAATACCTCTTACAGCTTTGTTGAGGCAATTGTTCCTCCCGATTTAGCTGAACAATGGCTTAGCAAACACTAAACGTTTGAAGAATCACAAAATAAAAGCTACTTTTAAAGTAGCTTTTTTTATTTACTAACTAGATGGGAAAACTTAGGGATTTTTTTTCAAAACAAGACGAGAAAAAACTGGAAGAAGGGTTGGCCAACACCAAGAAATCATTTCTCTCCAAGTTAGGTATGGCCGTTGTTGGCAAAACCAAGATTGACAATGATTTATTAGATGAATTAGAGGATGCTCTTATCCAATCAGACGTTGGTGTGGCCACAACAATAAAAATTATAAAGGCTCTTGAAGAACGTGTGGCTAAGGATAAATTTCTCAACTCAAATGATCTTATGAAAATGATGGGAGAAGAAATAATTTCTCTTTTGACGGATACAGAGAAGGGCCCGGAAGATGAATCAGACCACAAGCCCTATGTTATTATGGTAGTGGGTGTAAACGGTGTAGGGAAAACAACAACAGTTGGAAAATTAGCTCACGCCTTTTCAAAACAGGACAAAAAAGTACTATTAGGAGCCGCCGACACTTTTCGAGCAGGCGCAATAGATCAATTGCAAATTTGGTCAGATCGGGTAAAAGTACCTTTGGTACGTCAACAGATGGGAAGTGATCCGGCATCTGTTGCTTTTGATACCTTACAATCTGCGAAAGCCCAAAACAGTGATGTAGTGATCATTGATACCGCAGGACGTTTACATAATAAAGTCAATTTAATGAATGAATTGGCAAAAGTGAAACGCGTAATGGATAAAGTCATTCCCGATGCACCCCATGAAGTTTTATTGGTTTTAGATGGATCAACAGGACAAAATGCATTTGAACAAGCAAAGCAATTTACCGCTGCAACAGAAGTAAATAGTTTAGCAATTACCAAATTGGACGGTACAGCAAAAGGAGGTGTGCTTTTAGGCATATCAGATCAATTTCAAATCCCCGTTAAATATATAGGGGTAGGAGAAGGAATTGAGGATCTGCAAGTTTTTGATGCTCCAACCTTTGTGAAAACTCTTTTTAATACTCCATGAGAATTCTAATTAAATTTTTCCGTGGTTTAGCCGTATTTGTATTGCTTTTGGGGGCAATCTATTTGATTGGCCCACGAGTAGACTCTCCTGATTTAGATTTGACACCTGTAACAATTGATGTTCCCCTAGAGGAAATAGAATCTTGGATTGAACAAAAAGAAACAGCAATTGGAAATGTCCGTCCAGGAAATGCTTCAACCTTATATTTTCAGGATTCTGTTCCAAAAAAAACAAAATATGCTGTACTCTATTTGCACGGTTTCACAGCCTCTGGAAAGGAAGGTGAGCCTGTACATCAAATGGTTGCCCAAGCTTTAGACGCAAATCTTTACATTCCTCGATTATTTGCCCATGGGTTAGAAGAAACGGAACCTATGTTAGAATTTAATAATGAAGCGTATTGGCATTCAGGAAAAGAAGCGTTGGCAATAGCAAAGCAATTAGGAGAACAGGTTATTGTTCTGGCAACTTCACACGGCGGCGCATTAGGGTTAAGTTTAGCCCATGATCCCGACATTGCGGCCTTAGTACTTTACAGTCCAAACATAGCACTGTACAGTGGTACTTCAAAATTACTATCCAAACCCTGGGGGTTGCAAATTGCTCGTTTTATCAAAGGAGGCAATTATCATTTTATGGAAGGTCCAAGTGAGGAAAAGAAAAAATATTGGACCACCAAAACTCGTTTAGAAAGTTTGGTGCACATGCAAAAATTTTTGGACCTAAAAATGAGAAAGTCAACCTTTCAAAAGGTAACAGCTCCAACACTTTTAGCCTATTATTATAAAAATGACAGTTTGCAAGACAAGGTGGTTTCTGTACCTGCCATGCTCAACATGTTTGATCAACTGGGAACTCCAGAAGCGTTAAAGGAAAAAATGGCCTTCCCTAATGTGGGTGACCATGTCATTACTTCCTACATCACAACCACTCAATATGATGAAGTAGCAGTGGCCACGGTCTCCTTTTTAAAACAACACTTAAAATGAATGTCATTCGAATATTAGTATTCGCCTTTTTTTTAGGCTGTACATCAACTCCACCGCTAAAAGTTTGGAATACATATGATGAATCCGCTGAATTACAGTCCAATCAAGATCACCCAATTCAGCGCATGCGATACAAAAGAATTCAGTCACAACATACTGATCGCAATCAACTCTTTCAACCTTTTGCTAAAGAGCTAGCCTCTTTCACTACAGAAGAATATGAAAGGTTAAAACCTTTTATTCTGGAGCAAAACATACCCACAATTCAAGGCCATATTCGTCAAGGAGACCTTACCTATGAAGCGTTGACCCTTTTTTACCTGTATCGCATCTACACACACGAAATGGATCGAGATACATACTTAAATGCATTGATTTCTTTAAATCCTAATATTGTAAAGGAAGCCCGTTTGTGTGATCGAAACCGAAAGGAAAACAATCCATATTCTCTTTTTGGTATGCCAATTTTAATTAAAGACAATATAGATGTCACCCCTATGGCAACAACAGCAGGAGCTGCAGTGTTTAAGGACAACTATCCGAAAAATGATGCTTTTATAATTAAAAAAATAAGACAAGAAGGTGGACTTATACTCGGTAAACTCAATCTTAGTGAGTGGGCTTATTATTTTTGCCAGGGCTGTCCTGTAGGGAATAGTGCTCAGGGGGGACAAACATTAAACCCATACGGGCGAAGACAATTTGAAACAGGGGGGTCAAGTTCTGGAAGTGGTGTGGCTGTAGCTGCAAATTATGCTGTTGCCGCATTGGGTTCAGAAACTTCGGGCTCCATTTTATCTCCTTCGGGAAAAAACAGTGTGGTGGGTTTAAAACCAACCATTGGTGCCGTAAGTAGAAGCGGTATTGTTCCCATTTCCAGTTCGTTGGATACTGCCGGACCCATGGCAAAAAATATTATTGATGCGGCTATTTTATACAATACCATAATTGGATTAGACAGTGCTGACTCTTCAAGTTTTGATTCTCAATCTGTAAATATAGCTGAAGATCCTTCACAATTATTGAAAGGAAAACGACTTGGTCTACTTCGGGCTTTTGAAGGTGATAGCTTAATGCAAATTGCGATTACCAAATTGAAAGAAGCAGGGGCAGAGGTTATCACCATAGATCCCCCCACTATTACATTAACTTCTTTTCGAACCCTTTTAGATGTTGATATGGCAGAAGATTTGCCGCTTTATATCCAATATTATGCGGGTGACCAAGTGCAAGTAAAAACTGTTGCTGACATTGTAAATTTTAATCGAAAGGATTCATTGCTACACGCTCCCTATGGACAAGAAATTTTTGAAAGAGTTGCGGCTACCACAATTACAAAAGGAGAGTTTGAAGAGGAAAAAAGAAATATGATGGCCCAGGCAACCTCTTATTTTTCAATTCCAATGAAGGAACATCAATTGGATGCTGTTCTTTCTATAGACAACAGATCGGCTGGATTTGCTGCTATGGCCCATTATCCAGCTTTAGGTGTCCCCATGGGATATTCAACAGATGGCGAACCTCAAAACATAACCTTTATTGCCCCATCAAAACAAGAAGCTTTACTGTTTGAATTGGGCGCTGGCTTTGAGAACGTTCACCCCTCGCGTAAAGCTCCCAACTTATTCCCTTAGTATGCGCACAAAATCAACAGATCAAAACACCATCAATGTCATTACTTTAGGCTGTTCTAAAAATGTGTATGATTCTGAAGTCCTTATGGGTCAACTTCGAGCAAACAATAAAAAAGTAGTGCATGAAAAAGAGGGAAATATTGTTGTAATCAATACCTGTGGTTTTATCGATAATGCCAAAGAAGAATCCGTTAACACTATTCTTGAGCAAATACAGCGAAAGGAAGCCGGCGCTATAGACAAAGTGTATGTCACCGGATGTTTAAGTGAGCGTTATAAGCCTGATTTGCAGAAAGAAATTCCACAAGTGGATGAGTATTTTGGAACTACCGACCTTCCCCAATTATTAAAAGTTTTGGGGGCAGATTATAAACACGAATTGGTAGGGGAACGGATTTTGACAACGCCTAAACACTTTGCCTATTTAAAAGTTTCTGAAGGATGTGATCGTCCCTGTTCTTTTTGTGCCATTCCCTTAATGCGGGGAAAACACCGGTCTACTCCAATTGAAGAGTTAGTTACCCAAGCCCAACAACTAGCTCAAAATGGAGTAAAAGAATTGATTCTTATCGCCCAAGATTTAACCTATTATGGATTAGATCTTTATAAAGAAAGAAAATTAGCCGATTTACTTCGTGCCTTAGTAGCTGTTGACGGTATAGAATGGATTCGATTGCATTATGCATTTCCTACTGGTTTTCCAGAGAATGTTCTTCAAGTTATACGCGAAGAATCTAAAATATGTTTGTATTTGGACATCCCTTTACAACATATAGCTGACACTGTATTAAAATCCATGCGCAGGGGGACTACAAAAGAAAAAACAACTCAGTTGCTTAAGAAATTTAGAGCTGAAGTTCCTGGAATTGTATTGCGTACAACCTTAATTGTTGGGTATCCCGGAGAAACTGAAAGTGATTTTGAAATCCTAAAAAGCTGGGTTAAAGAAATGCGATTTGAACGCTTAGGTTGTTTTACTTATAGCCATGAAGAAAATACGCATGCCTTTGGATTAGAAGACAATGTTCCTCATGAAGTAAAGGTGCAACGAATGAATGAAATTATGGAAATTCAATCCCAAATTTCTTGGGAACACAATCAATCTTTAATCGGATTCACCTTTCAGTGTTTGATAGATCGAAAAGAGGGGGCGCATTATGTAGGACGAACTTTTATGGATTCTCCGGATGTGGACAACGAGGTGTGGATTGATGCTACTTCTCACTACTTAAAACCGGGAACTTTTGTCCCCATTGAGATTATCGAAGCCAATGACTTTGATCTTGTAGGAAAACCGATCCAGCAATAAAATTACTTCTCAAATAGCAAGTTTCCTTTCTTCTTGAATCAGAAAAATAAGGCATTAGAAAAAACCATTTTACCATTGTACCAAAAACCTCTAAAAAGGACATTGTCTACAAAGTAAATAACACGTCCGTTGCCAACAGATTCTTCGCCAAATAAGAGCGTGTTTTTTTGCTGTTGTTTAGCATAGTATCCTATAAATCCAGCAACGGGCTTTGTATTTTCAAGAAGTGTTGCAGCATTATTTTCATTTTCAATGAATTCATAAACAGCTTCATTGATTTTGAGTGTATAATAGTGATCAATTCCAAAACTTAAAGGATGTGTTTTATCCAAAGTAGCCTCAAAAATACTTCCGGTGGTAATACCACTAATTGCACGACGTTCTAAATCACCATAAGCTACAGTTGTGGTTTCTCGATCTTCTACTTCTTTTTTCGTCAATCCAAATCCATCGGCATCAGCAAATCGATTTAATGCTCCTGCTAAGGCAATGAGCTTGCCCCCTTTTTGGATCCATGCTTTGAGGACCGTATCGGTATCATTGTCTGACCATTTGGAATAATAGCCATGGGGTAAAATAAGCACATCAATTTCGTCTAGTCCTCGAACGAGTTGTTTTTGATCCAATTGGAGAAGGGGGTACTGTAATTGTTGTTCAAAAAAGTGCCACACCTCACCATAGGCATTAGCTGAGGCAGAATCACTTCTTAATAAAGCCACTTTTGGAGCTTTAATCAATTTGATTTCACCCGCCCCTAAGTCAGGTCCAGCTGTGGAATAACCAGTTTGAATGGGATGTAATTGTTTGTGGTACTGAGCTACTAAATTCCCTAAGTTTTTTAGATAATTTTCATTCTTAAGATTATCTCCTTTCAGAATGAATAAACTTCCTCTATCCCAATTTTTCCCACTGTTTGAAAGAGGTACAGTATTGTATCGCACTCCTAAACCTGCTTGCAAAAGGGCAGCTAGGAACTGACTGTCTTCAAAACTATCGTATGCTATACCGTAGCCATAGGTTGAGGTATTTAATAGCGGTAGAGCGAGTATTGAATTTGATCTTTCTCGTGTAGCAATTTCAGCGGTAGTGGCATTTGCTTTTAGGCCATAAGCATAGGGAAGTGACCAAGCCGTAATGTCATAGGTAACAGAGTCATTTAATTTTGTTATGGGTTCCAACAGAACCTGCGCCATTTTCCCTTTTGGCTGATTTGTAGGGATTACTAAGGCGTTGGTCGAAAAAGAAGTTGATGTATTTTTTGTTTGCTGATAATCATATCCTTTTACCATAGTAGCTTTATCGAGAGAATAACTTTGAATTTCATGTTTTTCTAAAAAACGCGCAAGAGATTCAAGGCGCTCTGTGGTGCCTTCAAGTATAAAGTTTTTATATTTTAAATTCGACACATCAAAATAGTCTTGATAGTTTTTATTTAGTGCTGACTTGTGTTTTACAGAAGTTTCTACAGTAGAAATTCCTGTTGTGTAGTGATGTTCAATTCTGTCTTTTAAGGTCAGTTTTATATTTTCATTATTATCCACTCCTAAGCCTGCTATTCCTCCTCCGGCTTGTTCATAGGTCATTCCTATAGCACCCAGGTAGGTGGGATAGGTGTCTCCATAGCTTGGATACAAAAGATCAAAAGTTTGTTTTGTAAAGTAAAACCACCCTTCTTTATCAAAATAGCTAGCGTGGTTTTTTCCTAGGGTATCTTGAAAATCCTTTTGAAAGTCAGTAATAACCTCATGTAAGGGTTCAGCAGCAGGAGCAAAATAATAAGGACTATTTATTCCTTGCTCGTGAAAATCTACGTGCACATGAGGCAACCAGCGGTTGTATTGAACTAAACGTTGTTGTGATTCTACTTGCGTAAGCCATGCCCAATCTCGGTTAAGGTCAAATATATAGTGATTGGTTCTGCCACTATGCCAGGGTTCATTGTGCTCTCTCCCTAAAATATTGGAATCATAAGGATTGCTTTTTGTTTGGTTGTAAAAATTAACATACCGATCCCTTCCATCAGGATTAATACAGGGGTCAATAATCACGATAGCATCAGTCAGCCATTCTTGATATTGAGTGAGTAAGGCATAGGCTGTTTTCATAGAAGCTTCAGTGCTTGAGGATTCGTTGCCGTGTACATTATAACTTAGCCAAACAATCACTTTATCGTCATTTTTAGGCCCCTTAATTACCCCGCTATTATGCAAATGGTTGGTGCGAATCGATTCTAAATTTTTTAAATTTTCAGGGCTAGAAATTACGGCGAGTTGCAATAGCCTTCCTTCATTGGTTTTGCCATAGGGTTGAAGCTGAATAGAGGGAGAATTTTCTGCTAAATGCTTGTAATAGTCAACAACTTGATGGTGGCGACTAAAGGTTTCGCCTAAAGGATGACCCAAAAACGCGTCTGGGGACTGAATTTGTGCATTTAAAACAAAGTTTAGGGACAGAACCAAAGAAAAAACAGTAAGTCGAATCATAAAGCTTTAAATTTGATTTTAAATGTACACTTTCTAACGAAACTGTAAATTCCTTTTTCTAAAAATCAAATATCTTTACACAAACAAGTTCATGGGAAGTCAATACATTGCTTTTGAAAAAACAGGTCGATTTTCAGATTTTATTTGCGATTATTTACGTGAAGAAAAATCCCTACGCCCTTTTTATGGACACCCCCCAAATCTGAAGGGTTTTGAAAAACAAATAAAACTAAAAAAAAACCAATACTCTTCTTCCCACCGCCGCATTTTAGTAGAGGAATGGACCAGACAATACAAGGGATTATCACCCGATGCCGCGGTAGTTAAAAACATTGAAAAGTTAAAAAACGAAAATACTTTTACCATTACAACAGGGCATCAGTTGTGTTTAATGACAGGACCTGTTTATTTTATTTATAAGATTGTTAGTGCCATTTCCCTTTGCAAACAACTCAAAAAAGAATATCCTGAGGCTGATTTTGTTCCTGTTTATTGGATGGCTAGTGAGGATCATGATTTTGAGGAAATAAGTTCCTTTCGGTTTCAAGACAAACGCATACAATGGCCCGGTGAGCCAAAGGGTGCAGTTGGAGAATTATCTTTACACTCTTTACAAAACGTTCTCACTGTTTTCGAAAAACATATGGGAAGCAGTAAAGAAGCTGAACAAATAAAAGAATGGATTGCCCTCAGTTATAAATCTTCAAGCACGTTATCAGAAGCAACATTTAAATTGGTAAATGCGCTTTTTGGAGATTCTGGGTTGCTTGTGTTGGAACCCAATACAAAACCCCTTAAAGAAGTCTTTCAACCCTACATTGAGGAAGAGTTGGTTTCTGCTTTTTCTAATACAGCCGTTTTACAACAAATAGAAGACTTAAAAGCGCAATACAATAAAAACTTCACTCCACAGGTAAATCCCAGGGAAATCAACTTGTTTTATTTAACCCCTAAAGACCGTTTAAGAATTGAGAAAAAGGAAGGAGTCTATTCACTGCACGGTACAGAGCAACAGTGGAGTGAAGCGGAAATCCTAGCCCATGTTCAAAAGTATCCCGAACGCTTTTCGCCCAATGTTTTATTGAGGCCTCTCTACCAAGAGGTGATTTTACCAAACCTC
>RGZR01000064.1 GCA_010031465.1 Flavobacteriia bacterium
CCGTGTTCGTGTGCACGGCAAAGGAATTCTAAAGAATGTCAAAAGCTCATTCAAGAGCTTCCTGAAGATCAAAAGGAAGTACTCATTATGCGTTTGTATCGCGACATGAGTTTTAAAGAAATTGCTGAAAATACACAAGTTAGTATCAATACTGCATTAGGCAGAATGCGCTATGCCATAATCAATTTGAGGAAATTGATATCAGAACATCAAATTATACTCAGTTCATAATACTTTTTAATCTTTTTTGTCGTTCTAAATAGAAATCACTTAGTATGACAAAAAAGTACGCTAACTTAAAAATTGCGTATAAGAAAGAGGAGCCTTCCCAAAGGGTCATTGAAGCTATTTTACTTTTTTCTAAGCAGTATGAGCCGCAAAACACCAAATTGTACAGTCCTGTTTTTTTTCTATCCAATTAGGGCTTTTGCATAGCACGGAGTACAGATTTTCTTCCAATCGTACGTGTAATAATGTCTTTTTCTAAATTCCACCCTCGAGCAGGGGAGTATTGCCTACCGTACCATATTATTTGAAGATGTAAGGAATTCCATTTTTCTTTAGGGAATAAACGTTTAGCATCGCGTTCAGTTTGCACTACACTTTTTCCGTTTGAAAACCCCCAACGGTAAAGCAAACGATGTATATGCGTGTCAACAGGAAAAGTAGGTACCCCAAAAGCCTGTGCCAATACTACACTAGCTGTTTTATGACCTACAGCTGGTAAAGCTTCTAATGCATCCATATCGTTAGGTACTTTTCCATTGTGTTTATCCAAAAGGATGTGGGACAGTTCGTAAATTCCCTTTGATTTCATTGGTGACAGACCCACAGGGCGAATAATGTCTCTAATTTCTTCAACGCTGAGTTTGCTCATTGCCAAGGGATTGTCTGCTTTTTTAAATAGTAGAGGGGTAATTTGATTCACACGAACGTCCGTACTTTGTGCTGAAAGCAAAACGGCGATAAGAAGTGTATATGGATCTTTATGGTCTAAGGGTATAGGTATTTCAGGGTACAATGCTTCTAAGGTAGTAATGGTAAAAGCTACTTTTTCTTTTTTTGTCATCAATAATTTTTATCTTCGAATGTACTAAAAACGCTATGAATTATGAATCCTTTAGAAGTTGGGGACAAAGTTCCTTCTTTTTCTGTTACTGATAATACCGGGAAAACCCATACCCTTGAAGATTACAAAGGGAAAAAGGTAGTTTTCTTTTTTTATCCTAAAGCCAATACCCCAGGATGTACTGCTGAAGCTTGCGATTTACGCGATCATTATGCAGAATTACAAAGTGCTGGCTTTACTCTTTTAGGAGTAAGCGCGGATACAGAAAAAGCACAACAAAATTTTGTATCAAAGTTTGATTTCCCCTTTCCGTTATTAGCCGATACAGAAAAGAAGGTTATCAATGCCTTTGGAGTATGGGGCCCTAAAAAATTTATGGGAAAAGAATACGATGGGATCCACAGAATGACCTTTATTGTAGATGAGCAGGGGGCGGTTGAACGCGTAATCTCAAAAGTAGAGACTAAAAATCATGCGGCTCAGCTATTGAATAGCTAGTTAGTTTTTATAGCCAAACATTTTTTCTTTGCGAATCAATTCAGCAATACCGTTGGGTAATTGATCGTCCCAGCCTTCTTTATTGTGCTTAATATTACGTAAAATTTCTCGCGAAAAAATAGAAAGGTAATTTTGCTCGTAATCGAAAATGTCAACGATTTTGCCGTTGTATTTGAAAAACTTGTAAAAGTCTTTCATTCGGGGGTGTAATTTTAGATTATTACTGTTTACTATTTCACCTGATTTCACGTGAATCATAGGATAGAGGTATACCTTAAGGTTGTTGTAAAACATTTTACCAAAAGCTTCCAGTATTCCTCCACTTAGGTCTTGGTAATATTGTTCGTCAAAAATATCTACAAAATTATTGACACCCATGGTGAGTCCCACCTGTTCTTTGGTGTACTTTGAAAAATAATCAATCAAACGATAATATTCCTTAAAATTGGATATCATAACCGTATGACCAAGCGTACACAAAAGTTTTGCTCGATCCATAAAGTCTTTTTCATCAATTTCACCTTCTGCGCGTAAATTGGATAATGTAATTTCAAAAATGACCTCTGTTTTTAAAGTATCTACATTTTCTTCCTTTGAAAAAATTTCAAAGGATTTTTCAAACATATCAATGTTTACCTTGGTTACGGGACGAAAACTACCCCGTAAGGCAAGAATATTTTTCTTGTATAGAATACGAGCAGGTAAGATATTATTTCCACTAGCATCAAACATTACGGCATCGGTCATGCCATTTCGGATCAATTGAAGGCTCATTAATCGGTTATCTACCTCTTCAAAAATAGGACCTGAAAAATTTATGGTATCAATTTCAACGGCATCTTGATCGATGTGATCGTAGAGATAGCGCAAAAGCTTTTTTGGGTTTTCATGTTTGTAAAACGCACCATAAACTAAATTTACCCCCATAATTCCCAATACTTCTTGCTGTAATCGGGCCTCGTTTTGATGAAAACGAATGTGCAAAACTATTTCACTATAGGCTTCATTCGGTTTAGTTTGAAAACGAATGCCCATCCAACCATGGCCTTTGAACTTTTTTGCAAAATCAATGGTGGTTACTGTATTGGCAAGGGTAAAAAACATTTTGGTGGATCGTTGTTCTTTGGGAATTCGCGTTTCCAATAAACGCATTTCATGATTTAACATTTTTCCCAACCGAGTTTCGGTTACATAACGTCCGTCTTCTTCTTCACCGTAAATGGTATCACTAAAATTTTTATCGTAGGCACTAATCGTTTTGGCTATGGTACCAGAGGCACCTCCCACACGAAAAAAATGTCGAGCCACTTCTTGACCTGCTCCAATTTCAGCAAAAGTTCCGTAAATGTATTCGTTTAAATTGATGCGAAGTGCTTTGGCTTCGATAGAGGGTTTGTTATCAAATCCTTTGTCTCCTAATAGCGTTTCGTCCATGACATAAAAGTTAGGTAAAAATACAAACTTCCGCGGTTTATAAAAGCAAAACAATACCTTTGTTTTCTATGTTAACAATTGAATTTTTAGGTACGGGTACCTCACAAGGGGTTCCTGTTATTTGTAGTACGCATCCTGTTTGTTTAAGTAAAGATCCAAAAGACCAACGTCTTCGCGTTTCTGTTGTAGTACAATGGGAAAATACCCATTTGGTTATTGATTGTGGACCTGACTTTAGACAACAAATGATCCGTTCAAAATGCCCAAAAGTAGATGCATTATTTATTACTCATGAACATGCCGATCATACAGCGGGTTTAGATGATATCCGCCCTTTTGTATTTAATCAAGGGGCAATGCCGTTGTATGCTAGTCAACGGGTTATGAACAATTTACAAAAGCGATTTGATTACATTTTAAACGATGAAAATAAATACCCAGGGGCGCCCTCTGTGAATACTCGCATTGTAGATCCTAAAACCCCTTTTCTTTTTCGTCAAAAAGAAATTATTCCCATTGAAGTATTACACCATAACCTGCCTGTTTTAGGATACCGAATTGATGACTTTTGTTATTTAACAGATGTAAAATTAATTCCTGAACAAGAAAAAGAAAAACTTACCCATTTGGACGTATTAGTGCTTAGCGCCCTCCGAATTGAACCCCATATTAGCCATTTAAATTTAGAGGAAGCTTTAGCCTTAATAGAGGAATTAAAGCCAAAACAATGTTATCTCACCCATTTAAGCCATTTAATAGGATTTCATGAAGAGGTAAGCAAAACCCTACCTTCAAATGTTTTTTTGGCCTATGACACACTCAAAATAACCTCTTATTAGAGGAATTATCACAAGTTTGTTTTAGAAATCCACTCCAACATGTCCATAAAGTTTTGTTGTGATAACGTATGACCTTCGGGATATTCGTTATAGGTTATGGATGGATTTGCCTTTTGCAAGGGCAAAATAGAAGTTCTAGGAAGGTCAATAGAAATCACGGGATCATTAGTTCCATGTGAGGCAAATACTTGAAATGGGGTAGTAGAGGTTACCGAAACACTTTCATGAATAAAACCACTCAATACAATCAATCGTCTTACTTTATTTGGATAAGTAAAAGCAAATGCCCATCCGAGAATGGCCCCCTGACTAAATCCTAAATAGGAAATGTCTTTTGGGTTTAAGGTATGTTTTTCTATTAGCGTATCAATTGTTTTGGTTATTAAATCAACTGCTTTCCAGGCATCACTCACTTCTGTCTTTAATTTACCCTCTGTTTCAAAGCTAATAGGATACCACGCATACCCACCAAAATCGAGCGAAATTGGAGCTTGAATTGATATAACAGTATGAGTTTCTGGAAGGTGTGGAGCAAATGAAAATAGATCGTCAGCATGACTGCCATAACCATGTACTAAAATAAAGGCAGGGGTAGCCTGCTCTGCTCTAATTCCTTCACGTATTCGATACTCTAACATTTTGGCTTTATTGATTGAGTTGAAGGTAATTTTTTCTAACACACCCTAATACTTTTCCTTTTTGTTGATGACCAACAAACAAACAGTTGGTTGACGCGGAATAAAGGTTTTCAACTTGCAGGGTCCAATTGCCTTTGGGAGTAAAGAGACTCAAATCAGCCTCTTGACCTATGGCTATACCCTTGCTTTGAATGCCAAACCGATTCTTACCTCGGCTGAGAAAAGAAACCACTTTTTCTAAAGGAAAAATGGTTAATAAAGCACCAAAGGCAGCTTCTAAGCCTATACTGCCTTCAGCGGCACTTACAAACTCTAAATTTTTGATTTCTGGATTTAAGGGTTGATGTAGCGTAGTTACCATATCTATGGTTCCGTCTAGAAGCCCTTCACGTAAGGCCCTTTGGTCAGCTGACGAGCGTAGGGGGGGGCGGATTTTAAAACGGGCATCAAAATCAGTAAGTTGTTCATCGTTAAAAAGAAGGTGGGCCAAGCCCACAGCAGCACTCACATTTAATCCTCTTTTTTTAGCATCGCGAACAAGTTGAACACTTTCAGCACATGAAATAAAAGGGATGTGCATTTTTCCTTGGGTATATTCTAAAAGTTGTAAATCTCTAGCCAGTAAAGCGGTTTCCGCAATAGCAGGAATGCCTTTTAATCCTAAAGTGGTACTTACCAGACCTTCATGCATTTGGCCTTTAGAATACAGAGTAGTATCTACGGGATAAGCTTGAATCAAACCGTTGAAATTTTGAACATAGTCTAAGGCAATACGAAGCAAGTTGGGGTTGTCAATTGCGATATTAAAATCACCAAAGGCACAGGCTCCCGCTTTATTTAAATCCGCTAATGAAGCCATTTGCTTTCCTTCACCTCTTTCTGACAAAGATGCACTAATATGCAAAAATGTAGTGTGGTGTTGTGTTGCGTTACGAAGGTGATTAATATCAGAATAAGTGTCTAAAACAGGGTGTGTATTAGGGTTTAAGACAATATGAGTAAATCCACTTTTTGCAGCAGTTTGTAATCCGTTGTCGAGGGTTTCTCGTTCTTCGTATCCAGGTTCGCCAAAAGAAACACAGGGATCAAACCACCCTGGGGAAAGATGTAAATCCTTAATTTCAACAACGGTATCAGCCGCTACAGGTATTGAATCTTCAATTGCTGTTAAAACACCTTCTTGGATAAAAACGTCTTTCTTTTGGTTATGAAAAGGGCTCTTTTCATCTAGTAAAGTTGCGTTTTTAAGAAGTAATTTCATGTAGTAATGATCCTAGCAAAAGTAAGAAACAATTTTGAAAATGGATTTACCCTTTGACATCATTTACAGGCGTAAGAATAAATCGAATTTGGTTTGATGTTGTTTTTTGCGCTAAACAATTCATGGCTTCGTCGCTGAGTTGAAGAATACGTGGGTACCCACCCGTTACTTGAGCATCACGCATAAGAATGAGTAAGGTGCCGTCAGGAGTAAGTTGAACAGTTCCGGGCAATACGGGAGAGGTCCATATTGTTGAGGCAGGGGATACAATTTTTTCATTCAGACAGTAGGCCATTCGATCGTTGTTTTTTGAAATTGTAAAAGACGATTGTGTCAAGGCTTGTATTGCTGCTGGGGATAATTCATCATATTCGGGTCCAGGATAAACCTTTATGTCACAAAAGGATTCGTATTGTTTTTTGAAAGCGATATGAGCAAACCGAGAGGGTTTTGTTGAGCTTGTTACGATAGGTAGTATATTTTTTTTGGCAAGTTTACTAGATCGAGTAATTCCTTTGGCTTGACTTTTACTTCCCAATAGCATTTCTGTCTGAATTCCTCCATAGACTCCTAGGTAGGCACGGCAACCGTTTACGGCATGCGAACACTTGATCTGATCTCCTTCTTTTATTGCAATTGCTTTGTTATTAGGAATTATTTTACCATTCAATTTTGGATCCATATCGGCCCCTGTGATACAGATTAATGTGTCTTGATGAAACTTCAAGTGTGCACCGATATAACTCATTTCAATTACCGCATCCTCTTGAGAATTATTTAGGAGCGCATTTGCTAGTTGAAAAGCTTCTTGATCCATAGCCCCGCCGATGGGAACACCCAAATGGAGTGTATTCCAACGACCTTGGTCTTGAATTGTTGAGATCCAACCGGGATGTATCACTTCAATCATATTTTAGGGAGTACGTTCCTTTGGCGACAGCCTTTTTAATTTGGGTATATTCTTTTTGCGATATGGGTTCAAATGTTACGTGATCCCCAGATTGAGCAAAACAAGGTGATTTAGCTTCTGGATTAAAGAGGTTAACAGGGGTGTTTCCAATTATATGCCACCCTCCGGGACTTTCAATTGGGTAAATCCCCGTTTGAGCACCACCAATAGCTACAGCCCCTGCTTGTACTTTAGGAGAGGGTATGGATTTCCTTTCGGCATTTAAAGCTTTGGGTAATCCATTGAGGTATAAAAATCCAGGGAGAAATCCAATAAACTGTACTCGGTATAGACTTCCACTGTGAAATTCTATAAGCGTAGTGCTATCGATTTCAAGTTGTTTCGATAGAGTGTGTAAGTCGTTGCCAAAGGCAGAATCATAACAAACGGGAAGCGTCCAGTGTTTTGATTGGGGCGATTCAAATCGGTTTATTCCTGCATAAATAGTTGTAATTTTCTTTTGTAATTTTTTTGAAGATACTAGCGGTTTTTTTAGCAATATCAATAAGGATTGATACCCTTGGGTAATGCCATGTATTTCCTTTAAATTAGATGATAATTCTGATTTCACAGTTAATATCTCATTTAGTAAGTGATCTGAAGGTTCTTGTTTCCATTGAAGCAAAAGCGCTTTAGGGTGCAATTGAAAAAAGCTAAAGGGGAGGAGTGGTTTCATTTAAATCGTATTCGTGATGTCATGAATGGCCTTTAAAAAATCCAAAACCTTCGGATGGTCTCCATGGAGACAAAAGGTATCGGCAGTTAGATGTGACCAATGTCTATTTTTTGTCAGTACCCTTTGGTGTTGTGTAAGTTGTATAAATTGATCACAAACAGACTGGGTATGGTTCAAAAGAGCTTCAGAATGGGATCGATCCACCAGTTGATCTCGGGTTAGATAGTGTCGGTCTAAAAAGGCCTCTCGGCAAACTTTAACCCCTCTTGAAAGGGCTTGATTTTCGAGTTCAGAGTAGGGAAGGGTAAACAATTGTACCCCAGAAAATTCAGTGCATAGAACATCTAGTAAAATTTTTGCCTGTTCTTTTTGATGAGCGGTATTGTGATAAAGTGCCCCATGGGCTTTTACGTGATGAAGGGGCTGTTGAAGAAGGTTATTTAATTTTTCAATTTGATTAGCAATTGTGTCATAAAGGGCATCTTCTTCCATTTTCATTGGGCGTCTCCCAAAATGTTCACGGTCAGGGTAGGAGGGATGAGCGCCGATTTGAACATTATGTTCCTCAGCCAAATGCACTACGCGTTTCATTTCTTCTAAATCCCCGGCATGTGCACCACAGGCTATGTTACACGCATATAGATAGGGGAAGAGGGCTGCTTCATTTTGAAGACCCTCAGCCACATCAACATTAATATTATAAGGTATTTTAGTCACAAGCTATAGATTAAAAAAGAAAAATTAGGGTACGAAAACTTAAAAACAAGGCAATTAAAACAATGCCAACTCCAATGCTATTTTGAATGCGATTGTTTTTGTAGGTTCCAATAAGGGTAGAATTATTGATCATCCATAATAGAATTCCAGCTATAATGGGAAGCAATAGGCCATTAATGATTTGTGCGAACTGAATAATTAAAATCAATTTTAATCCCGTAGCGGAAATGACTACACCAAAGAGCAAAATGAATAGCCCTATAATACGGAACCGCAGTTCTGATAAGTGCGCTTTCCATTGAAAACAATCACAGGTCACATAAGCAGCAGCAAGGGGAGCGGTTAATGTGCTTGTGATGCCTGCCGCAAAGAGCCCTACGGATAAAAAATATTTTGCATAAGTTCCAAAAAGAGGCTCCAATCCAAGGGCCAGATCGGCTGCGTTTTCAATTGTATTTAAATGAACTCCTGCAGCTGTAATAATGATACTGATGGAAATAAACCCGCCTAAACCAATGGCTATTCGCATATCTTGTAAGGCTACAGGAAGTTGTGATTTGGATTTCCATTTTTCACGAACTAGTGCTGAATGTAAAAATAGATTGTAGGGGACTATGGTTGTTCCAACCAATCCAATTATACTGAGCAAGCTTCCTTGGGGACGAGAAAATAAAAAAAGTCCTTTTCCTATTTCAAGAAGTGAAGGTCCCGTAGCGATTGCTGTGATAAGAAAAGTAATGCTCATTAGGGCGACCAACCCAATGAGTGTTCTCTCAATGAGTTTGTATTTTCCTAACCATAGTAGTATTCCAGCGACACATCCCACCGCAACAGAAAATATATTAAAAGAGGTATTTCCTAGGGTAAATGAAATTTGCCCAAATAGGGTTTCAAGGCCTAATACGGCCCCACTGATATTGCCAGCTTCATAGGCGGTATTTCCAACCAAAATGGCTCCTAAAATCAACCCGATGAGGAATATTTTTAGTCCCTTAGGGATGGGTTCCTTTAGCAGTAAGGGAACAATTCCCTGCCCGGTTATCATACCCAAGCGAACAGCCATGCCTTGGAGCGCAATGGCGGCTAAAATTGATACACCAATTGCCCACAACAAATCCAATCCAAACTTTACCCCCACTAGAGTACAAAGGGTAACAGTTCCCGGTCCAATAAAGGCTGCGGTTATAAGTGGCCCGGGTCCGATATTTTCTAAAAGTCGCTTTAGCATGGCATCTACTTTAATTAAAGGTATAATTTGATCAGTTACTGAACAAAAGAAGTACTGATGGATTAGGAAAAACCTTCAAAAACCCCCAAACCAAACAAGGCATAATCGTATTTAACAGGATCTATAGGGTCTAGTTTACGCAAAGCATTATCCAATTCCATAACTGCTTTTTGGTCGTTTTGTTTTCGCTTTAAAAGACCCAAGCTTCGGGCAACATTGCCACTGTGAACATCTAGAGGGCAAGACAATTGGGCTGGGGTAATCCGACTCCACAGTCCAAAATCTACCCCTTTTTTTGACTCCCGTACCATCCAACGTAAAAACATGTTGATGCGTTTAGCAGCGGAACCCCGCAAGGGATCCGCAACGTGTTTTTCTGTTCTTTTTTCATGAGCCAATTCAAAGAAAATAGAGCGAAAATGATGGATATTCATTTCCATACTATGCGCCTTTGGATTCTTCGTAAAGGCCTCTTCTAACCCTCCGTGGTGTAAATAAATATGTCGCAAAGCGGTTATGAAATAACAAAAATCAATTCCGTTAAACGTTCTGTGAACAAAGGGTTTTAAGTCGGTTAGGTCTTTTTTTTGATGATGGAGAATAAAACGATAAGGATCATGTTCTAAAAGTTCGCTCAACTGATGGGGAATTTGAATGGGGTCGGATTCTAAGAAATAAGGCTGCTCATAATAAGCTGCTTTTTCATTTAGAAAGGAATGCAATTCATCTGTATTCACGAGTCAATTTTTCCGTCTTTTAAACGAATAATGCGATCAGAACGCTGGGCTAATTTTTGATTGTGGGTCACAATCACAAAACTACACCCTCTCTGTTGTTGAAGTTCAAAAAACAAGTCGTGTAAATGCGCTGCATTTTCAGTATCCAAATTACCGCTGGGTTCATCAGCAAAAATAATTTTAGGGTCATTAATGAGAGCCCGGGCCACGGCTACACGTTGCTGTTCACCCCCCGACAAAGCCGAGGGCTTGTGATTTACTCGTTCTTCCATTCCCAAACGTACCAACAAGGCTAAGGCCTTTTTTTCAAGCGCATCCGTAGTTCGTTTTGGCGCTAACCAACCGGGAATACATACATTCTCAAGCGCTGTAAACTCTGGTAATAGCTCGTGAAACTGAAAAATAAATCCCATATTCTGGTTTCTAAATTTTGAAAGTTGGGAATCCTTCAAATCGGCTAGATTGGTGGAATTAAAATAAAGTCTGCTATTCGGTTCAAGATCGGGTCGATCTAAAGTACTTAATAGGTGAAGTAGGGTTGTTTTGCCCGCTCCGGAAGGACCAACAATAGAAACTATTTCATTTTCATAGACGTCAATATCAATTTTGTTAAGCACTTGAAGCGTGCCGTAATGTTTTGATATTTGTCGTGCTGATAAGAGCGTTTTCATACGAATTCAAAAATACATTTTTTTAGAGTCTAGCCCTTTCATTTTTAGAATTCCTTGAACTTCCTGTCTCAAATCATCAATTTAAAAAGCTTAGATTCGGATTTCATAAATTCTATACATATATTTGTTTAATAAAAAATGTTA
>RGZR01000065.1 GCA_010031465.1 Flavobacteriia bacterium
TTCTTTATCGTGAGCTAGTATTTTAGAGCTTGAAACTAATGCCTCAGAAATGTTTGCTTCTTTAGATTTGGATAGTGGGTTAGAGGGGTCGAAATAAAAATTAGTGTTAGGGGCGATAATTTCAATTTTATCAAAATATTTTTTAATTTGAAACAAAGTAGATTCCCTGTAGGATCCTCTAAAACTACCTGCTTCCAAAACCCCGTCAGCTATTTGAGAAAAATAAATAAATTCAGATTGGAGTTGTTCCTCCTTAATAGTCATTTTAACCTCAGCGGTAAGTGTGTCTTGATATATAGTAAAAAAGCCTTCAATTTTTTTGCTAGACGCCGTTAATTCTTCAATGGTCTTTTCCGCTTTGTCATTTTTTCCCTCTTTTTGAGCAAGGCTTGTGTAAAAAACTAAAAAAGCTAAAGAGGCGAATATATATCTAATCATAAAATTTATATAAAATTAATTTTCTAAAAGTACTAAAACTAAATAAACCATCTCATCAAAATAAAACCCTTGATGTTAATCAAAGAGTAATTTAGCAGTGGCTTCTCCAACTTTGCTGCCAATTGCAATACCCATCCCACCCAATCGGACTCCTAATGCAATATGGTTGTCCATCTTTTTTATTAGGGGTTTTTTGTTTGTCCCAAAAGCCATTATTCCTGACCATTCCATTTCAATTTCAAAAGCTTGGTTAGGTAAAATAAAAGTGCTTAAATCAGAAATTAGTTTCTCTTTGATGTCAGGGTTGATCCCAAAAGCTGTTGTAGTTTCTGAATTAAAATCCAGATTACGACCTCCTCCTAAAAGAACTCGATCATTAATGTTGCGAAAATAATTATAGCCTGAATTGTAATGAAATGCTCCTTTAATCTGTAAGTTTTTAATTGGTTTTGTAACTAAAACCATCCCTCTCCCTGGTAGTAGGTTCAACTGCTTATAAAAATCTTTTGTAAAACCATTAGTACACACTGCAAGTTTCGTGCATTTTAATTCCATTTCCCTATTGTGAATAGAAGTTCGAATTTCAATTATTTGGTCTTGATTCCACCCCAGAACCTGAATGTTTGAAAAAAAAGTAATGTCTTTTTCATTCGCTTTTGACCGAAGGGCACGCATCATTTTACCCGTGTGGATTTGGCCTTCAAATGGGTTTTCTACAAGGTGTTTTACCTTATTTGAATTAAAGCCAAATGCATTTATTTTAGCTGGGTTGCTGGAAAAAACGGGTTTTGAAAATAGAGGGCTTAACAGTTTGTTTATTTTGTCTATTTCGTTAAGGGGTTCTGAATGTTCATCAAAAAACAATTCATAGCCACCAAAAGATTCAAATTCTATTATCTTATCCCCTAAAGCGCTTCTTAATTTTTGTAATCCTTGCAAGCGCAAATCCACCAATTGAACTAACTCGTCTTCACTCATGGTGTGTAAATCTGCAGCCAATTCTGAGAGTGAGCCAAAACAAGCAAAACCTGCATTTTTGGTACTTGCTCCAGAAGAAAACAAACCGCGTTCTAAAATGGCAATTGAGGCATTAGGGTACTTTTCTCGATAAGATAACGCACAAAAAAGCCCCGTTATCCCACCTCCGATTACAATTAGATCGTATTCTAGTAGGGCTGTCTTTTCCCAAAAACTAATCATTAGAAAGGGAGTATATTTTAGTCATTAAAACCCATTTTTCATTGGGTTTTGCAAATGGCAAAGCCTGTTGGTAGGTCCACATCAAGGTTTCCCATTCTTGAACTTTTGGATTTTCAGCATCAAGCTTTGCTTTGCTTTCTAATGAAAAGTGCGCTGGTGCATCCAAGATCATAAAGAGGCGGTTGGCTACGCGGTAAATTTCAAGTGAGGTTACTCCCGTACTTAATATTTGAGACTCTATTTCAGGCCATACCCTTTTATGATATGCCTCATACGCTTGAATCCGTTTGGGATCATCAATCAAATCAAGTGCAAAACAGTAACGCATATCCTTCATTTTATACTTTGCTTGAATTTCTTGTTATTGAGGAAAAACCATAATAAGTTACTACTACAAAACAAAGCAAGGGCAATACAAATGAAATGTTTACTTCAGGCACTCCTAAAACCGAAACATCATTATATCCGCTTCCTCCCCAATCTAAAATCATTCCTTGTAAAACGGGCATAAAAGCCCCTCCTACTATGGCCATCACCAAAAATGCAGAACCTGGTTTGGCGTCTTCTCCTAAGTTGTGTAATGCAATACCATAAATTGTTGGAAACATAAGTGACATGCAGAAGGAGACCAAAACGAGAGCGTATAGTCCCATTAAGCCTTCAATGAAAATAGTTCCCAAACAAAAAAAGATTGCGCCTAACCCAAGAAACATGAGCAACTTTCCTGAGTCTATAAAACGCAAAAGAAAAGTACAAATAAACCGACCCAGTAAAAAAAGGATCAACGCTGCGTAGGCATAATTTACAGCTGACCGATTGTCGATTTCTAAATTTTCCGCATACTGATAAATATAGGTCCAACACATAATTTGAGCCCCTACATAGAAAAGCTGTGCCAGAACTCCTCCCACAAATCGTTTGTTTTTAAAAATCCGCTTTATCGAGTCTTTCATACTGGAAGTAGCGGTTGATTTTTGTTCCGGCATTTTTACCCCAGCAATGACAATCATCAATAGGGCAACAAAGATTCCCAAAATAACATAAGGATTTCTGATCACCTCTAAATCAGCTGTGCGAACAGCTGCTTTTGCCGCTCCGGTCAAAGCTTCGTATGTGCTGTTGCCTTGTGCGTCAACATCGTCTGACTGTAAGGCACTAAGAATAAAAGTTTGGGCCACAAATAAACCCGTCAATGCCCCTAACGGATTAAAGGCTTGAGCCAAATTAAGTCGTTGCGTTGCTGTCCTTTCATCGCCCATTGAGAGAATAAAAGGATTGGCGGTAGTCTCCAAAAAGGCAAGCCCAAAGGTTAAAATATAAAGTGCCAGTAAAAAAAATAAATAATTTTCGTAGGCTGCAGCGGGATAAAATAAAACCGCTCCAAAAGCATATAAAAACAACCCGACAACTATCCCGGTTTTATAGGAATACTTCCGTACAACATAGGCCGCAGGAAGTGCCATGGTAAAATAGCCCCCATAAAAAGCAGCTTGTACCCACGAGGCTTGGGTATTGTTTAATTCTAACACTTTTTTAAATGCCGACACCATTGGGTTTGTAATGTCATTGGCAAAACCCCAAAGGGCAAAAAGAGATGTTATTAATACAAACGGCAATAAAAGCGAGTGTGACAAAATGGGGGTTGAAGAATCAGCTTTCATAAAAGGGCTTTAAAGTGCACGATCTAAATGGGTGTATCCTCCATCCACATGTATCCATTGCCCTGTGGTATGACTCGATTGATCAGAGAGCAAAAAAGCTACCGTATTGGCTATTTCAGCCGCAGTAGTCATTCTGTTCTCAAAAGGAATTTTTGTTGTGATTTGCTGAAGTTTTTCCTCAGGGTTTGTAAAGGTGTTAATCCATTTTTGGTATAAGGGTGTATAACATTCTGCAACAATTACAGCATTTACTCGAATTCCATAGGGTAATAATTCTACAGCCCATTCTCGCGTTAATGCATTGCGTGCTCCGTTTGAAGCTGCATAACCCGAAGTGCCTCCCTGACCAGTAGTAGCTGTTTTGGAACCGATATTGACTATGGCTCCTTTGCTTTTTTTAAGGCTGGGTAACGCATAATGTGCCATCATGTAATAATGGGTTACATTTCGATGGAGTGAGGCCATAAAGTGTTCGTAATTTCCATGTTCTAATCCTACTCCATCATTAATCCCTGCATTGTTCACCAGGCCATCTATAGTGCCGTATTGGACGAGAATTTCTTCAACGGCTTTTTTACACTGTTCTGGGTCTGAAAGCTCTGCATAGACGGCACCTACTTTTCCCCCTAGAGCTGAAAGGGTGTTGACCGCTTTAGGGATTGAGGTTTTGTTTCGCCCAACAATAATTGGAACCGCCCCTTCTTTTACTAAACGTTCACAAATTCCATATCCAATGCCTTTGGAGCCTCCTGTGACAATTATAATTTTATCCTTTAAGTGTAAATCCATACCGTTATAATATTACACGCTTAAATTATACCAATTTATAGCATTTTCACCAAACACTAAATCTTGTTCTCTTTTTGAAAGTTTAGAACAATAATGGGTTACTGCGTCGTAAACTTGTTTGTATTGCCCCGCTAACAAACATACGGGCCAATCAGATCCAAAGAGTATTCTGTGGGCTCCAAAAGCATCAAAAACAACATCCATATAGGGGATTAATGTTTCCTTATTCCAAGAATTCCAATCGGCTTCTGTTACCATTCCTGAAACTTTACAAGCTACATTTGGAGCTTTAGCCAATTCTTTAATTTTGGGTTCCCATTCTTTTACTTTACCGTTTTTGATATCGGGTTTTGCCAAATGATCAAGAATAAATTGTTGTTCAGGAAATGTATTGACGAGGGTTATTGTGGCTTCCAAATGATGAGGATATACCAACAAATCATACGGTATTTGAAAAGCAGAGATGCTTTTAATTCCCCTTTTAAACGATTCAGAAAGCATAAACTCAGGCGTTTCTGCCTGAAGAATGTGACGAACCCCTTTAAAGTAGGGGTGATTACAAAAATAGTTCAAACGGTCTTCACAGTTTGGACTACGCAAATCGATCCAACCTACCACTCCTTTAATAAAATCATGGGCTACCGCTTCGGTTAGAAGGTATTCTGTTTCGGCCTCTGATTGATCTGCCTGAACGGCAACACATCCTCCTATGCCATGGGATTGAAGTATTGGAAAAAGATCGGACGGGGAAAAATCGCGTTTTATCACCTCCATGTTTTCATCAATCCACGTGTCACGTGATGGATTATACTTCCAAAAATGTTGATGTGAATCAATTACCATTCTTACTTTTCTTGATAGGCCATCACATTTTGTGTAGCGCTTCCTAAGCCCTCAATTCCTAATTCAATAATGTCTCCGGGTTGTAAATATTCAGGGGGAGTTAATCCAAGGCCAACGCCAAAAGGTGTGCCTGTAGAAATAATATCTCCGGGGAGCAGTGTCATAAATTGGCTGATATAGCTTATCACCTCTTGAACATTGAAAACAAAATCGTTAGTTGCACTGTCTTGCATCATTTTCCCATTCCGTTTTAACCAAAGGCGTAGATTGTTGGGGTTGTTGATTTCATCAGGTGTAGCTATAAAGGGCCCTAAGGGCGCAAAGGTATCACAGCTTTTCCCCTTAACCCATTGTCCAGACCGTTCCAATTGAAACTCACGTTCACTAACATCATTATGAAGCACATAGCCCGCAACATGGTTTAGGGCATTTTCTTCTGAAACATAAGATGCTTTTTTGCCAATAATTACTGCCAATTCTACTTCCCAATCTGTTTTTGTGCTTCCTTTAGGAATTACGATTGGATCGTTGGGCCCAGTTAATGAGGATGTCGCCTTGAAAAAAAGCACTGGTTCCTTTGGGATTTCCATTCCGCTTTCGGCAGCATGTTTTGCATAGTTTAGCCCTACGCATACAATTTTTGATGGACGGACTAAGGGCACCCCAAGACGCACATTTTGAGGAACGATTGGGCAATTGTTTTCGTGGGTATTTAACCACTCCCGTAATTGATTTATTCCTTCTTCCCCAAAAAAGGCTTCATTGTAATCTTGTCCGAATCCTGAAACATCAATTCGAGATCCATCTGAACGTTCAACTCCTGGTTTTTCGGCACCTTGATTTCCAAATCGTATAAGTTTCATCAGAATATAATTTAAGTGTTAATGGGCGTTTAATTTTGTATACCCGCCATCAATAGTATAATCAGCCCCGGTTATAAAAGCCGCTTCATCTGAACACAAAAACAACGCTAAATCAGCAATTTCTTGAGGAGTCCCCATTCGGCCAATGGGTTGTGTTTTTGATAATTTTTCAAACATCTCTGCTTCCTTTCCGGGATAATTTTTTGAAATAAATCCATCTACAAAAGGAGTGTGAACACGGGCTGGAGAAATGCAATTGCAACGGATATTGTCTTTGATAAAATCTTTTGCTACCGAAAGCGTCATTGTCAGTACGGCCCCTTTAGTCATGGAATACGCAAAACGATCTGTTATTCCCATAGATGCTGCCACAGAAGCCATGTTGAGAATGCATCCATGCCCTTGTTTTTTCATAAATGGAATACAGGCTTTCATTCCGTTATATACCCCTTTTACATTTACTTGAAAGAGCCGATCTAAATCTTCTTCCTCCACCTTTTCAATTGAACCTACATGGGCAATTCCTGCGTTATTTATTAAAATGTCTATAGGATGGTGACTAGCTATTGATTCGATAATTTGTTGAACCGTTTTTTGATTTGAAATGTCACAGCGGTAAGAGGTAGCATTGCCTTTGTTGGCGTGAATTTCATCAAGGGTGCTTTGGGTTGCAATTTCATCACGATCGAGTATATGAATGTTTGCCCCTTGTTCGGCAAAAGTAATGGCAATTGCTTTGCCTATTCCGCTTCCCCCCCCTGATAAAATGACGTGTTTATCCTGTAAACTAAATTTTTTCATTTTAAATTTTGAACGTACAATCCTTAAAGTTAAGCAAACAAGCCATTCACACAACTGTTTAGTGTGATTAATTCATTCCCTTTTTGGCGCTAGTTGTCTTTTGAATTTTTAGAGAAGAAATAAAGAAATAATGGGGGGAGAAAAAGCACGAATATTATTCGAAAACGCAAATATAAAAACAGTCCCAAAGCTACTGCAAAAATAAGGGCCCATCGGTTGCTTTTGTTCATTGTTGAAATGTAGTAAAAATCGCCCTTAGTTTAAAGCATTAAAAGAAGACCTTATAAATATAAAATCTTTTTTATCTTTAGAAATACTATGAAATAAAGCATTATGAAGCGCATTGTGGTCTCTTTTTTTGTACTCATTATTCTTGTGGGATGCACCCCTTCTATTCCCTCAAAAACATCAAATGAACCGATAAATAAGCTCATTGAATACGTTAAAGATACCACCGCCTTTTCCTATGAAATTATAGAAACCCAAGCCCTAGAAGGGGCGGTGCTTTATCACATCAAAATGCAGTCGGGAAAATGGTTAACCGAAAAAGAAGTCGACCAACCCTATTGGTGGCATTGGTTAGATGTTGTGGTTCCCAATGAAATCGAAACCGAAACTGCTTTATTGTTTATTGGTGGTGGTTCGCAACAAGATGAAAACATAATGATTGACAGCCTTAGCGTTCAGCAGGCACTTCATTCAAAATCCATAATTGCACACCTAAGCAATATCCCCTTTCAGCCGCTGCGTTTTGTGCAATCGGATACTTTAGAACGCTATGAGGACGATTTGATTGCCTATGGATGGAATCAATTTTTGTCAAATGGAGCCAGTTCTGAAGATGCCCAATGGTTGGCCCGATTTCCGATGACACGCGCTGTAGTAAGGGGAATGGATGTAATACAGGCACTTTCTCAACAAACCCCCAAAGCGGTTGAAACCTTTTTTATTTCAGGGGCCTCAAAAAGAGGGTGGACCACGTGGACTACTGCCGCTGTTGACTCGCGCGTAATTGGAATGGCGCCTTTAGTTATTGATCTTCTGAATTTATTGCCCTCTTTTGAGCATCATTATCGGGTGTATGGAGACTGGTCACCTGCCGTTCAAGATTACGTCAATTTTGATATAATGGATTGGATGGGCTCAAAAGAATTTGATCAGTTAATGAACTATGTTGAACCCTTTCAATATAAAGAACGATTTGCGATCCCTAAACTAATAGTAAATGGAACTATTGATGAGTTTTTTGTGCCTGATTCTTGGAAGTTTTATTGGAATGATCTGCCCGGTACAAACTACCTTCAATATGTTCCCAACGGAAATCACGGTTTGGCCGGGCAATACAATACACCAAATGTTTTTTCCTTTTTTCATCGATTGATATACAATGAACCGCTGCCTAACTTTGATTGGAAAGTGGACAAGGGCCTTTTTAGCCTCTCCCTCCCCACAGATGTTCCCTACCGTCTTTCATTATGGCAAATAAATCATCCTGAGAAACGCGATTTTAGAATTTGGGAACTAGGAAAAAGCTGGGTACAAACCCCTCTTGAAAAAAATTCAACAGGCAATTATACCTTGCAGGCGCCTACGGGATCTGGTTATACGGCCTCGTTAATAGAAGTCGTTTTTTACCCCGACTCTGAAAATCCGATAACCCTTACCACAGGAACGTGGGTTAGTCCTGATCGTTATCCTTTCCCTCCTTATGCCTCTCAAAACGCAAAAGGAAGTCGGTAATTTTTACCAATCCTATTTCATGAAATAGTGAGTAAGCATATTTGAAACTTTTTATTATTTTAGGTCTTTATTGTACTAGTTTAAAATGCATATCCAATGAAAGATTTAAAATATGTATTAGCCTATACTATCCCCATTTCAACTTATTTTTCTATTACAGCAAGTGGCTATTTTTCATTTCTCACTGTACTCTACGCCTATGGATTTATACCCCTTTTGGAAATTCTGTTAGATCAACAGGATCAAAAATATGATGTGCATGAAAAAGAAAATCGGTTGAAAAATAAGTTGTTTGATTTGATGTTGTATATAAATATCCCAATTGTAATTGGGTTGCTAGGGCTTGGGCTTTGGCAGCTTTCCACCTCTTCTTTAACAACATTTGAGCAAACAGGTAAAGTGCTTTCTTTAGGTATTTTATTGGCCACAAACGGAATCAATGTCGCTCATGAATTAGGCCATAGAGTTCAGACTTGGGAGCGGTATGGTTCAAAACTATTGCTTTGTTTGTCACTTTATATGCATTTTTATATTGAACATAATTTTGGGCATCATAAAAATGTAGCTACTGCTGAAGATCCCGCAACGGCTAAAAAAAATCAGAGCCTTTATGGGTTTTGGTGGACTTCCATACTAGGTCAAATTAAAAGTGCTTGGCAGTTGCAAAAACTATTGTTGAAACAACGCAACGCTTCCTTTTTTTCCCTTTACAATGACGTGCTATTTTATTTTCTTTTTCAAGGACTTTACCTGATTTTCCTCTATGTAACTTTGGGCGCCTGGGGTCTGTTTTATGGAGCTCTTGTTGCCTTTGTTTCGGTATTAATGTTAGAATCTATAAATTATATAGAGCATTATGGTTTGCTTCGGAAAAAGGGAAATTCGGGTAGATATGAGCCTGTAAAAACCGTTCACTCGTGGAATTCAAACCATATTGTGGGGCGTTTGGTGTTGTATGAATTAACGCGACACAGTGACCACCATCATCGAGCAAGCAAAAAATATCAAGTATTAGAAAACAGTGCTGAAAGTCCACAATTACCTTGGGGGTATCCTACATCTATGTTAGTCGCCCTTATTCCTCCTTTATGGTTTTCTAAAATACATCCTAGGCTAGAGGCGTTTGAGGGAAATGCAAAATTATAGTGCTTATTAAATTCGTAAAAGCCCCCGTAAACCGTGTTTAAGACTCTAAACTAAAAGAAAGGCACTCTTTCTAATAAGATTGCTTCCAAGTAAGTTTTCAGGAGATACATTTCATGTTTTGGGGTTGTATTTTACATTAAATCATCGTGCTGACGTTTAATTAAGGTGTCGATATCCCGTATGGCTTCTTTTCTTTTTTCTTTGATTTGTTCACGTAATTCCTCAGAAACAGAGGGATCTGCAATTTGAAAATTGAAGTAGGTAACTAAAGTGTTTAAGCCGTTCAAAATTGCTGTATCTTTTAAGTGTTGAGCCTGTTCTTCTAGTGCTTTTTCTGTTTTTTCTTGGACTTTCCTCGCTTTTAATAACTCTTTTCTATTGAGCAGTAACTCTTCTTGTTGTGCTAGTATTTGCTTTTTGTTTTGAAATATTGAATACAATAATCCGGCAAATGCCAGCCCAGAAAACAACGCGTTAACTGCTCCAAACATATCCCCAAATGTTCCTCTTTCTGGCCAGTCATCTATAAAATAAAGAATGAGAAAACTAGAGGCGACCCACAATCCAATAGTAACTGTAATTAGCAGGAAAAAAGAATTGAATATAGTTTTCATGTGACCTGGCAATCCTGCCCTTTTCTATTAATGTAAAAGGAAAGTG
>RGZR01000066.1 GCA_010031465.1 Flavobacteriia bacterium
GCTTCTGGCTGGAGTTATGCGGCAGTACCCCTTTGGGATGAAGCCATTGATAAAGCTAATGCTCTTCGACATGCGGGGTTGGGCTTATTAGGAAATATGATTGGTGATCAAAAAGCCGTTGCCTGCATAGAAGATACAGCAGTACCCTTACCCAAATTAGCAGATTATATAGATGAATTTGAACACCTCATGCTTTCTTTTGATCAGAATGTGGTGTATTATGCTCATGCAGGAGCAGGGGAATTGCATTTGCGTCCCATTCTCAATCTCAAAACAAAAGAGGGTGTACGCGATTTTAGAGCAATTACAGAAGCTGTAGCACGATTAGTGAAGAAATACAACGGATCATTAAGTGGAGAACACGGTGATGGCATTGTACGCTCTGAATTTATTCCCATTGTAGTTGGCGAGGAAAATTATAATCGATTTAAACAAATTAAAACCTTGTTTGATCCCAATGGGATATTCAATCCAGGGAAAATTGTAGATCCCTATCCCATGGATGAACAAATGCGAACATCAATTGCAAGCACTCCTGAATTTGAAACCGCGTTTGATTTTAGTGCAGATCAAGGAATTTATCGAGCGGCAGAAAAATGTAATGGTGCTGGCGCTTGCCGATCAACACTTCCCAAAGGCACTCTTTGTCCAAGTTATCGTGCAACAAAAGAGGAAAAGCACAACACAAGAGGTAGAGCAAATGTATTGCGAGAGGTCCTTTCCAACCAAAAAAGTCCAAATGCCTTTGATGATGCCGATTTAAAAGACGTGTTTGATCTCTGCTTAAGTTGTAAAGCCTGCGCAACAGAATGTCCGAGCAGTGTTGACATAGCCACATATAAAGCGGAATTTTTGTATCAATACCACAAATCAAACCCTCGTTCATTACGGGATAGGTTGTTTGCTTTTTCCGGAAAATTGAGCAAGAAAAATCAATCCATACGGGGTTTACATAATTTTATGTTAACTCAACCCTTGCTTTCATCACTAATAAAAAAGGGAATCGGGATTGCCAAAGAACGATCCTTGCCCAAATTAGAAAAGTCTTTGTACCCTTCCATCACCCAAAGCGAATCCCGGCCATTTCAAAAAAAGGTTTATGTTTATTTGGATGAGTTTACCAATTACCATGAAACAGAAATTGGAAAAGAAGCCCTACTTCTTTTAAAGGCCTTAGGGTATAATGTAACTGTATTGCCTCCCTCAGAAAGTGGAAGAACCTATATTTCAAAAGGGTTTCTAGAAGAGGCAAAGAAATGTGCAGACGCCAATATTCTCAAATACCATCCTTTGCTTTCTGAAGAAATCCCTCTTATTGGGATTGAACCGTCGGCCATTTATACCTTTACCGATGAATACATCAAATTATCAAGTTATCCCAACAAAGCTAAAGAAGTAGCCCAGCATTGTTATTTGATCGAGGCCTTTTTAGCCCAAGAAATTGAGAAAGGAGTTCTTAAGCCCTCCCTTTTTCATTTAGAAAAAAAGGAAGTTAAAATTCACGCACATTGTTATCAAAAGGCCTTAGGGAGCCCAGCCGATACGTTTAAAATTTTGTCGCTTCCCACCAATTATACTGTTCGCTTAATGAATACAGGATGTTGCGGTATGGCGGGATCGTTTGGTTTTGAAAAAGAACATTATGAAATTAGTCAGTTGGTGGGTGAAGAACGTCTTTTTCCTGCAATTCGAAAAGCAAATCAAGAACTAATTATTGCCGCAAACGGAACCAGTTGTCGACATCAAATTCAGGAAGGTACAGGACGCAAAAGCCTCCATCCGGTGCAGATTCTCTATCGGGCTTTGCAGAAAAAAACTTAAGGGGCAAAGTCTATCCCAAACATATCCTTTATCTTTGGATTTTAATTTTGAAAATGGCAGCAAATTCATTTGGCATCTTATACCGACTCACAACTTTCGGAGAATCTCATGGTCCTGCGATAGGTGGAGTTATTGATGGATGTCCTGCAGGAGTTACTCTTGATTTTGAGGCTATCCAGAAGGATTTAGATCGACGTAAACCGGGACAGTCTGCTATAGTAACCCAACGGAAAGAACCGGATGAAGTTGAATTCTTGTCGGGTATTTTTGAGGGAAAAACAACCGGAACTCCAATCGGTTTTTGCATTCGAAATACGAATCAAAAATCACAGGATTACAGTCATATAAAACAACAATACCGACCTTCACATGCGGATTATGTGTACGATGAAAAGTACGGATTTCGCGATTATCGAGGAGGAGGAAGAAGTTCTGCCCGTGAAACTGCCAGTAGAGTAGTGGCAGGAGCTATTGCAAAACAATTTCTCAATCCCATTACTATACAAGCGTATGTTTCAGCTGTAGGTAGCTTACAATTAGAAAAGAGTCCGGATCAGCTGGATTTATCTTTAGCTGAACAAAACATCGTTCGTTGCCCTGACCCACAACTTGCTGTTCAAATGGAAGAATACATTAAACAAGTGCGTAAGGAAGGTGACACGGTAGGTGGGGTGGTCAGTTGTGTAATTAAAAATGTACCTAAGGGATTAGGTGCTCCCGTTTTTGATAAGCTACATGCCGTTTTAGGTCACGCCATGCTATCAATCAATGCAGTAAAAGGGTTTGAATACGGAAGTGGTTTTGAGGGTATTAAAATGAAAGGGAGTGAGCATAATGATCTTTACCACGAAGACGGAACTACTTTAACCAACCGCTCAGGAGGGGTACAAGGAGGAATATCAAACGGGATGGACATCTATTTTAATGTCGCTTTTAAACCTGTAGCTACAATTATGCAAAAACAAGAAGCGCTAACCCATGAAGGTGAGCTAGTCGAAATGCAAGGCAAAGGTCGGCACGATCCCTGTGTGGTCCCCAGAGCAGTTCCTATTGTGGAGGCTATGGCAGCATTAGTATTGGCTGATTTTACCCTTCTCAAACGAGCAGATAAACTTTAATTTACCCACAGTCTTCATGAAAAAATTAGCATTACACTGGAAAATATTAATTGGAATGGCTCTTGGAGTCTTGGTTGGAATAGGGTTGTCCTTTTTCTCTTTTGGCCCCGAATTCATCAAAGATTACGTTAAACCCTTTGGTTCTTTATTTATTAATTTATTGAAGCTTATAGCAGTTCCGCTGATCTTAGCTTCCTTAATTAAGGGAATATCCGATCTCAAAGACATTTCTAAACTCTCTCAAATGGGTGGACGAACAATTGTCACCTATCTGATTACGACGCTCACTGCAGTTTCTATTGGGTTGATTTTGGTAAATATTATTCAACCTGGTAAATCAATAAGTGTTGAAACCCGGCAAGAATTAGTAGATGCCTATGCCTCTGACACTCAAGAAAAACAAGAAGCCGCAGCCAAACAAAGAGAAGCAGGCCCCCTTCAACCTTTGGTTGACGTAGTGCCTTCAAACATTATTAGTGCAGCTTCAGATAATCGCAATATGCTTCAGGTTATCTTCTTTGCTTTGTTTTTTGGAATAGGTATGATTTTACTTCCTGAGAGCACCGTTCAACCTGTAAAAAGTTTTTTCGACTCATTAAATTCCATCATTCTAAAATTAATTGACCTTATCATGTTGTCAGCACCCTTTGGGGTTTTTGCTTTACTCGCAGCATTGGTTGTTGAGGCACCGAGTTTAGAGCTTTTCCAAGCATTAGCCCTTTATGCCATTACCTTGCTCCTGGGGTTAGCATTAATGATTGTGGTCTATATCCTTATTGTAAAAATCTTTACAAAACGCAGCCCCTCTTTTTTTATGAGAGGAATTGCACCTGCACAACTTTTAGCCTTTTCAACAAGTTCTAGTGCTGCTACCTTACCCGCAACAATGGAGTGTGTAGAAGACAACTTAGGAGTAGATGAGGAAGTGGCAAGCTTTGTGCTACCCATCGGTGCAACAATAAATATGGACGGGACTTCAGTATACCAAGGGGTTGCCGCAGTATTTATAGCCCAGGCGTTTGGTCTTGACTTGAGTTTTACGGCTCAATTGGGCATTGTATTTACAGCCACTTTAGCCTCAATCGGAACCGCTGCCGTTCCTAGTGCAGGAATAGTAATGCTACTCATTGTATTGGCCCAAGCCGGAATCCCCGAAGCAGGGTTGGCATTGATATTTGCTATTGATCGCCCATTAGATATGTGTCGTACCATAGTAAATGTTACTGGCGACGCAGCCGTATCTATGCTGGTAGGAAAATCTATCGGTAAGTTAAAAGAGGTACCAAAAACGTAGTTTATTTCTTTTTTAACAAATCTCGAATTTCCGTTAAAAGCACTTCTTCTTTTGTAGGAATGGGGTCTGTTTTCTTCACTTCCTCTTCCTTCTTTTGCATTTTATTATAGGTTTTAACAACCATAAATATGGCAAAAGAAACAATTAAAAAGGTAAGTATGGTATTGATAAATAAGTCGTATTGAAGCGCAACTTCAGCCTGTTCCCCTTGGGCTTTTTGAATAATAAACTTTAAAGAAGAAAATCTACGCCTCCTAAAAGCATACCCACTGGGGGCATGATAATATCATTCACTAAAGATTTGACTCTGGCTCCAAAGTAGGTGGCCATAATTAATCCTACGGCCAAGTCAATTACACTTCCGCGACTTATAAATTTTTTAAAATCTTTCTTAAATTACTAATTTGAGGTTTTGCCTTTAAATTACAAAAATTTGTGTTTGTATTTTTTTTGGGGTAAAGGGCATTCTGTGTATTTTCCAAACCATTGATAACGCTTTGCCGCTATAAAACGATAGATTTTCTGTGTCAAAAATGAAGGTAAAAATGAAAATATTAGCAAAACTTTCCACCCCCCACCAAGGGTTTTTAGCATTGTAAATACGGCTTTATCCTCTGTATAAATTTCGTTTTCTTTGATGACCACAATTGAATCATAGCTTAAAAGCGAAAGGTTATTTTGCTTTTCCCATTGTTTTGCCCATACCCCGTTTAAAGAAGCAAACTGAAGGCGATTATTTCGGTCCCAGCGGCACAAAACACGAACCCAAAAATGACAGAGTACACAAATGCCGTCAAAGAGAACGACTGCTTTTGTCATCATTTCTTTTTATCTGAAGACACAAACACTAACTGATCAACATTGACTTGTGTAGTGAATTGACCGTAATTCACAATCGCTTGATTCTTTTTTAAAGATTCAATAGTGCCTGTTGACCGACCGTCTTCAAGACGTACACGATCGCCAACTTTTAAAACAACAGTAGGAATTTGTGCAGGCTTTTGCTTTTCTACTCGCTTTTCTATTTTCTTTTCTTTTCGGACCTCAATTAATGTTTTTTGCAATTCCACCTCTTGCTTTTTCTTTGCCTCTCGATCTTTTTTAGCTATTGCTGCTGATTTCCTTTTACGCTTCGCATTTTCGGTTTCAATCAACTGAAGCAAAGAAGCAATTAAAGGTCTTTTTTTATTGGTTTCAAAAAAACGTTCGGCAATTCCATTTACTTTATCTCCTAATTGAATCATGCGTTGATGATGATCATAGAGCTCTTGGTAACTGTATAACTTTGCTTTTAGTTTAGCGTTGGTAGTCTCCAATTCTTCACTTTCTTTAGCGGCTTTTTGCTCTTGTGATTTTAATGATTGTTCTGTTTTTTGGAGTGTAGAGCGTTCTTTTTGAAGTTTTGCAATGGTAGCATCAAATCGAACTTTTCCTTTTTCAATTTTCTTTTTGGCACGGTTAATCAAGCTGTAAGGCAAACCATTTTTTTGGGCTACTTCAAAGGTGAATGAACTACCGGCTTCTCCCATTATGAGCTTAAATACAGGCTCAAGGGTTTTGTTGTCAAATTGCATATTGGCATTTACCATGCCCGGTTTTTCATCAGCCAAAGCTTTTAAATTTGCGTAATGAGTCGTTATTAGTCCAAAAGCGTTACGTTCATAAAAATCTTCTAAAATCGCTTCGGCAAGGGCACCTCCTAATTCCGGATCGGAACCTGTTCCGAATTCATCAATTAAAAAAAGAGTAGACGATGAACATTTTTTTAAAAAATATTTCATGTTTTTAAGCCTGTAGGAATAGGTGCTCAAATGATTTTCAATGGATTGATTATCGCCAATGTCGGTTAGAATTCGTTCAAAAAAACAAGCTTTGCTACGTTCATGTACTGGAAGTAAAAAACCGCTTTGCAACATAAGTTGAAGCAAGCCAATAGTTTTAAGGGTAATGCTTTTTCCTCCTGCATTTGGGCCAGAAATTACCACAATACGTTGTTCAGGGTGTAAAGCGATATCTTGAGGATAGGTAGGTTTATTTTCTCTTTGGTGCGTGCTATAGAGTAGGGGATGAAAAGCGGCTTTATACTCAAGAGTAGTTGTTTCGGTATTGATTTCAGGCAAAACACCGTTAATTTCTCTGGCGTAACACGCCTTTGCATAAACACAATCCATTTTGAGTAAAAACTCATGTTGGGCTTGTAAATAGGGCGCAAAAGGCCGAAGAAAATGAGTGAGATTGCGAAGAATTTTATTGATTTCTTCAGTCTCTTCAAATTGAAGGTTGTTTAATTCACGAGATAGGGCATGAGTAGTTTCTGGCTCTATAAATACGATACTTCCAGTTTTAGAACTGCCAAGCACAGCTCCTTTTACTTTTCTGCGGTACATCGCTTTTACTGCAAGTACCCGTCGGTTGTCTTGAACGGATTCACGTATATCATCCAAATAATCTGCTTGGGCATATAAGCGTAGTGCCTTAGTAAAACTCGTGCCAATTTTTGAACGCAGTTGATTCATTTCTTTTCGGATGCGAAACAATTCATCTGACGCTCGATCGCGGACCTCACCAAATCGATCGATTACATTATCAACAGCAGGTTTTATTTCTTTTTCTTCGTAAATCGATTCTGTACAACGAAAAAGGGTGGGGTAATACGAGGCAAATTTGGTCAAAAACTTGAGTAGGGTATTCGTTGTTTCTGTGTTTGACGCTATATTTCTAAACGTTTCAATTTCTAGAATACTATTGTCGATACGGAGTAGTGAAAAGACAGTTGTACAATCTTCAAAACCGTGGTTTGGAATTCGATTATCATTGTCAAAAGAAGCTCTAAACTCTGAAGTAGCCTGAAGCATTTCCATTAATTCCGCTTTGTCATTTCCCGGAAGCAAGGCATTTATTTCCTGCTTGCCAAGGGGGGTAATGGCATGTGAAGCGCATTGACGAAGTACCTCGTTATATTCGAGGTCTTCTAGCGTTTTTAACGGAATTTTAGCCATGTGTTTTTCTTACCTTAGCCTGCAAAAGTAATAAATTCATGAAGGTTCAGATACATCCCAGTTGGGAATTCGCCCTAAGAAAGGAGTTTGAATCAGCCTATTTTCATGAGCTTACCGCCATTGTTAAAACGGAATATAAAGAAACGCTTTGTTATCCCTCAGCACCGTTAATTTTTTCCGCATTTAATTGTTGCCCTGTGGATCAAGTAAAGGTGGTTTTGCTTGGTCAAGATCCTTATCATGGGGATGGGCAAGCGGATGGGTTGTGTTTTTCTGTCCCGGAGGGAATCACACATCCCCCTTCTTTGATTAATATCTTTAAAGAAATTCAAACGGATTTGCATCTTCCTTATCCTAAAAGTGGGAATTTAGTTCGATGGGCCCATCAAGGGGTGTTGTTGCTAAATGCTACTTTAACCGTTCAAGCCCATCAGCCCGGAAGCCACCAAAAGAAAGGTTGGGAACAATTTACAGATAGCGTAATACGTTATTTGTCAGCGCAACACACCCATTTGGTTTTTATGCTTTGGGGTGGCTATGCCAAACAGAAAAGCAAATTTATTGACACTTCCAAACACTTAGTGTTGACTAGTGGACACCCTTCACCCCTTAGTGCCAATCGGGGATACTGGTTTGGAAATAAACACTTTAGTAAGTGTAATGCTTATTTGGCACGCCAAGGAAAAAAGGAAATTCAATGGTAGAAAGTGTATTTAGCCTCCAACACGTTTGACCTGATGTCCCATTTGGGTTAAAAGCGCTATCAGTTGATCCCGATAATTTCCCTGAATGATAATTTCTCCATCTTTAGTGGTACCTCCTACACCTATGGCTTTTTGTAAAGATTTGGTTAATACTTTTACTTCAGCTGAAGATCCTTCAAATCCTTTAATCACTGTTACGGTTTTACCTCCCCGTCCTTTATTACTAAAATGCGCCTCTAAATACTGTTTTTTTTGGGGAACTTCGGCCAAGGGTTCGGGATTTGGATCTGGCGCAAGATTCGAAAATTGTAATTTCGCTAGGGCTTCAAAACTGGTTAATTTCTTTGTCATTAAAAAAGACTTATTACTGCTAAAATAGTATTTTAGAGAAAAAGTAGAATGAATTTCAGAATTCTTATTTTTCTAATCAGTTTGACCAGTATGGCACAAGAACTTCCTTTTTCAACCTTACCTCCAGCTCCAGAAGTGCTAAATGTATCCTCTTCTTTAAGGCGAATGATTCAAGGTTTAGGCTTTCGTTTTTATTGGGCTACAGAGGGGCTAAGATCCGAAGACTTGACATATCGACCCTCTGCAGACGCTCAGAATACAATCGAAACAATTGCACATATTTACGGGCTATCGGACGTCATTTTAAAAACCTTAGAAGGCGCTGTGGCTGAACGTCCCCCCAAACAAATTCCTACAGACTTCATAACTTTACGAAAAGAAACGTTATTGCTGCTTGAGAAGGCTTCCAATGCAGTTACTCAACTTGATGACAATGAAATCCAAGAATTGAAAATTCAATTTTTACGAGGGGATCAAACTACGAAGTTTCCCATTTGGAATTTATACAACGGTCCTCTTTCTGATGCCCTTTATCATACCGGTCAGGTAGTGAGTTTTCGCCGATCTTCGGGAAATCCGATAGCCAAAGGGGTAAATGTCTTTTTAGGAATAAAACAATAGTGTTATTGGGCAAGGACCAAAGCCTTAGTCTTAATTGTCACGATCTTCAAAATTTTCTTTATCCTTTTCGTTAGCTCGATTTACAATGAGATAAATCAGTAGTCCTCCTCCGAGGATATAAATAAAGAATTCCATCTATTCAACAATTACGGCCGTGCCGTAGGCTAAAATTTCTGAGCACCCTTGCATTACCATAGATGTAGTAAGCCGTACATTAACCACAGCATTTGCTCCCATACGCTCGGCGTCTTCAATCATGCGTTGTAAGGCTTGTTCCCTAGATTCTGCTTGTAACTTTGTGTATTCTGAAATTTCACCTCCCACAATATTTTTTAAACCTGCAAAAATATCACGTCCAATATTTCGTGCCCTAACTGTGCTGCCACGCGCTATGCCTAAGGTTTCTTTAATTTTTCTATCGGGAAGGGTAGGGGTGTTTACTAAAATCATAACGAATCAAAAAGGGTTCTGTCTAGGTTTGGAAATAAAGATAAGGCGTTTTTGTAATACAGTTTTTGAAGTATTGAATCGGGAAGGGCTAAGCCATACATTTTCCAGTGGGCATGACGTTTTCTATAGTAATCAAAATACTCGTCATCGGTTTCCAATACTCGAAAATAGGTGTAGTATTCAGAAACGGAATAACTGTCTTTACCAAAAAGAATTCGGTCTTGGTAGTCTTTAAAAAACTGACGAGCACGTTGGGGTTGCCGGCCTAATTCTGCTAACACTGCACCAATTTCAGTATACACGTTGGGGTAGCGGTCAAGGTGAGCGCCTAAACGATCTAAATCATTTCCCATCCAGCCCAAGTGGGCGTTTATAAATAAGGTATTGGGGTGTTTTTCAAAAATGGCGTGTTGTTCCGCTAATACTTCTTCAAAAGAAGGGTTGGTAGCTGGATCACGAAAACGCCCTGGTTTTTGACGCAGTTCCAACCAACGTTCATTGTATTTGTCTTTTGGGTCCCAAAACGAAGAAGGTTCCCCGGAATGTATGAGCACTGGAATTCCGTTTTTTCCACACGCCTCCCATACAGGGGCTAAACGAGGGTCATTAATTGCAATGCGTTGGCCCTTAGAATCCCAATCGGTTAATCCTAA
>RGZR01000067.1 GCA_010031465.1 Flavobacteriia bacterium
TGGACTAGGTGTCTGAAGTGGACGAACCACACGAAAACCAACAAATGCCGCGTCGGTATGCCACCATTTACTTTTAGGGATTTGGGGATCTCGCTTTTTCCAACTTTTTGAGGACGGTCTGCGTGCTGCTGATCGTAATCGTTCTGGAGCATCCATCCAAGAACCTCCACGTACCGTTTTAGGGTATTCTTTAGTTGCCTTTTCTAGAGGATTTTGCACTCCTCCCTTTCGAGAAACATATGCTGTAGGAAGGTATTGATCTAAAGTCCATTCTGCCACGTTGCCATGCATATCATATAAACCCCAAGGGTTGGGTTGCTTAGTACCCACTTTTTGATATTTATCGCCACTATTATTTTCATACCAAGCATAATCGGAAAGCAAGCTAAAATCATCACCAAATGAATAGGCGGTAGAAGTTCCTGCCCTACAGGCATATTCCCATTCTGCTTCAGTAGGTAAACGATAAAAGTGACCTGTCATTGCTGAAAGCCATTCGCAAAATTTTACTGCAGCTAGCTGGGTCATGCAAATAGCGGGATATCCATCAATACCCATTCCAAAACTCATTTCTACATAGGGTGTTGTAGCACCCGAAACTGCATCTGCGTCTAGGTTAACTTCATTTGTACTGTTTTTATCTATCTGATTTCCATCCAGTTCACGGGTAACAAACAAATTGTACAAATCCCATGTTATTTCATATTGTCCCATCCAAAAAGGGGCAATTTCAACTTCATGCTCAGGCCCTTCATCTCCAAAATGACCAACCTCAGTTTTGGGACTTCCCATGATAAAACTTCCCCCTTCAATAAAAACCATGGAGATGTTGTGATTTACACCATTAAGTTTCTCTTCATAAGACTCCTGCCCTTTCAAAGAATTCATCCCTTGAAAAAGCAAAAATAAAGTGAGATTTAAAACAAACCTTGAAGGCACCATATACTAATTTAAGATTTTTAAACATATTTATAGAAAAGTAGGGTTTAAAAAGGTAAACTCTAGTTTTAACACATTAACTTTTTGGTCTGGAAAAATATCCATTTTAAAAGGTGTAAACGATTCAAATGCTCCGGACTTTATAACTGATTTTAATAAAGTAAGCAAACAAAGTCTTTCTACCGTTTTAAGTTAAATTTGATCTGTTAAATGATTTTCAATTAAAATATCAAAAGTATCTCCATTTGCTTTTTGCCATTCATAAGTATACATTTTAGGCATTAGCTTAGCGGCACTTTGAGCATTCACCATATAATGGAAAGTTGGGAAAACGAGAACTAAGTGATAACCCCAGAACCGATAAGTTCATCTCCCAAATACCAGGCTACAAATTGTCCGGAGGTAATTGCAGATTGAGGCGAGGTAAATTGAATATAAAGTGCCTCATCTTCTTTAAATAATGTTGCGTTTTGCAAAGGTTGACGGTAGCGTATTCGGGCACTAACGTGCATTGATGTTCCTTTAGGCAAACGTAAATCTTCGCGTACCCAATGCACATCATCATTTGTGACTTTAAGGGTATTTCGATACAAACCGGGGTGGGCTTTGCCTTTTCCCACATAAAGGGTATTTGTCTCCACATCGGTTGCAATGACAAAAAGGGGTTCTTCTTTTCCCCCTACGCCTAATCCTTTACGTTGTCCAATGGTGAAAAAATGTGCTCCATTATGAGAACCTACTTCCACTCCATTTTCTGGTGTATATTGTTTTTTGTAAGCTTGGATTTCTAGAGCATCTTCTGCAGTGGGTAATGTTTCGTATAAAGGGGAATCAGCATGAATTTCAATGATGGCTCCCGTTTTAGGTTGAAGTTGCTGTTGTAAAAAATCAGGAAGTCGAACCTTTCCGATAAAACAAAGTCCTTGAGAATCTTTCTTTTCTGCGGTAACTAATCCTTGTTGTAAAGCTATTTCACGAACTTCTACTTTTTTCAACTGCCCAATAGGAAAAAGGACCTTGGCCAGTTGCGCCTGTGTGAGCTGACATAAAAAATAAGACTGGTCTTTATTTGCATCTGCTCCGGCTAGCAATTGAAAATAAGTCGTTCCCTCCGCAGTTTGGATTGAAGATTTTTGACAATAATGACCCGTAGCAACAAAGTCAGCCCCCAATGATAATGCGATTGATAAAAACACATCAAATTTTATTTCACGATTACACAATACATCCGGATTGGGTGTTCTCCCATTAGCATATTCGTCAAACATATAGTCTACAATACGCTCTTTATACTCTTTGCTTAAGTCAACCGTTTGAAAAGGAATTCCTAATTTTTCAGCAACTAACATAGCATCATTGCTATCTTCTAACCAAGGACATTCATTAGAAATTGTAACACTCTCATCGTGCCAATTTTTCATAAAAAGGCCTATCACTTCAAACCCCTGTTCCTTTAAAAGATAGGCAGCTACACTTGAGTCAACTCCTCCAGACAATCCAACAATTACTCGCTGTTTTTTCACAGGGCAAAGATACGCAATCCACTTTAAGGTTTATCGCTTGCGGTTTCCTGTCTTACGTTGTTTGTCGGCTTCTTCCATAGCTTTTTGAAGACGTGCCGAAAACCCACCTGCTTTTTTAGGCTTTAGTTTATTGGCCTCAATTTTTGCGTGTATTTTATTATCATCAATGATATAGTATTTAATAATCAACATCAAAAAGATGGTCAATAGATTTGACACAAAGTAATACAAACTCAATCCACTAGCGTAATTATTGAAAAAGAACAACATCATGACGGGCATCAAATATATGATGATTTTCATATTGGGCATACCGGGTTGTTGCGGCATGGGTTGTTGCCCAGTGGTCATTTTGGTGTAAAAGAAAATCGCTACAGATGCTAAAATGGGGAACAAACTCACGTGATCTCCATAAAACGGAATGGTAAAACCTAAATCAAGAATTGAATCGTATGAAGATAAATCGTCTGCCCATAAAAAAGCTTTGTCACGCAAAACAAATGCCACAGGGAAAAATGAGAAAAGGGCATAAAAAACAGGCAATTGAATTAGGGCAGGGATACAACCTGACATTGGGTTTACTCCTGCCTTGGAATACAAACTCATCGTTTCTTGTTGGCGTTTTACGGCATCGTCTTTGTGTTGATTATTGATGATTTCAATATCAGGACGTAAAACTTTCATTTTGATCTGAGAAACATAGGCTTTGTAGGTTACTGGAGACATTGCAATTCGAACAATAACGGTCATTACAATTATTGCAATTCCATAAGATAAGAACGATGATAAAAAGCCAAATAAGGGTAAAAAAATCACCCGGTTAATCCAACCAAATATTCCCCACCCTAAGGATATTGAGTTCTCTAAATCACCGTCAAGAGCCTTTAAGGTTTTATAGTCGGTTGGGCCATAATAAAACTGAAATGAATCGTTTAGGTTATCTCCAGAGCGGTTTACCTCAAAAGAAGTGGTAAATGATTTTGTATAGCGTTCTTCAAGAGCCACTTCCCCTGAAAGATCCTTGGATTTGAGATCAACACTCATTCGTTCAGAATTGGGGATAAGTATGGCACTAAAAAAGTGCTGTCGAAAAGAAATCCACCGTATGTTATCTCGTGTTTCCTGATCATCACCACTAAGCGATAGGTAATCCACTCGATCGCCATCGTACCCAAAGGTCAATTCCGTATATCGGTTTTCGTAATCTATACTTCTAGAATTTCTAAAAACATCGGTGCTCCATTGTAAGGTTGCGGGAAGGGCTGTATTTAAAATTCCTTCAAGGCCTTGAGTCTCGAAACGCATTGAAAAAAGAAATCCTTTCTTGGGGATTTCATAAATAAAAGCCACGTATTGATTAGGGCCTAATGAGGATTTCATTATAATCCGATAAGCTTCTCCGCGATCTTCCCATTGAGGGTAAAAATACATTTCACTAGTGGTTAAGGTTCTGCCGTCACGGGTGGTGAATTCTACAGAAAGGGCTGTATTATTCTGATCAATCATGTGGAGGGGAACATCCTCGTAATTTTCATATTGCTTTAACTGTAACAACTTCATATATCCTCCTTTGGATTGGAAAACCAACTGAAATTCTTCCGTTTCAATTGCTGTTTCTAACGTTTCCGCGGGAGTAAATAAGGCTCCTAAATCTCCGTAAGCAATTACACGCTGCTGTTGCTGTATTGAATCTATTTGGCCCTGAGGAACGCTTATTTCAGGTGAAGACATGGGTTGTTCTGTTGAAGTAACTGGGGGCGTGTTTTCGGTAGGTGTATTCCGATACAACATCCAAGTCAAAATCAATGCAATCAGAATAAAACCGATAAACTGATAGGGATCAAATTTTTTTTCTTCCATAGTATTATTTCTGAGGATTGTGTTGGTGCGCTAAGCTTGCCTTAACAAAAGCGGTAAAGAGCGGATGAGGATTGGAAACAGTGCTTTTATATTCTGGATGAAATTGCACCCCAACAAACCAAGGATGTTTTTTATTTTCTACTATTTCTACTAATCCCGTTTCTGGATTTGTTCCTGCCACTACAAAATCAGCATCAAACACATTGCTAAAATATTCATTATTAAACTCATAGCGGTGCCTATGCCGCTCTGATATTTGATTCTTACCGTATACTTGATGAGAGAGAGAATCAGTTGTTAACTGACACTCCCAAGCACCTAAACGCATGGTTCCGCCTTTATTAACAACACTTTTTTGAGATTCCATCAAATCAATAACTGGATGTTTACATTCGGGATCCATTTCCGTTGAATTTGCATTGGAAAGCCCCACTTTATTTCTTGCGTATTCTATCACAGCCATTTGCATCCCTAAGCAGATACCTAAAAAAGGAATATTATTTTTACGGGCATAGGCTATGGCTTCAATTTTCCCTTCAATTCCACGCTCTCCAAATCCTGGAGCTACAATTATTCCCTCAATATTGTTAAGGTGCGAGGCAATTGTGGAATCGGTAATGTGTTCTGAGTGAATACTAACCACTTCTACTTCGGTTTCGTTAATCGCACCCGCATGAATTAGGGATTCTAAAATCGATTTATAAGAATCTTGTAATTCTACGTATTTCCCAATCAATCCAATTTTAACTTGATGTTTAGGGTTTTTATATTTTGTAAGAAAAGCCTCCCAAGAACTTAAGTCTAGCGGTTTAATGGGTTGAAGTTGAAGTTTATTCAACACTACTTTATCTAGGCCTTCTGCAAGCATTTTGAGGGGAACATCATAAATCGTATCCACATCAATAGACTGAATAATCGCTTCCCGCTTTACATTACAAAATAAAGCCAGTTTTTCTCGCAACTCTTCCGACAAATCGTGTTCCGTTCTACAAACTACAATATCAGCTGAAATTCCACTTTCCATTAAGGTTTTTACAGAGTGCTGAGTAGGCTTTGTTTTTAGTTCTCCTGCAGCAGCTAAATATGGAATTAAGGTAAGGTGAATAACCAACGCATTTTCTCGACCCAAATCCCAAATTAATTGACGTACGGATTCGATATAGGGTAGCGATTCGATATCTCCTACTGTCCCACCTATTTCTGTAATTATAATATCATACTCGCCCGTGTTACCCAAAAGACACATCCGTTCTTTAATTTCATTGGTAATATGCGGAATGACTTGAACTGTTTTGCCTAAAAATTCACCGCGACGTTCTTTTTCAATAACACTCTGATACACACGTCCAGTAGTAACGTTATTGGCTTGGGAAGTATTGACATTTAAAAAACGTTCATAATGTCCAAGGTCTAGATCGGTTTCTGCACCGTCATCGGTCACATAACATTCTCCGTGTTCGTAAGGATTTAATGTTCCTGGATCCACATTGATATAAGGATCAAATTTTTGTATTGTGACTCTAAAATTTTGGGCTTGAAGTAGTTTTGCTAAAGAAGCTGCAATAATTCCTTTTCCTAGAGAAGAGGTTACACCTCCTGTAACAAAAATATATTTAGTGTCGGACATCCGGTTCTGTTTAATTAATAACTTACCGGGCTCAAATTTACGAAATCACAAGGAACTAGGGTTGTCATTTTACTATTCTTTTATCTCGATCACCTCGTATCCGTCATGCGTTAATAGAAAAAGGGCTGCATTTTCGTAAGCTTCGTTTTGACGTGGTCTGTACAAAAAGCGATTGGACAAATACTCTGTTTCACCCAATGACAATGCACTTTCAAGGTTTTTCCCTACCACAAGCCTTAACATAATATCGAGAGCTAAATCATAACCTCGAACGGATTCTTTATTCGGAGGGGCTCCAAATCGTGAAATATAGTGATTTATAAAATCTTGATCTGTCGCATTGTCTAAGGGCTTAAAGCCCACGGGATAAGTAAATTTTATCCCCCCTAAAAGTTTTCTGGAGATGTTATCATTATCATAGGCATTGCTTCGAAATGTAGTAAATACTTGGACATTACGTTCAGCAGTATTTTGAGCATTAAATTGCGACAATGCACTGGCAATTAAAGGAAACGATTGGGTTTCTAATATAACTTTATTAGGTAAGGAATCAACTAAAAGGGAGTCCACCAATTCTGGCAATAAGTAGTCTTCCTTTTCGGGGCGTAGCGTGATGGCCCAGGGAAATTTTTGTCGCAATTCGCGTTCTACCTGCCTATTAAGTGAATCGGCAACAATGACAACATTTTGTGTGGGTTCCAATTGAGTTTCTAGATAGGATAACATCCGATTGCGAAAATCTTCTTTTTGAGTAACCGATTGAAAAACATTTTTTCTGTAGCGAACAGGATTAGCAGATAAGGGGGAAATTTTGGGAATCTCACTTAATTCAGGGCGGCTCGAAATCAGATCAAAATTTGAGGGAATTAAGGGCCCGATAATAACATCACAACTTTCTAATGTTTGGTTTTGTAGAACGGATTGAAGGGTCGCACGATTATTTTCAGTATCAAAAGTAGCCAACTCTACTTGAACTCCTTTTTGAGTAAGGGTTTCTGCTGCTAGAAGAACACCCGAATAAAAATCTAAGGAAAGTGTGTGTAAATTGCGTCCTTCGAGCAACTGCCTTGTGTCTTCTACGGAATCAAATTCTATCTCATTAACTTTAAAAGGAAGTAAAACACCCACTTTGATTTTTGATTTTAAAAACGAGGAGTCGAGTAAATTGATTCGTTCAACCAATAAATCATTTTCAATTTTTAACCGTCCGGTTTTGTTGCCGGGAATTTTTAAAATCATCCCCGCTAATAGGCCTTTTTCTTTTAACTCAGGATTTAGAGAATCTAAAACATTTTGCGTGATTCCTAGTTTTTTCTCAATTCTGAAATACCCTTCTTTGGGCAATACTTTATAATAATTATAAAGGGTGTCGTTTTCGGGAACTACACGTAATTCATCAAAAGTTGGAATTCGCAACTGCTGCCCAATTTTCAAGCCTGTACTAATTTCAGGGTTTAACGTTTCTAACTGATCAATAGTTATTCCGTATTGATAGGCCAACCGCCATTTGGTTTCTTTGGGTTGAACTTCATGCATTTGGTAATCAACCACTTCAGCTGGGATAGGCAAAGGTGCCTTTTCTTCAGGCTCAGAAGTATTTTCAGCATATACGGGAATCCTCAGGCTCATGCGTCGGATAACCCCTAACTTTTCAACTAAGGGATTGAATTTATAGAGTTGTTCATTCGTTATGCCATAGCTGTTGAGTATATCGGCCTCTGTTTCTCCTTTTTTAACTTTATGGAGTATGAACTTTTCCGGTGTTTGAGCTAGTATTGTGGTTAGCCCAAAGAAAAAAAATGTACAGAAAAAAACTAAAAATTTATTCATAAAGCGTTTACTACAAAAACTATTCCCATTCTATTGTAGCAGGGGGTTTTGAACTAATATCATAAACGACCCTGTTAATCCCTTTTACATTATTTATTATAGCGTTTGAAATTTTTTGTAAAAAGGCATAGGGAAGATCTACCCAATCTGCGGTCATTCCATCGGTTGAGTGAACCGCCCTTAGCGCTACACAATTTTCATAGGTACGCTCATCGCCCATTACACCCACACTGTTTACGGGCAAAAAGATTGCACCTGCTTGCCAAATTTGATCATAAAGCTTCCATTCTTTTAATCCTGAAATAAACAACGCATCAACTTCTTGTAACATTTGTACCTTTTCTCGTGTAATTTCACCCAAGATTCTAATGGCCAGTCCCGGACCTGGAAAGGGATGCCTCCCTAATAAAGCAGGATCCATTCCCATACTTTTCCCTACACGCCGCACTTCATCTTTAAAAAGCATGCGTAGCGGTTCAACCAAATCTAATTTCATAAAATCGGGTAAACCACCAACATTATGGTGGGATTTAATGGTGGCTGAAGGTCCTTTTACAGAAATGGATTCAATTACATCGGGGTAAATAGTTCCTTGACCTAGCCATCGTGCCCCTTCAACTTTATGGGCTTCATCATCAAAAACTTCAATGAATATTTTTCCAATAATTTTTCGCTTAGTTTCTGGGTCAGACACCCCCTCAAGCGCATCTAAGAATCGATCAGAAGCATCAACCCCTTTAACATTAAGGCCCATACCCTCATATTGTTGAAGCACCTGTTCAAACTCATTTTTTCGCAACAAACCGTTGTTTACAAAAATACAATTGAGTTGATTGTGTATGGCTTTGTGCAACAACATGGCAGCTACAGACGAATCTACACCACCTGATAAGCCTAATATAACTTTGTCTTGTCCGATTTTATCTTTTAATTCTTTTAAGGTCATTTCCACAAAAGAATCTGGGGTCCAATCGGGTTGTATACCCGCTATGTGAATTAGAAAATTTTCTAAAATTTGTTTCCCATCAGTGGAATGATATACCTCCGGATGAAATTGAATGGCATAAGTGGCTTCATGCTCTAGTTTAAATGCGGCATTTTCTACATCATGCGTACTGGCCAAACGCGTTGCGCCTAGAGGCAATTCTAAAATGGTATCGGCATGACTCATCCACACCTGACTATCTTGTGCTACTTTAGAAAAAAACGGATCGTTGGTTTCTATTTGTGTTAGATTGGCTCTACCGTATTCCCGTTTATTTGAAGGGCTGACATTTCCTCCGTAAAAATGGGCTAAATATTGGGCGCCGTAGCATACCCCTAAAAGCGGAACTTTTCCCTTGATTTCTTCTAAATTTGGATGGGGTGCATCTTCACCACGAACCGAAAAAGGGGATCCGGAAAGAATAACAGCTTTAAAAGAAGACAGGTCTTCTGGAAGATGGTTGTAAGGATGGATTTCACAGTAAATAAAAAGCTCGCGTACACGGCGAGCAATCAGTTGAGTGTACTGTGAACCGAAGTCTAAAATGAGTACTTTCTCTTGCATGGGCAAAAATACGATTTAATCTGGGGAAGAGAAAAACATTCGAAAAATTAATCCACAGTTCCTGTTAATATTCAATTAAAACAAAATCAGAACGCAAAGGATCAAATGAACGGTATAGTAAATCAAAAAACGAGTCGCCTAAAATCAGATAAAAAGTTAAAAAGTTAACCGTTCTTTCTTGTAAAGTGTCTTCAGGAAAAAGACTGTCATGCAAACGAACCAGGCGTTGTACTTCATCAGACAACACTCTTTTCTGGGCTTTCAACAATCGTTTTTCCAATACCTCAATGCCTTTAAATTGTTTCTTTTTTTGCGCTTCTACTGCTCCCTTAAACGAGGGGTCGGTTTCATTAGTCAACCCCATTAAATATTCAAATTGATTGACTAACTGTTCTTTTAAAAAAGAAAGATCAAGATCAATATTACTGATTTGCCTAATTTTTTTATTGATTAACGAATTTCTTTTTAAAAATAAATCCTCTGGGGTTATTTTTAATTTGGCGATTTTCTTAGCTTCTTTTTCAGCAAAAAGCACTGCTGAATTTCGCAATACCAATAGGGGAAAAACCACTTCCGATTTTTCAAAGCTTTGTTTTAACTCAAGCCAATAGGCAAGCTCCCCTCCACCTCC
>RGZR01000068.1 GCA_010031465.1 Flavobacteriia bacterium
CAGTAATATTACCAACTGTAACTTCAGCACCGTAAGATTGAAGAATATTTTTAGCTCCAACCAATGCTTGCTCATAATATTTGGTATTTCTATCAACATTAACTCTGAGGTCTGAAGCTAAATAATCAGGAATAAATTCAAAATGATTATAAAGTTTTGAGGCTTTTGATACAAGGGTTTCAATAAAATCTTGTTTCTCTTTGTTAATGGATTCCTGTGTTTCTGATAATTTTTGATATCCAGATTTCAATCGGTCAAAATAAACTTCTTGTATATCAGAAAACGCTTTCCATAATTTATTGTCTAATTTTCGTGGAACAAAACCCACGCGCTTCCATTCTTTTTGAAGGTCTTTCATCTGTTGCGCGGCCTGGTTCAAATTATCACTCTCAAGCAGGGTTTCCGACTGCTTTATTAGCGCTTGCTTTGCTTTAATGTTTTTATTGTATTCTTCTTTTTGGTTTTTGTAAAATTCATTTTTTGTTCGCATGAATTCACGACCAATTTCTCTGAACTTTAACCAAGAAGCCTTACTTTCTTTAGCGGGTATGTACCCTACATTTTTAAATTCCTCGCGTAGCGTGTTGAACCGTTTTATTGCATTTTGCCAAGCCTTGTGACTTTGCGGTGTGTCCTGCGTTAACGCAATCATGTCTTTTAAAAGATGCTCTTTCTTTTCTAAATTTTCTCGCATTGTATCTACAATTTCCTTTTGTAGATCTTGACGCTTTTTTTGTATTGTTTTGCTTGCTGTTTGAAAGCGTTTCCAAAGTTCTTCGCGATGCTCTTTGGCTACAGGGCCTAAATCATTTTTCCAAAGTTGGTGTAATGTATTAAGGTCTCTACTTGCTTTAATGATATCGGCTTCCTCAATTAAGGCTTCCGCTTTTTCAATGATTTTAAGTTTTTCTTCGTAATTGTGCTTGAAGTCTAAATCTCGAAGTTCACGGTTTAAGTGTAGAAAATCATAAAATCGCTCAACGTGATGTTTGTAGGTTTCCCACAAATTTGTACTCTGAGCTCTTGGCACCTGTCCAGTAGAATACCAACTTTCCTGTAGCGTTTTAAATGTTTTATAGGTTGTATTGATGTTTTGATCAATAGCAATTAAGCTTTTAATTTCTTCAATAATTGCTTTTCGACGTTCTAAATTTAACTTTTGGCTCGCCTCTTGTTCTTTGTAGAATTGGCGTCTTTTTTTTCTGAATTCATAGGTTAACTGATCAAAATCTGTTTTGAATTCTGGTTTGTAAAAAAAATCGATTTCATTCCCCCCTTCTTTTAGAAACTCCTTTTTCTTTTTTTCAACGTCTGCTTGGAATTTTTCTTCAAAGGTTTGTTGTATAAGTTGTAATTTTTTTTGGTTTTTACGCCATTGTTGATCATCACTAAGTTTAGCATAGGTAGAAACCAACTCTTCAATAGAGAGTTTTGAATAGTCAACGGCTTCTTCAACTTTTTCTGATTCCTTAGAAGTTGAATCGGCTTCAGATTTTGATTCTATTTCAGGTTCGGGTTCAGCTTCTTTTTTCTTGGTTTTTGAAGTTGCCTTCTTTTCTTCAGAAGCTGTAGGGTCTTGTGTTACTTCAGTATCTCCAGACTCCTCTACTCGCTTTGGTTCTGTTCCTTCTATTTGCGGCTCATTTATTTCCTCCGCACTAGGTTGTGGTTTTTTCTTTGCCATCTTTAGTAAATGTATAATTACAAATAATACACTATTTTTTTAAATCTAAAAATAGTATTCCTCAAAGTTAACTATTGATTCCAAAGTGCCCAAGAATTTTCAGCTTGATATACCAACATATCATACCCATTGCACGTTTTTGCTCCTTTTTCTTTTCCATAACGAAGAAAAGTGGTTTCAGCGGGGTTGTAAATTAGATCAAACAAAAGCTGATGCGGCGCTATAAATTCATAGGGAAGGGGAGGGGCTTTTTCTGTATCAGGAAAAGTGCCTAAAGGGGTAGTATTTACAATAAGATCTGCAGATTGAAATAGATTTTGATTTAGGTCTTTATAATGAAGCTGTTCTTTTTGAGGTGTACGCGAAACAAAAATCACTTCACAGTGCAGTTGCTCTAATACATGGCGAACCGCTCCAGAAGCTCCTCCAGTTCCTAAAATGAATGCTTTTTTTGGAGGGGTTTCAAGGTTTTCAAGAAGTGCTTTTTTAAAACCACTATGATCAGTATTGTGTCCTGTTGTTTTTCCTTGTTTATCCCATACCACAGTGTTTACCGCTTGAATTGCTAGAGCTTCCTCCGAAATAAAATCTAAATAGGGCAGGATTGCTTTTTTATAGGGGATGGTAACATTTAATCCTGAAGGTCTTGGAGTTAGTGCCAAAACGGAAGGAAATTCTTCTATAGCGTTGAGATCAAAATTTTCGTAGCGACAATTTGATCTATTTTCGCGCTCAAACTTTTCAGAGAAATAACGTCTTGAGAAGGAATAATCAATATTTTTCCCAATAAGTCCATATATTTTATTGCTTTCTTTTTTTATCATATCGATTTAGTAAATATAAAACACCAACTCCAATCAGTATTGCAAAAATAACACTATAGGTTTCTAATTGGAGCAAATTGGGAACGATATAATCATGGGAAAGTACTTGAGGCGATCCTACGCTATTTGTTAGTAACGCTCCCTCTTGATCTGTTTCAAAGGTTTTCACTTTCCAGGGATAAACTAAAGGTAAACTCCCTGCGATAAAGCCTATAATAGTGGCTTTAGTAAATTTGGGGTATTTTATAAGTACCCATTTAATTCCATTGGCAAAAATTATAAGTCCACTAAGGGCTCCCAAAAAAAAGACTAGTAAAATACTAAGTAGTTTTAGGGTTATTGAATCCCTCAATATTGAAAAATCAAAGGCTAAAAAACGAGTTAATACTTCAAACAGTGCATTTACAGAATCGACCAACAGCAGGTTGTAATTCCCTAAAATAAGTAATAAAAAAGAACCCGATAGCCCAGGAACGGTCATTCCTGAAACACTAATAATTCCACAAAAAAACACAAAAAAGAGATGGTCATTTTCAGCGGTTGGGTTTGAAAAACTGAGCCACAAACCCAAAGTAAATCCGAGGATTGAAAAACTCAATAAGCGTTTATTCCATTGTTTAATTTCTTTTGCGATATAATAAAGTGAAGCTATAATCATTCCAAAAAAAGCACCAAAGACTTCAATTTCAATACGCTCTAGAGCATAATCGAGAAGAAGGGAAACACTAAAATAACTGATGAGTACCCCACTAAAAAGCAAACACAAAAAACGGGCATTAGTATATTCCCAAAAAGAGCGAAAGCGTCCGCTAAATAATAGCTTAAGGGCCTTGCCATTTAGGTGTTGAAAAGAGAAAATCAGTTCTTCATAAAATCCACCTACCAAGGCAACAATTCCCCCAGAAACTCCGGGTACTTTATTAGCGGCTCCCATGGCGATACCTTTTAAAATTAAAAAAAAGGATTCTTTTATGGACTGACTTTGAAATCTGAAGTTCATGTTTTTGAAATTCCTTTTCGATTTTCTAATAAAAAAAGAAGTACAAAACCAATTAGTGCAAAAAGAAAAGCTTTTCCAAGCTCTGTTGATTGCCCATTGAAGTACTGAGGCAATACAGCAAAAGTTTTTTCTAATCCGTTCACTGTTTCACTATTTTGCCAAGGCCAAACCTTATGAAGTGCGCCTCCCATTAATCCGATGAGTATGGCAATTGTTTTTTGTGGATACCGGTAAAGTAGCCAGGATAGAAATTTTGAAAATAGTTTTATCCCCACAATTATTCCTAAAATAAAAACACCCAATACGGTTGCCAAGGCACTAAATTGTTCAAAATCAAAATTTAAAATAGTCTCCTGCAATTGTCTTACTTGTGATAAAATGAATTGATAAACCCCAAGAATTACAAGTAAATAAGCCCCGGATAGGCCGGGTAAAATCATGGCCGAAATGGCTATAAATCCGCAAAGAAAAAGATAAGGCAATGAGGTATCGTTTTGAACTCCTGTTAGCTGCGTACTCCAAAACGAAAGCGCCCCTCCGAGGAGCAGCAAGACTATATTTAGAGGAGAAAGTGTTAAATAGCGTTTAATTAAATAGAAAATACTGGCAATAAGAAGACCGAAAAAAAAAGACCATAGACTAATAGGTTCATTCTCAAAAAGCCATTCTAAAAGTCTTGATAAAAGCAGTATGCTAGTTAAAATGCCTCCAAATACGGACAGAAGAAAAGAGCCGTTGGCCTTTTTCCATGTTTCTTTAATCCCTTTTTTTGGTAGGTTTTTTATGAGAGACCAAGATATTCCGTTAATACTCTCAATAAGTTCTTGATAAATTCCAGTAATTAAAGCTATAGTTCCTCCAGAAACACCCGGCACAAGGTCTGCTGCCCCCATAAACATTCCTTTGATGTACAAACTAAAATATTTCATATACTGGATCTTAAAGCAAAGTTAGAAATACATTCTTAACCAGACCCGGTTTGATTTGCTTTTAAAATTTTAGTTTGGGAAAGAGGGATTTAAATTCTTCTTTTTGATCTTCAGTGAGGGAATCCCAATTTAATACTGATTCGGCTTGTTTGCTTTTTTGGAGTTGTAAATAACAGCCTAGCAACCGGATTTGTATTGCTATTGTATCAGGAAAAGTGCTATTTGCTTCTTCGGCTACAGAAAGGGCCTCTTCCCAACGTGATAATTCAAGTTGTAAATTCAAAACGTTCAATACGGTTTCCAAATCATATAGGCCAAGGTTAAGCAGCTGAAGATAGGCAGCGATAGCCTTTTCGTATTTTTTTAAATGTAAGTAGAGTTCTGCACTTTTTTGCCAAAGTAAAATGGAATCACTGTTAATTTCAAGTGCATTTTTTAAATGAAACTTGGCTTTTTTATCATTACCTACGGAAAGGTAGAAATCTATTAATTTTTCCCACCCTTTTTCATTGCCAGGTTCTACTTTTATTGATTTTAGAAAATACCGAAGGGCCAAACTCTGATTTCCTAATTTTTCGTGGCACTTTCCAATACTCATTAAAATAAAGGCATTGGGTTCTTCAGTAGTCAAAACATACTCATAGTTTTCTATGGCTTCATTTGTTCTGCCTAAGTGCTCTAAAACCTTACCTTTTTCAATGTATGCTCCTGAAAACGTATCATCGCTAATGATAGCAAAATCAAATGCAGAAAGTGCTTCTTTCATTTTGCCAGCATTAAAAAACAATTTACCTAAGTGATGCCAAGCCACTTCGCAATACGGATCTTCTTCTAAAATTTCATTGAGCGCCTCAATGGCTAAATCATCTTGGTCAAGTTGCTCATAACAAAAAAGAAGATTGTAAAGCGATGGGTAATCGTCTGGGTTTTCTGAAATGCAATTCTTAAAAAAATAGACTGCATTTTGGTATTCTTCAGCCAAAAGATGTTCCATTCCCAATAAATTCCAAATTTCAATCGGATCTTCAGAAAGTTCAAGCGCTAAATGCAAGCATTCTATTGCCGTAGGATGATCTCCTTTTTTTGAAGCGATACTTGCTTTTTGTAGGGCAATTTCCTCATCAAAGGGAGTGAATTTCTCTACATATTCAAGTAATTCAAGTGCAGCTTCATATTTCTCATCCATGATAAACACCTCGCTTTGGAGAAGCATAATTTCTAAACTAGAAGGGTGTTGCTCTAGGCCCATTTTAAGGGCTTTTTTGGCCAGTTGGTTTTCGCCATTTCCCAAATAATGAATTATAATGTCTTCGAACTCTTGGGCGTCAAAAAAAAAGATCAAATTGGTTTTGAGCATTTTTTCAAACTTTGAGATTGAAGATTGAATTTCTTCAGAATTATAATTTAGCATAATGGGGTTTCGTTCATAAATTAAAAATAGGGACTAGAAAAGCGCAAATGTATTACAATCTGGGGTTGTTTTTAACAAATTAATTAACACTACGTTCTAAAGCTCATCTAATAACGAACGTAGAATAGCACAACCTTTTTTTATTTCTTTGGGAGTAAGGGTTAAGGGGGGTGAAATACGTACAGCACTTTTTTCCCAAAGTAACCAAAATAAAAGCAACCCCCGATCAATACCGTTTAAAATTACCTTCGATACACTTTCGGGGCTGTCAAGCATTATAGCCAACATCAATCCTTTTCCGCGAATGGATTTTATTTTAGGGTGCTGTAATTCGGACCGAAATATAGCTTCTTTTACGGCAATATCAGAGAGAAGGGAACTGTCTCTAATCTGGCGTAACGTCGCCAAACATGCGGCCGCAATTAAAGGATTTCCTCCAAAAGTTGTAATATGGCCAAGTTTAGGGAGCTCTTCCAATACCCGCATGAGTTTGTGCGAGGCGCTAAATGCCCCAACGGGTAGTCCGCCTCCCATGCCTTTTCCCATGACTACAATATCCGGTTCAACTCCAAAATGTTCATAGCCAAAAAATCGGCCAGTCCGACCAAAACCAGGTTGTATTTCGTCCAAAATCAACAAGGCTCCTACGGCTTCACAACGTTGTTTTACCTTTTTTAAATAGTCCTTCTCTGGAAGGATAAAGCCCGCTCCACCCTGAATTGTTTCTAAAAGTACAGCCGCTGTTTTGGTTGTGATACGTTCTAAATCTTCCTCACGGTTAAATTGAATAAAATCCACATCGGGTAATAGCGGACGATAGGCTTTTTTTTGATGCTCTCTACCCAAGAGGCTAAGGGCTCCATGTGTACTTCCGTGGTAACTGTTTTCTGCACCAATAAGCTTACTACGTCCGGTAGCGCGTTTCGCCATTTTTAATGCTCCTTCAACGGCTTCAGTCCCCGAATTTGTTAAATATACGGCTTGGTGTGAAGCAGGTAAAAGTTCCAATAATTCTTTACAAAGTAAAACAGCTGGTTCTTGAGCAAATTCACCATAAACCATAACATGAAGGTATTTTTTTGCTTGCTTGCGAATGGCTTGTACTACTTTTGGGTGACAATGGCCCAAGCTACATGCTGAGACCCCTGCCACAAAATCAAGGTATTTTTTTCCTTTAGTATCTGTAATGTAAGCTCCTTTTGCATTCTTTATGGACAAGCCTAACGGATGGGGTGTGGTTTTGGCTTGATAGCGTAAAAAGTCATCTACAAGGGAATTCATTTAAATGGAGATTTCTTTTTTAGGGGGTTGTTTAGGGGAAGAAATTTCTTTTTTAGGAAGATCATCAGGTAAAGTAAATTCTTTGATGTCTTTTACGCTCTCATTGTCTTCATCACTAAACAAATCCTCTACCGTTTCAGGGCGTTCATTAATTCGCCATATAAAGCCTTTTAAAGTACGTTCATTTAGAGGTAATTCGTCTTCGGGAAAAACATCTCCACTGGGCGAGACTAAAAAGGTGATGGTTTCAATTTGACCTTCTTTAAATTGCATTCGTAGGGCACTACATGTGGTTTTATCTATCCCAATGAGTTGGAGGTCTTCGTCATTGTATAAATAATATACCATCTCTGTGTTTTTGGTAATTAAAACATTGTCCAGTTTACCTTCTTTAAAAGAGCCATCAAGCAACCCTCCTTTTATTTGTTGATAGCCAGTTTCACTTAAGGTGTCTTTTTCGATAATAAATACGCGACCTAAAATTTTTAACGAATCTAATTTTTTGGTTTGAGTATCAGACAATAAGAGAATTTCGTCTCCCGACATTTGACTTTTATCAAACCACAATACAGGATTGTTTTTATTGTGGTCTACTTCTGTGAAAATTTGTTCTTGTTGTTTGGTCAAAGGCCTACTCAATAATTTTGTTAGTCCAGTAGATTCATCAAGATAGAGCGAATCGGAAAGCCCACGCAGATCCGATTTTAAAATCCGTACATCGTAATACGCTCTAAGGATTCTTTTATTTTCAGGACCCGTGGCCACAAGGGTGTCGGCATGAATGAACAAGGAGTCTTGATCTACAATATTGATTGCCAAGGCTTTACGGGTAATAATAGCAGAATCTTTGGCTTTAAAAATTTCGCCATAATGCCCTGTAATCACTGAGTTATTTATGGAATCAATAATTTTCACATTATTGGTAGCCGCTGCATAATCTCGTTGGCTTTCAAAATACAGACTATCTCCTTTGATGATTTTGTTGTCATAAAATAGGGTGGCATTTTTTTTAAAGATTCCCTTTTCTCGTTCCATATCATAAAACCCCCGTTCACACAAAATGGTGTAGGCTTCTCCTTTTATTTTTGATTTTCCGTAGAGGTAGGCTTGATTTAATTCAGTGAAATAATCAAGTTGTTCCGATTCAACTTTGTATTCGGGGTTAAGGATGGTTACATCTGAAACAAAACGGTACTTTTTTTGATCCATAAAATACGTTCCTCGGTTACTGGTCAAGGTACTTGCGCTATCTTGAATCACACCTGGAGTGGTGTAATAGGCTTCCTGTTTTATTCGGTTTAGATTTAGTTTTTCTGTTTTTAGTGTCATGTCTGGACGTTTTAAAAACACATCACCATCCGCATAAGCCATTCTTGTTTTACCGTCGTATTCCATTGTTTCACAAGTCATCCGCAGGGAATCTCCTTGAGTAAACAAAACATTTCCTATGGCGCGAAAATAATTGTCTTTAGCATAGAAATAGGCTTGGTCAGACTCTATGAGTGCTCCTTCATGAAAAAGTTTTACTCTTTTTTCGGCAGATTTGAACAAAATATTTGCACCAGGAAAACGCTCTTGATTTTGGGTAGATCCACCCGCCTCACGAATCTGAATTATTTTTGATTCTTGCGCGCGGGCAGTTGTGATGGCGATCCAGCACATACATCCGATCCAAATCCCAACCCAATGTTTCATCGGTTCTAGTTTACCTAAAAATGGTTTGTTTGCGGTCGGGACCTACTGAAACTATTGTAATGGGGGTTTCCAACTGGGTTTCTAGAAAATGGATATAGTCTTGAAACGCTTTTGGAAATTCTTGAGTAGAAGTAATTTGCGTGAGGTCTTCTTTCCACCCGTCTAGTGTATGGTATATGGGTTCAATATCCCCTGCATTTAAGTCATAGGGAAGGTGTTCTTTAACACCTTCAGCAGTTTTGTATGCAGTACAAGCTTTAATGATATCAAAGCCTGAGAGCACATCGCCTTTCATCATCATGAGTTGTGTTACACCATTCACTTGAATAGTGTATTTTAGGGCAACCAAATCAATCCAACCACAACGTCGTGCACGACCCGTAGTGGCACCAAATTCATTACCCACTTTTCCCATGATTTCTCCATAGTCATCAAAAAGTTCGGTGGGAAACGGTCCGCTACCTACACGAGTAGCGTAGGCTTTAAAAATTCCAAATACTTCTTTGATTTGGTTTGGTGCTACACCTAATCCTGTGCAAGCTCCGGCGGCAGTTGTAGTTGAAGAGGTAACAAAGGGATAGGTTCCAAAGTCAATATCTAAAAGAGAGCCCTGGGCTCCTTCAGCTAAAATTTTCTTTCCTTGCTTTTGAGCGTCATATAAATATTGCTCACTGTCGATTAGACGAAAGCTACGCAAGTGGTCCACACTTTTAAAAAATGCGCGTTCCATTTCGTGTAGGTTAAAGTCTAATGTTGTGCCATAACTCTTCAGCATTTCAAGATGCTTATTGGCGAGTTTACGGTATTTTTTCTCCCAATTTGGTGCAACAATATCACCCATTCGAATTCCATTTCTTCCTGTCTTATCCATATAGGTGGGTCCGATTCCTTTTAGGGTAGAACCAATTTTGGCTTTTCCTTTAGAGGCTTCAGATGCAGCATCGAGCAATCGGTG
>RGZR01000069.1 GCA_010031465.1 Flavobacteriia bacterium
CCTGTGCTTCCAGTATTTTGCCAAAGGTATCTCCGCGTTTTATTTTATGTTCACGAACTTCAAAAAGGTTTCGATCAATTCCAAAATAATAATCAGGGGTGATGATACTAACAGTAGTTTCCTCATTTTCTGTAGTAGGCTCAGTATTTACATGGCATGAGAATATAAAAAATAGGGGTAGAACTAAAAATAGAAGTGTTTGATTCATCAAAACAAATTTCGAAACTTTATTGAACATCTGCATAAGAACTGCAAAAAGTTTTTTACCTAGTTATTAAAAGAACACGATCAATCAACAATGATTTTAAAAGGATGTTTTAGGTTTTTAAAATTTTCGAGATCAGCCATAATTGACCCTACCAAAATATCGGCTTTAAACCGGATAGGAAGACGGTTCCGGTCATCAGAAACCCAAAGGGTTAAACTTTCCTGTTCTTTAAACACTCGTCCGGATTGGACTATCGGACGGAACTTCATACATGAAATAGATCCGAATTTGGTGTCAATGGTCTCCACCCCTAAATACTTTAGTTTAAACACATAATTCTCATTATCAAAAAACATATTGATGTCAAAACTTTCATTTATAGCCAGTTTTTTCTCAGGATAAAAATTTCTCAGATAATAAAAACAAGAGATGAGGTCTTGTACATTAGGTTCAATGGAAAAGTTATTTACGGTTTTCTTTTTTTTGTCATTCACCCGAGCCAACTGTTGCCTGTGGTCAAAATCAATCTCAACATTTTTGGTGTAGCCCCCTTCGTTTATGTTTCTAATAAATTTGTAGGGCATACCTGTTTTGGCATCAAAATAGCTTTCATAATAATCTTCCACCTTAAAAAACCAACGGGCTAGTCCCGTGGTTTCCCCATATCCTTTGGCGTGAAATAAGGGGGTGCCATTAAGCGTATCGCGCTCAAGAGATAGCGTTGCATAACTTGCATTAAAAATCCCATAATGGAGCCTTAACTGAAACCATTCCCCGGCCTGATAAGATTCAACAGGAGTTGTCTTGCCCTCATCGTTAAGTTGAGCATTGGTAATGAATCCCAATAGGAATAAGAATAAAAGCAAACTTTTTTTCATGAGGTAAAGGTAAGCATTAGGTGAAGTGCTTGAAATAGATTAACGTTTTAAAAATGTTAAAATAGAATACTTCAAAGAAAATTTGTTAAGATTGTCCTGCTCTGTCAGGCTTGTTTAAAGCCGTAAAAATTGCACTCCCCTTTTTTATGCCCAGCAAACTTTGTAATTCTTCTTCTGAAGCCTCTTTTACTCGTTTTACAGATTTGAACTGTTGAAGCAATCGCTCTCTAAGGGCGGGACCTATTCCAGGCAGGGCATCTAATGAAGAGTAAAGCCCTTTTTTACTACGTTTTTGCCGATGAAAAGTTATGCCAAAGCGATGGGCTTCATCTCGTGCTTGTTGTATTATTTTTAAGGTTTCGGATTTTTTATCTAGATATAAGGGGATGGGGTCTTCTGGAAAATAAATTTCTTCCAACCGTTTGGCGATTCCCAGAATTGCAATTTTTCCTCGAAGCCCTAATACCTCAATACTTTTTAATGCTGCTGAAAGCTGCCCTTTTCCTCCATCAATCACAATAAGTTGGGGCAATTCAGCGTCTTCTTCTAGTAGTCTCTTGTAGCGACGAAAAACAACTTCTTCCATAGAAGCAAAATCATCGGGGCCCGTAACGGTTTTAATGTTGTAGTGGCGATACTCTTTTTTGCTGGGTTTTCCGTTTTTGAACACTACACAAGCTGCAACGGGAGTGGTACCTTGAATGTTTGAATTGTCAAAGCATTCAATATGAAAAGGAGGTTGTGAAAGGCGTAAATCTGCTTTCATCTGTGCCATAATACGTTTCAAATGACGGTCGGGGTCTACCACTTTCATTTGCTTAAACCGCTCCATACGAAAGTATTTTGCATTTCGAATCGATAGGTCTACAAGTTTTTTCTTATCTCCTTGTTTAGGAATATGAATAGTGAAGGCATCCCCTAGTGAAACTTTTTCGGAAACGAATAGTGTTTCTGCTGTACTTGAAAAGAGTTGCCGTATTTCAATAACCCCCAACGCTAATAGCTCTGCGTCTGTTTCCTCAAGTTTTTTCTTAATTTCTAAGGTATGTGAACGAACAATAGCGCCATGGGCCACTTGCAGGTAATTTACGTACCCATAACTTTCATCCGAAAAAACAGAAAAAACATCAACGTTACTTATTTTTGGATTCACTACGGTAGAGCGTGCTTGGTAATGTTCTAAATGCTCAATTTTTTCTTTTATCCATTGGGCTTTTTCATATTCTTGGGTAAGGGCAAATCGTTCCATTTCCTCACGGAATGCTTCTAAAGACTGTTTGTAATTTCCTTTGATGATTTGGCGAATGGCTTCAATATTCTCATCATAATTTAAGGGCGAAACAAGATCAATGCAGGGAGCAAGACAGTTTCCAATATGATATTCAAGACATACTTTATATTTTTTTGCAGCAACTTTTTCAGGACTTAAATCGTAATGACAACTTCGTATCGGATACAGTGTTTTAATTAAATCCATTAATGCTCGAATGGGTTTAATGCTAGTAAAGGGCCCATAATATTCTGAGCCATCGACAGGGGTTCTTCGGGTTAAAAAAATGCGTGGAAAAGGCTCGTTTTTAATACAAATCCAGGGATAAGTCTTGTCGTCTTTCCACATCACATTGAACCTTGGCTTGTATTTTTTGATAAGCGAATTTTCAAGCAGTAAGGCATCCATTTCAGAATTGACCACGATGTGTTCTATACGCGCAATGTTTTTAACAAGAAGGGTGGTTTTACGTTGATTATGCGTTTTGGTGAAATACGACAACACCCTTTTTTTTAGATTTTTTGCCTTTCCGATGTACAAAATTTTGTCGTTCTTATCAAAATATTGATATACCCCCGGAACTTCAGGAAGGCTTTTGACTTGAATTTCAACTGATGAAAATATTGATTTTCTTTGGGTAGAGAAATGATATCCCCCCGATTTGCAATTTCTATTTCATGACAAAAAATGAATTAAGAGCACAAATGGTTCGATTTCGTTCGGCGCTAACCGAACAAGAAAGAGAAGAAAGGAGCATTGCAATTGCAAATCAATGCTTAAAGCTTCCCGTTTGGGACCGTTCTAATTTTCATCTTTTTTTATCAATTGAGGCCAAAGCAGAGGTTGATACAACCCCTCTCTTAACGCTGTTGCAAGGGAATGACAAAAATATTGCTGTACCCAAAATAATAGGGAAGCACAAGTTGACGTCTATACTATTGACCGATTCAACAAAATTGATTAAAACGAAATGGGATCTTATTGAACCCCAATCAGGTATTGAAGTTGACGAAAAATGGGCTCAAGTTGTTTTTGTCCCTTTATTAGGAGTTGACAAAAAAGGAAATAGAGTAGGGTATGGAAAAGGGTTTTATGATTCTTTTTTAGCGCAATGTTCTTCGGAAACTAAAAAAATTGGTGTTTCATTTTTTGAACCCGAGGGGGAAATAGAAGATTTACATTCAGGAGACGTTCCCTTAGATGCATGTGTTACTCCTCATGCGATACATCACTTTGCTCAAGCTTAGAAAATATTTTTTTGTTAAATACAATCAAAATACCTACACCCGTACTGATAGCGACGTCGGCAAAATTAAAAATGTATTGAAAAAATAAAAAATGATCTCCTCCAACAAAAGGCATCCATTCTGGCCAGTCCCATTCCACCAAGGGGAATTGAAGCATGTCTACAACATGCCCAAAAAATAAAGGGGCATAGCCTTGTTCAGGGAAGAGTGTAGCGATAGTTCGGTAGCTGTCTGTAAAAATAACGCCATAAAATACAGAATCTATAATATTTCCTAATGCTCCTGCAAAAATTAAGGATAGTGCCCAGCTCAACAGCAAAGCATCTTGTTTTTTCAACGTATTCCATAGCCAGTAACCCAGCCCGCCAATGGCAATTAATCGAAAAAGGGTTAAAATTAATTTTGCAAATTCATCGTTAATGAAAGGAAGGATATCGTTGAGTTGAGTCCCCATTGCCATTCCACTATTTTCAACAAATAGAATTTTAAAAAACCCCCAATCCAGTATTGGAGGAACCCCATAGCCACTTAGAGGATAATTGAGTTTTATGTAAAATTTACTGCATTGATCAAGAAGCAGTACCCCTACTATAACCGCTAGGGCCCAATGCAAGGTAAAATAAGAAGTTTTTGATTTAATCGAAGGGGTCAAATCTTAGTTTTGCATATTTTTTGCTTCAATGCTTAGGGTGGCATGAGGCACTAAATACAGGCGTTTCTTATCAATAAGATTTCCTGTGACACGACAAATACCGTAGGTTTTATTTTCAATACGGACCAAAGCGTTTTTTAAGTCACGAATAAATTTTTCTTGTCGAAGGGCCAACTGGGTGTTCGCTTCTTTTGACATGGTTTCAGAACCTTCCTCAAATGCCTTAAAGGTAGGAGCTGTGTCATCAGTTCCGTTATTACCGTCATTCATATAAGCACTTTTAAGCAATTCAAGATCTGCTTTTGCTTTCTGGATTTTCTCTTCAATTAAGGTTTTAAATTCCTTAAGTTCAGCGTCATTATATCTCGTTTTTGTACTCATTAGGATATTTTTTTAATTTGAATCTTCGTTTTTATGGCATCAAATTCTACTGTCAACCCGTCCTTTATTTCAGTCTTATATTCCAATTTGTCCGCTAGCGTTTCAGAAAGTATGTACTTTATATTTTCCGAAAGAGCAGCTTTCAATTTAGGTTCAGCTACCAATGAAACTTCAATTTTATCAGTTACTTCTAAACCACTGTCTTTTCTCAAGTTTTGAATGCGGTTTACCAATTCCCGAGCCATACCTTCATTTTGAAGTTCAGGACTCAAAGTCATGTCCAGGGCAACGGTTAAACCGTTTCCTTGTGCGACTTGCCAGCCTTCAATGTCTTTAAAAAAGACCTCCACATCAGAGTGCTCTAAAATACTATTTTTTTCATTTATCTGAATTTCTATATTACCTTTTTCTTCAAGTGTATCAATTTGTATAGCACTCAATTGTGAAATGGCATTGACAACGGCTTTAAGATCTTTTCCAAACCGAGGGCCTAAAACTTTAAAATTGGGCTTTACCTCTTTAATTAGCAGACTATTAGCATCATCTAGCAATTCAATTTCTTTTACATTGATTTCACTTTTTAATTGTTCTGCAACACATTCAATACGATTTCTTTCCTCTTTATTTTTAACTGGAATAATCATTTTTTGAAGGGGTTGTCGTACTTTAATTTGTTCCTTTTTCCGTAGGGAAAGGGCTAAGGAAGTAAGACTTCGGGCAGTATTTATTTGCTGTTCCAGGGCAAGATCTATACTCTTTATATCGGGTTTTGGAAAATCACTCAGGTGGATAGATTCCTGTTGTCCTAATGTTAAATCTTGGTACAACTGATCGGTATAGAAAGGGGCAATAGGAGCAGCCAATTGAGCTACGGTAACTAAACAATGATGTAAAGTTTGATAGGCAGCAATTTTATCTTTTCCATATTCGCCTTTCCAAAACCGTCTTCTTGATAAACGCACATACCAATTGCTTAAACGCTCTTGAACAAAATCAGAAATTGCCCTACTCGCCTTGGTCGGCTCATAATCTTCAAAAGCCGCATCCACAGATTGTATAAGACTATTTAATTCGGATAGAATCCAACGGTCAAGTTCTGTTCTTTCAGACAAGGGAACCTCTATTTCTTGGGATGGGTTAAAGTTATCAATATTAGCATACAAGCTAAAAAAGGAATAGGTATTGTATAACGTTCCAAAAAATTTACGCTGAACTTCAGAGATGCCCTCGACGTCAAATTTTAAATTATCCCAAGGGTTAGCATTTGAGATCATGTACCAACGTGTGGCGTCAGGCCCATAGTGATCTAAAGTTTCAAAAGGATCTACGGCATTTCCTAGTCTTTTGGACATTTTTTGTCCTGTTTTGTCTAAAACCAATCCGTTTGAGACAACATTTTTATACGCTTTTTGTCCAAAAACAAGAGTGGAAATGGCATGAAGCGTATAAAACCAGCCCCGAGTTTGATCTACACCTTCTGCAATATAATCCGCAGGAAAACAGTTTCCTTGATCTATGAGTTCTTTGTTTTCAAAGGGATAATGCCATTGAGCATAGGGCATGGCACCAGAGTCAAACCAAACATCGATCAGGTCTTGCTCTCGATGCATTGGGTTACCTGAGTCACTGCATAAAACAATTGTATCTACCACATGTTTATGTAAATCAATGCCTTCATAATTGCTGTCAGCCGTATTGTTTTCTTCAAATTGAGCAAAGGGATTTAATTGCATAAGCCCCTTGTTTATAGCCAAATCAATTTCATTTTTCAATTCTGAAACGGAGCCGATAACCTTTGTTTCCGAACCGTCTTCTGTGCGCCAAACCGGAAGAGGGATTCCCCAGAAACGAGAGCGGGAAAGATTCCAATCATTTGCGTTGGCTAACCAGTTGCCAAAGCGACCTTCACCTGTAGCTTTAGGCTTCCAATTAATTTCTTTGTTGAGCGAGGTCATTATATCCCGAACCTCTGTGACTTTAATGAACCATGAGTCAAGAGGATAGTACAGTATGGGCTTATCGGTTCGCCAGCAGTTCGGATAAGAGTGAACGTATTTTTCAACCTTGAATGCCTTGTTTTCTTCTTTTAGTTGTATAGCAATTTCAACATCTGTGGAGCGTTCAGGCACCTCACCTTCAGGGTAGTATTCTTGTTTTACAAAGCGACCTGCTAGGGTCCCTACTTCTTTTCGAAAACGGCCCTGTAGATCAACAAGAGGTGCAGTATTTCCATTTTCATCTAAAACCAATAGGGGAGGAACTTCGGGGCGTGCTTCTTTGGCCACCTTAGCATCATCAGCTCCAAAGGTAGGTGCGGTGTGTACTATTCCTGTACCCTCTTCTGTGGTAACAAAATCACCCGCAATTACACGAAATGCATTTTCAGGATGAGTCAAAGGAAGAGGTGCCTCTGCCCAAAGCTGTTCATATCGAATACCTAATAATGCTGACCCTGAAAAGGTTTGTTCAACAGTATAGGGTATTATTTTGTCTTCATGAGTAAAATCGGCCAAGGAATCTTTTAGCTCATATTTTTTCCCAAATTGTTTATTTATCAGGGCTTTTGCTATAACAACACGTACGGGTTCAAATGTGTATTGGTTGTAAGTATGCACTACGGCATATTCAATTTTTTTTCCAACGGTAAGTGCCGTATTGGAGGGCAAAGTCCATGGAGTAGTTGTCCAAGCGAGGAAATACAAAGGAACATCAGCTTGTAAATGGGCAGGGAGTGAACTTTTAATGGCTTTAAATTGAGCGGTAACCGTTGTATCACTTACGTCTTGGTATGTTCCAGGTTGATTTAATTCATGGGAACTCAATCCTGTTCCGGCCATGGGGGAGTAAGGTTGAATAGTATACCCCTTATACAGAAGCCCTTTGCTATAGATTTGTTTGAGTAACCACCAAACCGATTCCATATACTTGGGAGTATAGGTTATATAAGGGTCGTTCATATCAACCCAGTAACCAATTCGTTCTGTTAGATTATTCCATACATCGGTGTAGCGCATTACGGCTTCTTTACAAGCCGCATTATATTCTGCTACAGAAATGCTTTTCCCTATGGCATCTTTAGTGATTCCCAATTCTTTTTCTACCCCTAATTCAACCGGTAAACCATGTGTGTCCCACCCTGCTTTACGATGAACTTGAAATCCTTTTTGGGTTTTAAAGCGACAAAAGATATCCTTAATAGTACGTGCCATAACATGGTGAATTCCCGGCATCCCATTGGCAGATGGAGGCCCTTCATAAAACACAAAAGCATTATGCCCATCCCGTTTCGCTATGCTAGCTTCAAAAGTACCGTCTTGTTTCCATCTTTCAAGTACAGTTGAAGCAATTTGCGGTAAATCAAGTCCTTTGTATTCGTTAAATTTCACATTAGTAGATTTTACTTCCTATTTAAATTAAATAAGAAAAATATTAATTCTCCTAAATTTGATTGCGAAAGTAAGTAATTCAGCTAAAATAATTGCCCTTGGGCGAATGGAAATCAAAGGGTTATCCCTAAAATTGAAGATGTACACCAAGGCTTAAATTCCTACCTGGAGCTGAAATTCCTGAAGCAAAGGTTCGGTAGTGTCGGTCAAAGATATTGTCAAGGGCAAAACGAAAACGAATTTGTTCATTCCATTTGTATTGAGCCATCAAAGAAAATATATTCCAACTTGGGGTGCCGGCATATTGATTTAATTCTTCTACAAGTAAGGGGGTTTCTTCAAGGCCGTCTTCGCCTCCAAAGCTATATTGAGAAGGGTCTTTTGAACCACTGAATTGAAATCGAAGCTGACTAAACCATTGGTCTTTAGAATAATGAAGCAATACAGAACCGAATATAGGAGAAATGGAAGGTAAAGGGCCGTATATATCATTTTTTAAAGCACTGATATACGAAAGGTTTCCCTGCAGTTGAAGCTTTTGTAATAAATCGAGTTTTCCTTCGGCGGAAGCCCCAACTAAAAAACGATTTCCCAAATTGTTATTGGACATCGTAATTACTTCAGAACCGTTGTACAGTATTGTACTTAAATCAGGGGTGGTTTTATCAGCAAACTCGCATCAGGAATTTACTCCTGGATGCCACTCGGTTTGCGCGTGTTGAGGAAAATCGAGGCTATCGTTAGAGAAGAAATGGATCGAAGCGGCGCGCAGGAATTGCTAATGCCAACCTCACAGCCAGCTGAGCTTTGGCAGGAGTCCGGTCGATGGGGGCTATACGACGAAGGCTTACTGCTCAAATTTAAAGACCGTCACGAGCGTGACTTCTGTTTTGGTCCCACTCATGAAGAAGTCATCACAGACATTGCTCGCCAAGTGCTAAAGAGCCATAAGCAGCTGCCCGTTAACTATTACCAAATTCAAACGAAGTTTCGAGATGAGACGCGCCCGCGTTTTGGTGTGTTGAGAGCGCGCGAATTTGTCATGAAAGATGCTTATTCCTTTCACTCCTCGATGGATTCTCTCGCCGAAACCTATCAGTGCATGCATGACACCTACTCCAGGATTCTGAGCAGGATGCAGCTGACATTTCGCCCAGTTGCCGCGGACACGGGCAGCATAGGAGGGTCGGCTTCCACTGAATTCCATGTGCTCGCGGACTCAGGCGAAGACTTGATCGCCTTCAGTAGTGACAGTGAATACGCGGCCAATATCGAGTTGGCTGAGGCGATCACCCCTTCCGCGACAGACACTCAGCCGGATGAACTAGAGAAGGTAGCAACGCCGAATCAGAAGACCATCAGCGACATTGTTGCCTTTCTCGATCTTCCTATTGAGCAAACGATCAAAACCCTGATCGTCGAGGGCGAAGACTCAAAACTCGTCGCGCTGATACTTCGA
>RGZR01000070.1 GCA_010031465.1 Flavobacteriia bacterium
AAAAAAAGTTTTTCTGCTAAGCGAAGACCTATGCGTGCGGGAAAAGGAAAGCGACCCAATGCCCAAATGCAAAGGGGAGTAACAGCTCAGAGAAGAAAAAAATAATTCTAAAAAAAACCGACAACAGTCGGTTTTTTTATTCTCTTTTTAGTAGGATTTTTTAATAAAATTGGAAAAGCCCTCCAACGTCTTATCAATGTCATTATTCGACAAGGCATCGTTTAGAAAATAGCTTTCAAAAGCACTAGGAGGCAAATAAACCCCCTGGTCTAACATACTGTGAAAATAGCGATTAAAGGAGTCATTATTTCCCAGTGAAGCCGATTGAAAATCAACCACTTCTGAAGCCGTAAAATGCAATGAAATCATTGACCCTAATCGGTTAATTTGAAACGGGAGGCCTTTTTTTACTAAAAGGGATTGGAGCCCTTCATGCAGTTGTTGTGTTTTTTGATCTAAACGTGTATATAGTGCAGTGTCTTTTTTTAATTGCTGCAAAGTGGCTAAACCCGCAGCCATTGCCAATGGATTACCGCTCAAGGTCCCCGCTTGGTAAACGGGTCCATTGGGAGCCAAATGCTGCATAATCGCATCAGAGGCTGCAAAAGCCCCCACGGGTAGTCCACCACCAATCACTTTTCCGTAAGTAACAATATCTGCCTTAATGGATAATCGCTCTTGCGCCCCTCCTGGTGCCAATCGAAATCCCGTCATTACTTCATCAAAAATGAGCAAGGTGTTGTATTGATCACATAAAGCTCTAAGGCCTTCTAAAAAGCCCTTTTTTGGTAGAATGCAACCCATATTTCCCGCAACAGGTTCAATGATAAGGGCGGCAATTTCATCGGGATATTCTTCAAAGAGTTGGGTTACCGCATCTAAATTATTGTATGGGGCTAATAGAGTGTCATGAGCCGTACCCTTTGTTACGCCTGGGCTACTTGGACTTCCAAAGGTAACTGCCCCGCTACCTGCTTGAATTAGAAATGCATCCGAATGGCCGTGATAACAACCTGAAAATTTGATGATCTTTTCTCTTTGGGTTACCCCTCTAGCCAAACGCACTGCACTCATACAAGCTTCTGTCCCTGAATTCACAAAGCGAATTTTATCCATATTGGGCACCATAGACAATGCCAATGTTGCGATTTCAGTTTCCAAAGCAGTGGGAGTACCATACGAAGTTCCCATTTCTGCAGCTTTTTGAATGGCTTCAACAACAGCAGGGTGTGCATGTCCCAAAATCATTGGGCCCCAACTCGAAATATAATCGATGTATCGTTTCCCGTCTTCATCATACAAATAGGCGCCTTGAGCCCTTTGCATAAAAATAGGGGTTCCCCCTACAGCTTTAAATGCTCGAACGGGTGAGTTAACCCCCCCAGGGATTACCTGTTGGGCTTCTTTAAACAATTGACTACTGCGTTGATAATTCATTTTGTTAGGGTGTGGGAATTTGAAGAATTTGACCTAAATAAATAGTAGGCTCAACTAAATTATTCAGTTGAAGAATGGCTTTAATAGAAACCTTGTATTTTTTTGACATGGAGTATAAGGTATCCCCTTTTACCACCTTATGTTCTATAATAGGTTCCTTTTTAGCTGATTTAACAAACTGATTTTTTTTGTCGTCAAATCGATCCAATTCAAACCGTTCAATTAAGCTAATAAGTTTATCGGCGTATTTAGGGTCTGTGGCGTATCCTGCTTTTTTTAATCCTTTAGCCCAGGCTTCATAGCGGTGAATTGGAATTAAAAATAATGAGGCGTATCGGGGTCTGTCTTGTAAAAACTGGGAATGATCATGAAAGGATTGACGTGCAGAAGTGTAGACTCGAAAACATTCACCTTTTTCATCATCGTCGTGGTACAATCGAGGCCCTTCCCAAGTGGTATGGCATTTGATGCCAAAATGATTGTTGCCTTCTACAGCCAATCTGCCGTATCCCATACCTGATTCCAAAATACCTTGAGCTAAGGTAATACTTGCTGGAATTCCTGCAGATTTCATTTCTTCTTGTGCAATTGGAGCGTAGGTTTCGATATAATTTAAAATCTTTTCTCTTGAGGTTAATAATCCCGCTGGAGGAAGAGTACTTTTTTCCTTTGGGAGGGCCTTTACTTCAGTTACCACTTCTGGTGATTTCACCTGACGCTTATCAACCACTATACGACGCGTACCACAAGAAATTAAACAACTAAAAAGAAACCCCATTACAAGTAGTCGGAGTAACGTAATAGAGGAAGAGCTTTGCTGGCAAGTTTTCGATTCATTGGTGCTATTCCTTGAAGTCCACCCGTATGAATAACCAAAATCTTTTTCCCCCAAACCCATTTCTTTTTCTTTATGAGGTCAAAAATACCAAAAAGCATTTTTCCCGTGTATACCGGATCCAAAGGAATTCCATATTGTTGATAAAATTGATTCATAAAGTCAATTAATTCAGCCGTAACCTTAGCATAACCTCCAAACGTATAGGCTGTTTGTAGTTCAAATTCGTGATTAATAATGAAGGGGTTTACTGCTGAAGTATATGAGGTTTGTTGTAATGCTGGGAAACCGATAATTTTTTGATGTGGTTTTGCTGAATTTCGTAAGCCCGCCAATGTAGCCCCTGTACCCACACTAACACATACAGCCTCAAATTCATCATCCGCATCGTTTAAAATTTCTTCACACCCTTGAACTGCGAGGTTACTCAACCCCCCTTCAGGTAAAAGAAAGGTCTGAGTAGACTGTTTTAGAAGGGCTTGAATTTCAGGAGCATTTTCTTTTTCGGAATAGGAAGCTCTTGAAATGCAGTACAATTTCATTCTGTTTTTTTGACAAAAGGAAAGGGTTTCACTCTCATTTATTTTATTTTGCCATTCCTCCCCCCGAACAATCCCTATAGTTTGAACGCCGAAGTAGGCGCCAGTTGCTGCAGTAGCTGCTAAATGATTTGAAAAAGCCCCGCCAAAGGTAAGCAGCGCTGATACCTGTTTCGGAAGCGATTCAAATACGTATTTCAATTTTCTAAATTTATTGCCCGAAACGATGGGATGGAGTTGATCTTCTCTTTTCATTACAATCGTATGCCCTTGATGGTTACCAAGCGATTGATTTGTACTATTTTTGAAGGAATCAAATATCATTCATTCAAAATTACATTAATAAATGTCGTTAGGAAACCTACCTGCCTTAGAAGAAGGAGATTTTTATTGGAATGAAGATGGGTATCGGGTTTTTACAGCTCAATACCATTTAAAACGAGGGTATTGTTGCAAAAGTAATTGTAGACATTGCCCCTATGATTATGATCCGAAAAAAGGGGACTAATGCGGCATAATTATTGCAATTGAATTCTTAAAATCGTCTATCATGAAAAAATTACTTTTTGCTCTTTCGTTTGTGTTTCTGATTTCATGCTCATCTATTCGCGTTTACTCTGACCACGATAATTCTGTCGATTTTTCTCAATACAAAACCTTTGCTTTTTTCAAACCGGAAATCGACAAAGTAGACATTTCAGACTTGGATAAAAGGCGAATTCTCAATGCCCTTGATAACGAAATGGCGGTAAAGGGGCTTTCAAAATCCGAAACTCCTGATGTTTTAATTGGCTTTACTACTGCAGCTAAACAACAAGTAATTGTGAATAACAACAACTGGGGCGGCTGGGGCTGGGGTTGGGGATTTAATCCTTGGTTTTGGGGTCCAAATTACAGTTCCGTGAGTACACGTACGGAAGGAACCTTGTATATAAACATTATTGATGCTACCTCCAAACAATTAGTTTGGCAAGGAAAAGGACAGGGAGGAATTCAGGATAATTTAAAAAACCGTGACGAACGTATTGCCCTTTTTGTTCAAGAAATTGTAAGCCATTATCCGCCTGAATCCCGTTAATTTTAACAAAAGGCTTCTGCGGCTTTTAGGGCATCCGAAATACCCTCTGTTTTTTTACCTCCTGCAGTAGCAAAGAAGGGTTGTCCACCACCACCTCCTTCAATGTGCTTGCCTAAACTTCTTACAATTGCTCCCGCATCTAACTGTTCCTGCGCTACTAAAGGTTTTGAAACGAAACAACTCAAAAGAGGTTTCCCCTCTTTTGAAGAAGCCAAAACAATTAGGGCATTGTCTTTTTCTTCGCCTAGTTGAAAAGACAAATCTTTCATTCCTTGGGCATCCAAATCAACTTCAGAGGAAAGAAATGACACCTTTCCGATGGTTTTAAACTGTTTGCTTAACGATACACTTAGTACCTCTGCTTTTAATTTTGAAAGACTTTGTAACTCTTTTTTTAATGTTGCATTTTCTTCTTGTAAATGCTGAATGGCCTTTACGGGGTCCTGTGCTTGTTTTAGCGTTTTTGACACTGTTCCCAGCACTTGACTTTGAGATTCAAAATGAGTTTTCACAGCATCACCCGTAATGGCTTCAATTCTTCGAATGCCCGCAGCCACAGCTCCTTCTGACAAGATTTTAAAATGCCAAATATCCGCTGTATTGCTTACGTGTGTTCCTCCACAAAGTTCAACGGATTTTCCAAATCGTATAGTGCGAACGGTATCGCCATACTTTTCACCAAACAAAGCCATAGCGCCTTGATTCAATGCCTCTTGGTAAGGTGTATTTCTGTTTTCTTCTAAAGTAATGTGCTCCTCAATTCTTGCGTTTACAAATTGTTCTACTTCTATCAATTCATCTTGTGTTAGTTTCGCAAAATGGGAAAAATCAAACCGAAACATGCCTGAATGTACCATAGATCCCTTTTGTTGTACATGGGTACCTAATACTTTGCGCAAGGCTTGATGCATCAGGTGAGTAGCCGTATGATTGCTTGAGGTACGTTGACGCTGTTTGGGGTCAACCACCGCTGTAAAGGGGAACTCTACTTTATCTGGTAAGTTTTTGGTATGATGAAGAATTAAATTGTTTTCTTTTTTGGTGTCCAGAATATAAAATACATCACCATTAGCGGATTCCAAATAGCCTTTGTCTCCAACTTGCCCCCCTCCCTCAGGATAAAAAGGAGTTAGATTAAATACCAATTGATAAAAATCACCGTCTTTAGAAGTGGTCATTTTCCGATACCGTGTAATTTTTACCTGTGTGGTTAGAAGATCATACCCTACAAACTCTTCCACTTCGTCATCGATCAACACAACCCAGTCATCCGCTTTAGAAGCAGCTGCTGCCCTTGATCTTGATTTCTGTTTTTCCATGGCAGCTTGAAAGCCAGATTCGTCGATTAAGTATCCTCTTTCGCTCGCAATTAGGGCCGTCAAATCAAAAGGAAATCCAAAAGTGTCATAAAGCTCGAAGGCTTTTGTACCCTCAACAGTTTTTTGAGGTGCATTTTGGAGAATGGTTTCTAAAAGCAATAAACCTTGATCCAGCGTTTTTAAGAAAGAGGACTCTTCTTCTTTGATTACATTAAAGGCCAAGGCTTGTTCTCTTTTCAATTCGGGGAAAGCCTCACCCATTTGAAGAGAAAGTGTTTTCACTAATTGATGGATGAAGGGTTCTTTTTGATTTAAAAAGGTAAAACCATAACGAATTGCCCTTCTTAAAATTCTACGGATAACATATCCCGCTCCATTATTAGATGGCAATTGCCCGTCAGCAATAGCAAAATATACCGTGCGTAAATGATCAGCAATAACGCGAACGGCTCTGTCTGTTTCTTCAAGCACCCCATAAGTCGTATTTGTTATGGTTTCAATTTCTCGAATTAACGGTTCAAAAACATCGGTATCATAATTTGAAGTTTTGTGCTGCAGCACCATACACAACCGTTCAAAACCCATTCCCGTGTCTACGTGTTGAGCAGGTAGTTTTTCTAAGCTACCGTCGGCTTTTCTATTAAATTCAATAAAAACCAAATTCCAAACTTCAATTACCTGAGGATGATCTTTATTTACTAATTCTGCACCCGGCACCTTTGCTTTTTCTTCTTCAGAGCGAATGTCTACGTGTATTTCAGAACAAGGACCACAAGGCCCTTGATCTCCCATTTCCCAGAAATTATCTTTTTTATTTCCTAATAAAATACGGTCTTCAGCAACGTGATTTTTCCACAAAGCATAAGCTCCGTTATCGCGTTCAATATTTTCATCGGGAGCGCCTTCAAATATGGTGACATACAGTTTACTCGGATCAATAGCATACACCTGAGTTAACAATTCCCAAGCCCAGTCAATGGCTTCTTTCTTAAAATAATCACCAAAGCTCCAATTGCCTAACATTTCAAAGAAAGTATGGTGATAGGTATCAATTCCTACTTCTTCCAAATCGTTGTGTTTTCCTGAAACACGTAAGCATTTCTGAGTATCGGCAATACGATTTGCTGAAGGAGTGGCATTACCAAGAAAATATTCTTTAAAGGGATTCATCCCCGCGTTTGTGAACATTAGGGTGGGATCATTTTTAACCACCATAGGTGCAGAGGGCACTATGGTGTGCTTTTTGGAAGCAAAAAAATCTAAAAACTGTTGTCTGACCTCAGTGGACTTCATCGTATAATTTAAAATTTACCTGTTGTACATTGTTGATGATACTCTTAAAAAATCAATTTCGTATCAAATTTTGTATCTTTGTGCAACTATTTCTTTTTCTCTATGCAAAAGAAATGAAAATTTGTAAGACTTTATGACTAAAGTTAAATACTATTACGACCCCGAAACACTTTCCTATCGTCCGATTGCTCTTACAAATAAACGCCGTATTTCGAATGTCATTTTATTTATTACTTTTTCTTTCGTATTTGGAGTAAGTGTTTTACTTATTCTGATGAATTCAGATTGGATTAATACCCCTGCCGAAATTACACAAAAAAGAGCCCTTGAAAATTACGAACTTCAGTTTGAAATTTTAAATAAAAAATTAACCCAACTCGAATCAGTACTTGCCAATGTAGAAGAACGGGACAATAATTTATACCGCGTCTATTTTGAGGCCAGCCCCATTCCTGAGGAGCAACGAAAAGCGGGGTTTGGAGGGGTAAATCGATACAGCAACTTGGAGGGATACGACAATTCTGAATTAATAATAGACATTTCCAAACGATTGGACATATTAACGAAACAAACGGTAGTTCAGTCGCGATCGCTAGATGAAATTGAACGGCTTGCTGAAAACAAAGCCGCCTTGATTGAAGCTATTCCTTCTATACAACCCATCAAAAACAAAGATTTAATCCGATTAGCTTCAGGCTATGGATACCGAACCGATCCCTTTACCAAAAAGAGGCGTTTTCATTACGGTATTGACTTTACAGCCAAGAAAGGGGTACCCGTTTATGCTACTGGAAATGGCGTAGTAAAGCGAGCTGATAATCGATCTGCAGGGCACGGAAACCACATACGTATCGATCATGGTTTTGGCTATGTTAGTTTGTATGCCCACTTGTCTAAATACAATGTGCGAAGAGGACAAAAAGTAAAACGGGGCGATATTATTGGCTATGTAGGAAATACGGGGCGTTCCGCAGGTCCACATTTGCATTACGAAATTTTTAAGGAAAACAAAAAAATTAATCCTGTAGACTTTTACTACGGAAATCTTTCTCCAAAGGAATTTGATGCTTTACTTACTCAGTCAAAGCAAGAAAACCAATCGATGGATTAATCATGCACCTCAACCTGCCAGAAAAACGCTATTATACCATAGGCGAGGTGGCCAAAGCATTTGATGTAAACCCTTCTTTATTGCGATTTTGGGAAAAAGAATTTGAAGAAATTCAACCCAAAAAAAAGGAAAGCGGAACCCGAAAGTACACGCCCGAAAACGTATTGACTTTACAGTATATTTTTCATTTAGTAAAAGAAAAGGGGATGACCATTCAGGGGGCAAAAAAACAGCTAAAGCTTCGAAAAGAAGGGAGTTCAAAACAAGTAATACTCTCTAAATTAGAGCAGATAAAATCTACTCTAGAATCACTTAAAGAGAATTTATAAACGGTTATTTTTTTCTGAAAAACAACTGCAAGGGTACCCCCGTAAAATCAAATTCAGCACGAAGTTTATTTTCTAAAAATCGTTTGTAAGGGTCTTTTACATATTGAGGTAAATTGCAGAAAAACGCAAATTGCGGGTGAGGCGTAGGCAATTGGGTACAAAATTTAATTTTTACGTATTTCCCCTTATACCCTGGTGGGGGATTTCTTTCAATTATGGGCAACATAACGTTGTTAAGTTCCTTTGTTGGAATACGGTTTGATCTGCTTTTATAAACTTCTACAGCAGTTTCTACAGCTTTATAAATTCGCTGTTTTGTTAATGATGAAATGAATAAAATCGGGATGTCAACAAATGGGGCGGTTTGTTTTCTGATTTCTTCTTCGTAACGCTTGGTTGCCATGGTGTCTTTTTCAATCAAATCCCATTTGTTAACCAAAATTACAATTCCCTTATGGTTGCGGTGGGCCAGCCAAAAAATATTCTGAACTTGACCATCAAAACCTCGGGTGCCATCAACTAAAAGTAAACACACATCGCTATATTCAATAGCCCGGACAGAACGCATCACAGAATAAAATTCGATATCCTCTTTCACTTTAGCTTTTCTCCGAATACCAGCAGTATCTACAAGATTAAAATCAAAACCGAATCGAGTATACGGGGTGTCAATACTATCACGGGTTGTGCCAGCAATATCAGTAACAATATAACGGTCTTCCCCTATTAACGCATTAATAAATGATGACTTACCTGCGTTGGGTCTTCCTACCACGGCAAAACGCGGGCGATCATCTTCATGAGTTATTTGCTGTTGAGGTAAAATTTTAATCAATTCGTCTAATAATTCTCCACTTCCGCTTCCATTAACACTTGAAATGGGAAACAAGGAAGGAAATCCAAGAGCATAAAACTCAACCGTCTCTTCTTGTCTTTGGGCACTATCAACTTTGTTTACAGTCAAAAAAATGGGCTTTTGAGAACGCCGAAGCAAATTGGCTATAATTTCATCCATAGGGGTAATTCCTTCGGATACATCAACCATAAAAATGATGGCATCTGCTTCATCAATTGCAAGACTTACTTGCTTATCAATCTCTTTCTGGAAAATATCATCGCTCCCTTCCACATAACCTCCGGTGTCAATTAAGGTAAAGGTTACGCCATTCCAATCTGATTTTCCGTAATGCCGGTCTCGTGTAACACCACTGGTAGCGTCCACTATGGCTTCTCGCTTTTGAATCATGCGATTAAAAAAAGTGGATTTTCCAACATTTGGACGTCCAACTACCGCTACAATGCTACTCATCTAATGAATTTGATTGCAAAAATACACTATTTCTATGGATGAAATTCTGCACGAATAGATTCATTTCGGTGTTGCACATCTCAATTAGAATTTATACTTTTGACCACTCATATCGCGAGGTAGAGCAGTGGTAGCTCGTCGGGCTCATAACCCG